>NZ_CP046509.1:437500-741956 GCF_009738185.1 Erwinia sorbitola | reverse complement strand
CGAGGCTGGCAGACTGCGTGGTACCCACCACGGAAGGCTCAACAAAACGGTTTTGCGTCAGCATCTGCATAATCAGCCCCGCCACGCTCATTGCGCTGCCTGCCAGTAGCAGAGCTGCGGTGCGCGGAAAGCGACTCAGCATCAGAATCTCCCGCATTTCCGGATCTGACCACAGGCTGACCAGCGTAACGCGGCTGACGCCGACAAACAGGCTGCAAACAATCAGGCCCAGCAATAGTGCCAGGCCTGTAATAAAGGCAAAGGATTTCATTTACGGCTGAGTTTTCGCTTTATCCAGCACCTGCTTCACCTGGGTCATCAGATTACTGTAGCTCTGAATACCACCGGCAATGTAAAGCGAACCGGAATCGAGATATACCACCTGCTGTTTTTTCCAGGCATTGGTTTTACGCACCAGCGGGTTGTCCAGCACCTGCTGTGCAGAAGCCCCCTCTTTGCGGCCAATGGCGCTATCGCGATCCAGTACAAACAGCCAGTCCGGATTGGCTTCCATAATGAACTCAGGAGAGACCGCATTACCGTGCTTGCCTGTTTGCGGGAAGCTGGTAGCCGGTTTAAAGCCCAAAACATCATAGATAAAACCGAAGCGGGAGCCAGGTGAGTGGGCGCTAATTTTACCGCCGTTAATCATCAGCATCATGGCGCTTCCGGCGTGGGTCGATTCTTTACGCAGATCGGCAATCTGTGTATTAAACGCGGCGATGACTTCGCGGGCCTTATCCTGCTTATCGAAGATAGTGCCAAGCTGTTCGGTGCGTTCAGTCAGGCTCTGCACGAAGTGCTTTGGATCAAGGTCGAGAGAAATTGTTGGAGCAATTTCACTCAGCTTGCCATAGGCCTCGATAGCGCGGGCACCGGCGAGAATCAGGTCAGGTTTCGCATTGCTCAGGGCTTCATAATCAGGTTCAAACAGCGTGCCCGCATTGAAATACGCGGAGTCGTTGTACTTCGCCAGATGCGCCGGGTAATGCGCGCTCGTCTGCGGTACTCCGATTACCTTGACGCCCAGGGCATCGGCAATATCCAGCGTTGCCGGGCTGAGGATCACCACTCGCTGTGGGTTTTTCGGCACGGCAGTGGTGCCCTGCGCGTGAACGATCTCAAGCGTTGCGGCGTCTGCTGCCAGAGCCACGGGGGCAGAGAGCAGCATGATGGAAAAAAGCGTTGAAACCAAAGCCTGAGGGAAGCGCATTTTCTCTCCTGAGAATCAGATAAGTATTAAAAATGAGAATGATTCGCGTTAGATTTTGTTGCCGGATAATAACGACTACGTCTGCCAATGGGTAGCCACAACATGTCATTCTGCGCTCAAAAAAAAGCCAAAATTCATAACTTGCGGCAATTATGTAGATTGTGAAGAAATGATGAACGCCATAACCTGCTGTTATAGATGAAATAAAATCCGATCGTTTACTTTTATTGACAAAAGTGGCCAATTGTGGAGATTTTATGGATTCGTATTAATCACCATAGAAACGAGAACAATTATCGTTATCATGCACATTCTCTTACAACACCATACAGAATGAGATGATGCGATGAACAGGTACGGACACTTTCGACTACACCCTCTGGCGCTGTTATTGACGGCGACTATCGCCGGTACGGCAGTTGCCGCTGGCGACATTAACGCCGACGGCGAAGATGAAAACGTAATGATGGTTCAGAAAACGGCAGAGCAGGAGCTGAAGCAACAGCCAGGCGTGTCGGTCATCACCGCAGAGGATATCGCTAAGAATCCGCCAGTTAACGATTTGTCCGACATCATCCGTAAAATGCCCGGGGTCAACCTGACCGGTAACAGCGCCAACGGCAGCCGGGGCAATAACCGCCAGATTGATATTCGCGGTATGGGTCCGGAAAACACGCTGATCCTGATTGACGGCGTGCCGGTCAGTTCACGTAACTCAGTACGCTATAGCTGGAAAGGTGAACGTGACAGCCGTGGTGACAGCAACTGGGTACCTGCGGAGATGGTTGAACGGATTGAGGTTCTGCGTGGCCCGGCCGCTGCACGTTACGGATCCGGTGCCGCTGGCGGTGTGATTAACATCCATACCAAACGTCCGACCAAAGAGTGGCACGGCTCACTTTCGCTGTTTACTAACCAGCCGGAAGACAGTAAAGAAGGCGACACCAAGCGCACCAACTTCAGCCTGAGCGGCCCGCTGGCAGGCGATGCACTGACCATGCGCCTGTATGGCAACCTGAACAAAACAGACGCTGACGCCGCCGATATCAACCAGGCACAGAATGGCTCGTATGCCGCTGGCCGCGAAGGGGTGCGTAATAAAGATATTAATACGCTGATTTCATGGAAAATCACGCCCTCACAGATTATGGATTTCAGCTATGGCTACAGCCGCCAGGGCAATATCTACGCAGGGGATACGCAGTACAGTAACGGCAATATCAGTCCGGGCGGGCTGGTTGATTCGCTGTATGGTTCCGAAACTAATCGTCTGTATCGTCAATCTTACGGCATGACCCATAACGGCTTCTGGGACTGGGGCGACTCAAAACTTGCCTTCAATTACGAGAAAACCAATAACACGCGCCTGAAAGAGGGAGCGGGTGGTCGTGTAGAAGGAATGATTAACAGCGACGAATACAGCACCAGCCGCCTGCAAAACTATCGTGCCAGCGGAGAAGTTAACGTGCCGTTTGATCGCTGGATTGAACAAACCGTCACCCTTGGTGCCGAGTGGAATCATGAAAAACTCGACGATCCTGCCTCCATGTCAGCAACCGATGCCAGCGGTGAGACGATCGGTGATATATCGGGTAATCCGTCGGATCGTAATACGGAAAACAGCGCAACCACCGCAGCTGTCTATTTCGAAGACAATATCCAGCCATGGGAAGGCACTTTCCTGATCCCGGGGCTGCGCCTCGATCACCACAGTGAATTTGGTGCCAACTGGAGCCCCAGCTTAAACGTCTCCCAGGAACTGGGTGAGGGATTCAAGCTGAAAGCGGGTATTGCCCGGGTGTTTAAAGCGCCTAACCTCTATCAGTCCAGCGAAGGCTATCTGCTCAGTACCCGTGGCAACGGCTGCCCGACCACGGTTGCCACCGGTAGCTGCTATCTGATTGGTAACGATAATCTGGATGCAGAAGTCAGCGTTAACAAAGAGCTGGGGCTGGAGTTTGCCGCCGACGGATACGCAGCGGGCCTGACCTGGTTCCGCAACGACTACAAGAATAAAATCGTTTCCGGCACCGAATTGCTGGGTACGGCTTCGAATGGCTACAATATCCTGCAATGGGAGAACGGCGGCAAAGCGGTGGTGGAAGGGCTGGAAGCCAGTCTGACGCTGCCACTGGTTGAGGACGTGCTCGACTGGCGCACCAATGCCACCTATATGATTGAGTCAAAAAACAAGGAAACCGGTAACCCGCTGTCGATCATTCCAAAATACACCATTAACTCGATGCTGGATTATCAGATCACCGATAAGTTCTCCACCGAACTGAACTGGACGCTGTACGGTCGCCAGAAACCGCGTGAGTTCACTGAAAGCCGCCTTGAAGGAGACACCGGACTTTCCAGCAAAGAAATTGGCGCCTATTCCGTAGTCGGGCTGAACCTGAATTACACCCTCACCAGGAATCTGAGCCTGAAGGGTGGCGTCAGTAATCTGTTTGATAAACAGATTTATCGCGAGAACGACGGCGCATCCACCTATAACGAACCGGGCCGCGCCTATTACGCCGGAGTCACGATGTCGTTTTAAGGTATAAATGCTTTTTATAGCGTCAGGTGAAGCATAAAAATAAGGGCGTGAAGAGGATCACAGTTATATAAGAAATAATCCTGTTTATAGATATCTGCTTTTTAAACAGTGTTATTCACATTGTCAGGATTGTTACTGGATCTATCCAGGCAAAACCTGCTCGGGTATTCAGGGCTAAATAGTCGCTATTAATCGCGCTATAAGCCACGGATATCTGGGTGGGTTTTTTTTATTCCGAAACAGGATTTTTTCAATGTCATACAGGAGTTTTAATGATGAAAAAAAGGATGATGGCCGGGCTGGTCTTACTCGCAGCAACCACCACAACCGTTGCTGCTTATACCGCGCCGGTTCCGGCAGCGGATGACAGCATTACTGTCTACTTTGTGCGCCATGGTCAGACTCTGCTCAACTCCACAGAGCAGGTGCAGGGCTGGGTAGACAGCCCGCTGACACAACAGGGTATCACTATGGCGCGCGACGTTGGCGAAGGGTTGAAGAAGATTAAATTCGATAGTTTCTACTCCAGTGATGCCGGCCGCCAGCGTGAAACCCTGCGGGTTATTTTGCAGCAGGAAGGAGTAAAAAATTACCAGCCGCGTGAGCTGAAAGGCTTACGTGAAGTCTACTTTGGCTGTTTTGAAGGCTATCCGAACTCGGAGATGATAGCTGGTGCCGCGAAGTCACTGGGCCTGAAAGATGGCGCTGAGTTGTGGCGTCATATTAAAGCCGGTGCGCTTACCACGGATAAACAGATCGATGCGATTTCCAAAGCCGACCGCTGTGGCAAGGCGGAAACTTTTCAGCAGGTTAAAGCCCGCACCTCTGAGGCATTAAAAACGATGATCGATCAGGCGGAAGCTCAGGGGGATAAGACGGTGCTGGCTGTCTCTTCCGGCCTGGCCATTCAGACTATTATGGCTGGTTTAACCGATAACCCGGCAAGAAATAAGCCGCTGGAGAATGCTGCCGTAGTAAAAGTGGTTTATCACGACGGTCAGTACAGCGTGCCGGAAATAGGCAATATGCAGTATCTGAAGGACGGCAAAGCCGCTCTTGAAAAACAAGGCAAGGCTGCCAGCGCACCACGGAGTTAATTTAGCTGATAATTAATGCGGGCTAAAACGGCCCGCATACAGAGGAATTTTTCGCTTCCTGCTTGTTCCCTCCCCGCCCTATTTTGTTGATTTTGGACAAGGCTTCCCTCAGTTGCGATATATCCCAGGATGAGAATGAGTATTATCTCAAGATACCTCAAACGGGAATAACAATGATGATAGCTAATACACTCACCCGATTTAACCAGATGTTCTCACACCCCGACGCGGCCAAATTATTGCTGCGGCTGACGGTCGGTGGCCTGATGCTTTTCCATGGCTGGCATAAGCTTCATGCCGGGGTTGGCGGAATTCAGGGAATGCTGGTCGCCCACGGGCTGCCGGCTTTTATCGGCTACGGCGTACTGCTGGGTGAAGTAGTGGCACCGCTGCTGCTGATCTTCGGGATCCTCTGCCGCCTGTCTGCCCTGACCGTTATCGGCACGATGGTGGTTGCCTGGCTGCTGGCCGATCTCGGGAATACCTTCAGTCTGACGCCGGTTGGTGCCTGGGCTCTTGAGGAGATCGCCCTGTATGCGCTGGCCTCGGCGGCGATCCTGTTGCAGGGCTGCGGTAAATATTCAGTGTTAAAGAACAGCGCCTGGCGTTAACCTGCCCCGGCAACCATAACGCACCTGCCCCGGTGCGTTTTTTTTATCTGCACCTCCTCCCACTTCTCTGCCACCGGCTTTTATGGTCCTACCACTTTTGAATAAATCGCCACTCCGGCCACAGAAAACCAAAAAACAAACAACATTCATTGTATTTGGCTAACAAAATATTAACTATCTGCAACAAGCACCCCCGAATAGCTGAATTGGTAGGACCATAATCAGCAGGGGGCACATCATGACCGCCTCTGGAGAATCCTGTATGCAACCCTGGCAACAAGTGTACGATCCGCTGGGCAATATCTGGCTATCCAGCCTGATCGCCGCCATTCCGATTCTGTTTTTCTTTTTCGCGCTGATTAAGCTGAAGCTGAAAGGCTACCTCGCCGCCACTATCACCGTGGTGCTGGCACTGATGGTAGCGCTGTTTCTCTACCGGATGCCGCTCGATCGCGCACTGGCCTCAATGGCGTATGGATTCTTCTACGGACTCTGGCCGATAGCATGGATTATTATCGCCGCCGTGTTCGTCTATAAAATTTCGGTGAAAACCGGGCAGTTCGATATTATTCGTGCCTCAATTTTGTCGATCACTCCCGACCAGCGCTTACAGATGCTGATTGTAGGCTTCTCATTTGGTGCCTTTCTGGAAGGAGCCGCCGGGTTTGGTGCGCCAGTGGCAATTACTGCGGCACTGCTGGTCGGACTGGGCTTTAATCCGCTCTATGCGGCGGGCCTGTGCCTGATCGTGAATACCGCTCCGGTAGCTTTTGGGGCGATGGGGATCCCGATTATTGTTGCCGGGCAGGTGACCGGGCTGGACAGCTTTCAGATCGGGCAGATGGTCGGCCGCCAGCTGCCGTTCCTGACGATTATTGTCCTGTTCTGGATTATGGCTATCATGGATGGCTGGCGCGGTATCAAGGAGACCTGGCCTGCGGTCATGGTCGCTGGCGGTTCATTCGCGCTTGCCCAGTTTCTCAGCTCCAACTTCCTCGGCCCGGAGCTGCCGGACATTATCTCGTCTCTGGTTTCACTGGTATGTCTGACGCTCTTTCTGCGCGTATGGAAGCCGGTGCGAATCTTCCGCTTTAAGCCTGCGGATAACAGCGTTGAGCAGCCGCTGGTGGTGGAAAAATATCGCACCGGACAGATAATTCGCGCGTGGATGCCGTTCCTGTTTCTGACCGCCACCGTCACCCTGTGGAGCATTCCCCCATTTAAAGCCCTTTTCAGCCCCGGCGGAGCGTTGTATAACTTGGTGATGAGCATTCCCATCCCGTTTCTTGATAAGCTGGTGGCGAAAATGCCCCCGGTTGTCACTGTTATCACGCCTTATGCGGCGGTATTCAAATTCGATTGGTTGTCTGCCACCGGCACCGCCATTATCGTTGCAGCGCTGATCTCCATCGTTTACCTGAAGATGAAACCTGCTGATGCGCTGTCTACTTTCCGCAGTACGCTGAAAGAGCTGGCGCTACCTATCTACTCAATCGGCATGGTGCTGGCCTTCGCCTTTATCTCTAATTACTCCGGGCTGTCGGCGACGCTGGCGCTGGCGCTGGCTCATACCGGCCATGCATTTACCTTCTTCTCGCCGTTCCTTGGCTGGCTGGGGGTGTTCCTCACCGGTTCTGATACCTCATCTAACGCACTGTTTGCTGCCTTGCAGGCCACCACGGCGCAGCAGATTGGGGTTTCCGATCTGTTGCTGGTCGCCGCCAATACCACGGGCGGCGTCACCGGGAAGATGATCTCCCCACAGTCGATCGCCATTGCCTGTGCGGCGGTGGGGCTGGTGGGTAAAGAGTCCGATCTGTTCCGCTTTACCGTAAAACACAGCCTGATCTTCACCTGCATGGTCGGCGTCATCACCACGCTTCAGGCCTACGTACTGACATGGATGATCCCATGAATTCCGGCCAGCTGGTGGAGCGCATCCGCACGTTGATCAGCCTCCGACAGCTGGAGCCTGGTACACGCCTGCCAGCCGAACGTAAGCTGGCTGAAGAGCTGGAAGTATCACGTTCGTCACTGCGTGAAGCGCTGCAAAAGCTGGTCGGCGAAGGGATACTGTTCAGCCGTCACGGCGGTGGCTATTACCTGTGTGAAGCGCCGCCGCCCTGGTCAGAACAGCGTATTGTCCAGCCCCTGAAAACACTGGTGGCGACTGACCCGGACTACCGTAATGACATCCTTGAAGCACGCCACGCTATTGAGGCCAGTACCGCCTGGTATGCGGCGCTGCGGGCCACCGATGCCGATCGTGAAAAGCTGCAAAGCTGTTTCGACGCCATCCAACAGCAGGAGAGCCTGTCGCCGGAGATGGCGACACAGGCTGACGTGCGCTTTCATCTGGCGATTGCCGAAGCCTCGCATAATGTGGTGCTGCTACAGACCATGCGCGGCTTCTTCGATCTGCTGCAATCCTCCGTGGCGCACAGTCGCCAGCGGATGTACACCGTGCCGACCATTTTTGCCCGCTTAACCGAGCAGCATGAAGAGCTGCTGCTGGCGATCCTCGCCGGCGATCCGCAGCGGGCCAGCTGTGCGGCAAGGGATCATATGGGTTTTGTTCTGACCACCCTCAAAACCCTGCACGAGAATGAAGCCCGGCAGCAGCGCAGCACCCGTCTGCCGGATGAAGATACCGATATCACAAGGGAAGAAAATCGATGATTATTTCAGCCGGAACCGACTACCGCGCCGCGGCCAAACGCATCCTGCCACCGTTCCTGTTTCACTACATTGACGGCGGAGCCTACGCAGAGCACACCCTGCGGCGTAATGTGGAAGATCTGGCACAGATCGCTTTAAAGCAGCGCGTGCTGAACGATATGTCCGATCTCACTCTGCACACCACGCTGTTTAAAGAAACGCTGTCGATGCCGGTGGCGCTTGGCCCGGTAGGGCTGTGTGGAATGTACGCCCGCCGTGGTGAAGTGCAGGCGGCTAAAGCGGCAGCGGCAAAGGGGATACCGTTTACCCTTTCTACGGTATCGGTATGTCCGATTGAAGAGGTTGCCCCGGCCATCTCCCGCCCGATGTGGTTCCAGCTTTACGTGCTCAAAGATCGCGGTTTTATGCGTAATGCGCTGGAACGCGCCAAAGCGGCAGGCTGTTCAACGCTGGTATTTACCGTTGATATGCCGACTCCGGGCGCTCGCTACCGTGACGCCCACTCAGGTATGAGCGGCCCCAATGCAGCCCTGCGCCGCTATGCTCAGGCCGTCCTCCACCCGCAGTGGGCCTGGGATGTCGGGCTGAACGGCAGGCCCCATGACCTGGGTAATATCTCCGCCTATCTCGGGAAACCGACCGGGCTGGAGGATTATATCGGCTGGCTGGCCAAAAACTTCGATCCTTCCATCTCATGGAGCGATCTGGAGTGGATCCGCGAGTTCTGGGATGGCCCGATGATCATTAAAGGTATTCTCGATCCCGATGACGCCCGTGATGCGGTACGTTTCGGTGCCGACGGTATTATCGTATCCAATCACGGCGGCCGCCAGCTGGACGGCGTGCTGTCGACAGCTCGTGCGCTGCCAGCCATTGCCGATGCGGTAAAAGGCGAGATTGCCATTCTGGCGGATAGCGGCATCCGTAACGGGTTAGACGTAGTGCGAATGATTGCGCTGGGTGCGGATACCGTCCTGTTAGGGCGGGCTTATCTCTATGCGCTGGCAACCGCAGGCCAGGCCGGAGTGGAGAATCTGCTGACGCTGATCGAGAAAGAGATGCGGGTAGCAATGACGCTGACCGGAATGAAATCTATAGCGGATATTTCGCGTAATGCGTTAGTAGAAAACGGACTGGGATAATAAACCGGGCCTGCCTCAGGATTTGGCTTAAGTAACGCCAAAGCCGGTATTCAGGCCCAATCAACGCCCTTTCCTGCTGCATTGACAATGGCGAGGTGTACCTCGCCATTACGGGAAGAATTCAATCAGGAGCAAAACAGATCGGACGTTTCTGCTATCGCAGTCTGAAGGGAAGACCTGTACGCAGATTGTCGGCATGGGGCAAAACCTCACTCAGCTCTTCGCTTAAAACTCAGAATGCCCCGGATTTCCCGGCAGCGATCGCGCCGATCGCAGCGCCTGCTGATCCCCTCTCATACCACATCGATCTGCCCGTCAGGCCCGGATAAATTTCAGATAAACGGATATTTAATACCGTCTTTATCTTTGCTGATAATAAGTATTAAGGTAATGTTTGCGCTTTACAGGGCCAGTGGTTTCCTGGAGCTACGACCTCATTCATCCTGGAAGATCAATGAAAATCGAATACAGCACGGTCGCTGAACTACGTCGCGAATTCATGCGTAATGTTGTCGCGCCGGTAGTGGCTGTGGTGCTGTTTTCCCTGTTAGGATGCGGCATTACCGCCTACTGGGTCACAGTGCAAAGCAACGCCAAAGCACAGGAAAAGCAACAGCAGGTGATTGAAAATATTTTCGCGCAGCATCTGTCCGATTTTACTTTTCAACACCAAAACCTCTTGAACGAAGTGGATCTGATTTCACAGTTAGCAAAGCCCGCAGAGTTTGGCAGCTGGCTTTTTCATCTTGCTGGCGACAATGAAATCTATCTGCTGGATGCGCAACAGCGTCCGGTTACCAGCTGGCTGGAGGGCAGACTCGCGCCCGTATCCAGCTATCTCGATCTTAAGCCCAAACTTTCACATCACCTGCCACCGGCGACATCCTCTGATGTTATCCATGATTTCATCCGCCTGCGTGACCGGGTTGCTGAAGTGGTGATCGGCCCCCTGCCCGATAACTCCGGACGGCGGCTGATATTTATCCGTTATCTGCATTACAGTTTTATCGATTTTCTGGAGCATCGCGGGGTTGTCAGCCAGTTTCGCTTTACCCCCAGCGCAGCAGACCAGCCAAACAGCGCCGGATTTCTACTGACGTCAGCAAACGGCATTCCGGTAAGCAGCGTCTCATGGATACCCATGCGCCCGGGCAGCCAGATGCTGAAAATCACCGGCCCGCTGATTGCTGCGGCTATTTTAAGTATCTCGCTGATGTGCATCATCATGACGCGTCGTCTGTGGCATTCGTCACTGAAACTTTCCAGCTCGATGCGCCGTCTGGGAGCCAGTGAAGTGCACGCCCGGCATCTGGCCCGGCATGATGTTCTCACAGGGCTGCCAAATCGTGCATGGATTGAAGAGCAGCTCAATGAGCGACTCCAGCAGCTTCCTCTTAGCGGCGGCAAGCTGGCGCTGATGCTGCTCGATCTCGATCGTTTTAAGCTGATCAACGATACCTATGGCCACCATACGGGTGACGATCTGATCGTCGAGATCGGCCAGCGGTTGTCATCGCTGCTGCCGGTGCAGGATGCTGTCGGGCGCCTGGGCGGCGATGAATTTGTTGTAATGGTCAGTAATCTAGAAAATGAACAGCAGGTGGCCGACCTGTGTCAGCAGATCATTACTCGTCTGGCCGAGCCGATGACTCTACGCGGTCATACGCTGTGGGTGGGTGTCAGCATTGGGGTAGCACTGTCGCCGCGTCACAGCCTGGAGCGACTGGAGCTGATGCGCAAAGCCGATATTTCCCTGTATGCCGCCAAAGCGGAGGGGCGCGGGCGCTACTGCCTGTTTGTTCCGGCAATGGATGAAGCCCTGCAAAAACGCCAGCGGCTGGCGCAGCAGCTGCATCTGGCGCTGGAAAATACTGTGGATCTGATGCAGTGGTATCAGCCAATTATGGATGTCAGCGGTACTAAACTGATTGCTGTCGAAGCGCTGCTACGCTGGCAGCACCCGCAGCTCGGTGCTATTTCCCCGGCAGAGTTTGTCCCGATTGCTGAAGAGACCGGACTGATTATTCCTCTTGGCGAGTGGGTGCTGGAGCAGGCCTGTAAGATGGCGATCACTTGTCCTGAACTGATCGTGGCGGTGAATGTTTCACCTCTGCAATTCCTTGCTCCCGGATTTATAGCGAATCTGATGGCAATTATGGCGCGCTACGGGATCGATCCACAGCAAATCGAACTGGAAATTACCGAGGGAGTGCTGCTGGAAAATGCACAACATGCGCTGAAAACTATCAAGACCCTGCGAGCTGCCGGATTCTGTATCGCGCTGGACGATTTCGGCACCGGCTACTCCAGCCTGAGCTATCTGGTGCAGTTCCCGGTCGACACCATTAAAATAGACCGCGCTTTTACGCAGTCGCTGGGCGTGCGTGAGAACTCCGCCACTATCGTTGAGTCAGTGATTAAGCTCGGCCACAGTCTGGGAATTACCGTCACCGCCGAAGGAGTCGAAACTGAGGAGCAGCGCCTGATGCTGGCCGCAGCGGGCTGCGACCGTTTACAGGGATTCCTGCTGAGTAAGCCACAGCCAGCGGAGCAGCTGCATGCGCTACTGCGCGAAATGCAAATCTGACAGCAGCCCGGATGGTTTTCGGTCGCCCCGGCCCTGTTTATCCGTATAATGCGCCCCTGATGATAGCCCGCTCCGGGTGAATTGAGTTGATGTGATGAAAAAGCTGTTTCCGCTGTTAATCCTTGCTGCCGCCGCGTTGTCATTATGGTGGTTTATGTTCAGAAGTCCGCCCCACGATCCCCACTATGATGCCGCAGCCTGCGTGGCGGTTGATGTGCTGGGCACGCCGACCAGCGAACAGGACTTTGCCAATAAAATCCGCACGGTGATTATCAATGAGAACAGCTCTTACTCGGTAAAACAGGTCAGCTATGACGATCGGCTTGGACGCTCGTCGATTGCAAAGTATCAGGCACTGGATACCGGGCAGAAAAGCGCGGCGGCAAAAGATGTCGTCAGCTGTATTGAAGTGATGAACGCTGCCGGACACTGATATCACTCAGGCGAAACGTAACAGCGTTATCGCCTGGTTTCCTGCTGCAACCAAAGCCACCTCAGGCATTTCGGCCACCTGCTGTCAGCGTCTTTCGATGCTCCCCCCCTCTGCAAAACCTGCGCAATAGTACTGAACGTATAAGCTGCTAAAAAGGCAAGCAAAAAAGGCCGCTCAATAAGCGACCTTTCAACGGTACAACATCATTTAAAAAGATTTACTGAAGTGACTATCACTGCTCTCATCAGGAATCTTTATTTATACGCTATCTCATCTGCCACAAAAAGTGGTCACTGAAAAAGGGCTGCAAGTGAAACTTTCCCTGGTGAGGCTCAATATTGCCTTGCCAAACTGGAAAGACGACAGGATATTAGTCTTAAGTGATCGACATTGTCGTCTGAAGCCACACCTTAGGCGTTTTTATCCATCAGGGAAAGGGTGAAAAACACTCTTGATATACCTGAGGGGAAATGATAATTACGCAGAGGTAATGTACAAGTTATCTTATTAATTTTTATTCAAATAATGAGAGTTTGAGGCCAATGAAGATCACTGTAACTGATAGTCCAGCCGCCGCTGATGAAGCCTTCGTCATCGACAGTCTGTGGCAACACAATGCAAAAACAACACCGGTTGATATCCATCCCCTCTTTCTTACGCTGCGCGATGAACAGGATCAGATTATGGCTGGTCTGGTGGCAAGAACCTGGTGGGGAGGGCTGGAAGTGCAATATTTATGGGTCAGCGATGCCTGCCGCGGCAAAGGTGTAGGGCGTGATCTGATGCTGTCGGCGGAACGGGAAGCGAAAAAACGCGGCTGTCATATGGCCTACGTTGATACTTTTGATTTCCAGGCAACCGGATTTTACGAAAAGTTAGGCTACTCCGCTTATGGCAAGCTCGGTGATTATGCACATCTGCATACCCGATATTATCTGGCGAAAAAGATCTGATGAGCTTTCCTCAGGGGGGAAAATGGAATTACAGGAAGAGAAACCGCGATCAAATACCAGCGCACTGATTGCCATGATGGAACACCTGTCCGAACCCTGGGGAATTAAAGCTCCTGATTCACAGCACCTGTATATGAATAAAGCGGCGTATTTGTATACCAATACGCCCAAAAACTTCGATATTGAAGGCAGGCTGGATAGTGATTTCCCTGCGGCATGGGCTGAGTGTGAAGATGAACTTATTGAGCACGACCGACGCACCCAGGCCAGTAACGGACGGGTCGCCGTAATTGAAACTCACTACTGGTACGGGCAGAAAACCCTGACGCCCTTTGTCTGCGAGAAAATCCCGCTATACGGCGAAAACGGGGATTTTATTGGTATTGCCTGGAGTGCAAAACAGCTCAACACCATGTCGCCGCTGAAATACATCACCCGGCAGAAACCCGGTCTGTTCACCACCGAGGTGAACAACGATCTTTTTACCCGTTCCGAGCTTGATACGCTCTTTTTGATGCTGCAACGCCTGTCCACTAAAGAGATTGCGCGCATTTATAATCTCAGCCACCGCACCGTAGAGAACCGGATCTATAACATTTATCAGAAAGCCGGGGTGCATACTTTGAATCAGTTCGAAGAGTATTGCCGCCATGCCGGACTGGATAATTTCATCCCAGATCGTCTGATTGAAAAAGGCATTCAGTTTATTTAATTCAAACAAGGAAACTCATCTTGATCCGTATTGAAGATTACCCGTTAAGTCGCGTGCCTGAAAACAAACGCGTCTCGTTTTTAAGCGTTGCCGTAGTACATATGGGCATGCTGACCGCACTGGATCAATTTATGCTTGGCGCGGTACTGGGGGATTCGATGAGTCTGGCCTCTGCGTTTCTGGCTATTCTGGCTGGCAGCGTTATTTTTGGCATAGTGACTTTCGGGCTGGGCTATGCCGGAATGAAAGAAGGCGTTTCCGGGAGCCTTCTGGCACGCTGGTGCGGTTTTGGCCGTATCGGTTCGGTGCTGATTGGTCTGGTTGTTGCCGTCAGTCTGCTGGGCTGGTTTGGCATTCAAAACGCCATCTTCGCCAAATCGCTGAATTTTGCACTAGGCGGCGCCCTGGGTTTCCCGCTGGCGGCCAGCCTTTCGGGTCTGCTGCTGACCGTATTAGTAACTTTTGGCTTTAAAGCGCTGCGTGTTACTGCGCGTATTGCGGTGCCACTGTTTATCTGCCTGGTGGCTTTTATCTCCTTCCAGACGCTCTCCGGCCACACGCTACAGCAAATTATTGACCTGCCGCCAACGGGCACTCCGCTGACTATCAGCGCAGCGATTACCATGGTGGTGGGCGGAGCGATTGTTGCCAGCCTGATGACGCCAGATCTGACACGTTATTCCCGCTCATCAAAGCATGTTGCCGGGGTCACGCTGCTGACGATTATTGCCGGGGAGTTTATCGTCAACGGGCTGGCGATTATGATCGCCCGCACACTACAAACCGCCGATGTTGTGACAATTATGTCGCAGGTCGCTGGGGGCGTGGGGCTGCTGGTGGTGATCCTCTCCACGCTGCGCGTCAACGACTTAAACCTCTACTCCTCTTCCCTTGGTGTCATTAATGCCGTTGAGGGTATATGTGGCAAAAAGCTGCAATATCGTAATACGACTCTGGTGATCGGTCTGCTGGGTACGCTGCTCTCTGTGCTGGGTATTCTTGATCGCTTCGTGGACTTCCTCACCGTGCTGGGAGTAGTGTTTCCGCCCATTCTTGGCATTATGCTGGTGGATTATCTGCTGCTGCGTACCCATCGCACCGCATTGGACAGAAGCCGTGCTGAAGGAAAACTGCCAGCGGATAGCGATACACCAACCATTGGCTGGACGGCGATTATTGCCACGCTAATTGGAAGTGTGATTGGTCTGCTGACCGAGTGGGGCGTGCCAACGATTAACTCGCTGCTGGTATCGTGCGTTATTTATTACGTGCTCGCGCGGGCATTACGCAGCCGCGCAATAGCTCCGTCGCTGTAAGCTGTAATCTTTCCGGGCAGAGAGTACATCATCACCCTCTGCCCGGCAGGTGTTAATCTGGCGTGTCTGCTTTCTTTTTCAACGACTGACGATAGGCTTTGATCGCATTGCTTAACAGCACATAGCCGCAGCCTGTAATCAGCCCCACCACCGCCGACATCAATGCGATAAGCGAACGTTTTGGCGAATCCCGATACAGTGGCTCATAGGGCACACGCATATATTTAAACGGCTCGATATGCAGTTCGCTTATTTTCAGCGCTTGCAGCTTCTCAATATACACACGACGATTTTGTAAATCGACGTTAAGCAAGGTCGGATCTTCAACGGACTGTTCAATTTTAAGTTTACGTTTAAGTCCTTCTGAACCAAGACTCTCCAGATAATCCCAGTCATCATAAGTGGACGTTCCGTTGATACTCCAGACCGGTTTTTTCAGCCCCGCAGAGTTAGCAACCTGGAGAGCATATTCCAGACGTTCCAGTTTAATACTGTGCTCATTTTCCACGCGTTTCTTATCAAGATTATATTGCCCGATGGCCTTACCTTTCACCATATCGACATGATAAGTAATTCGCTGCTGTAACTCTTTTTCAACGACAGATGTCACATAGTTAATATAGCCTTGTAGCAGCTCACGGGCAGCCGGGGCGCTGTTGGCGCTGTATTTCACTTCATAAAAACGATACTCTTTCTTGCTATCGGAGGAGCTTTGCGACTCTATATTTCCACTTAAAATTGAGTTAATTAGCCGATTACGCTCTTCCGGCGACTGTTCAAGCCCCTTAGCAAGCTGTTTGAAATACGCGGTACCTACCAGATATTGTTCACGCAGGCGGGGTGAGTCAAAATTACGTATAAAATCTGTGAGCAGCGACGCGGGCGTGATTTTTGTATCAATATCCAGCACCTGCAATTCAGTCAGCATTTTCTCCATGCTATGCAACTGAGCCGCTTCCGCCACACTCAGCATCGCAGAACTCGTCCAGCGCTGTGGCAGCAAATAGCTCACGCCCAGGCCAATAAAAAGAGCCAGGGCGGTAAACAGTGCCAGCGTATATTTTCGGCTGAAAATAATACTCAGCACATCAAGCAAATCCAGTTCTTCATCACACCGCCCGGCGGAGCTGACTGCTCCTTTCCCCTTACGTGCCGATGACGTTTCGTCAATTTTGATTATGCTCATGATTTAGTTCCTTTAATCCATGATTTTCCCGGATTCGCTGATCTCTTTGCTTAACTGATATCTTTAGCCTGAGCGCGATATTTTGACGAATAGCTCAACAACACCCAGATGCAACCAACGATTAATCCCATCAATGCTGCCAGTACCAGAATCAACCTCTGACCAGCACCGTCTTCACGAACGGGCAGCGAGGGATCCAGCATATACTTAAAAGGCTGCACCGTTATTTCCTCTGGCTTGAGCGCATCCAGACGTTCACGATACAAGCGCAAATCGTGCAGTTCCAGGCTCGTTTTTTCCACATCCGACAGTGCCTGTTCAACACGGAGTCTGCGCTCCAGACTCTCCGTTCCCTGCATGATGGAAAACTCTGCGTCTTCCTTCTCCTGACGCTCATGCCCGGGCAGAATGACCTGCGTGATGACGCCCGCAGAGCGGGCAACCGCCAGAGAATCGCCCAAACGTTCAAGCCTGATTTGCTGGCTAATCTCAAGGCTATCTAACAGCGTTTGATACTGCCCTTGTGATTTTTCACGCAACAACTCGATCTGACTCATCAGACGCTGGCGCACTTTCTGCTGCACCTCGCCCGCGAAAAAACGAATATACCCCGAAAGTAAATCACGTGCAGCGGCTGCACTATTAGCTGAAAAAGCCACTTCGTAATAATTACGCTGCAGATCGTTTTTATTCAGTACAGACTTACGCGATGTCATATTGCCGTTAAGAACCTGGTCAATCAAGAGATTAACATGTTCCGCCTTAACATTGGCAGCCTTCTGTGTAAAGTAAGGAGTGTTAATGAGATATTTCTCACGGATTTGTCGGGAGTCGAATTTATGCATAAAGTCTGATAACAACAATTCCGGCGTTATTTTCGTGTTAATTTCCAGCACAGAAAACCCGGATAATGTTTCCACCATGCCCTGTAGCTCTTCTGCTTGTGGGGGAATTATTATCGCTGTACTTGTCCAGCGCTGCGGCAGAAAATAATTGACTACTATACCACCCAGCAAGGCTGCCATAACAAAAAATGCAATAGTGAGCTTGCGCTGAATAAAAATATCCAGCAGCTTCATTAAATTAAGTTCATTATTTTCAGCGTGAAGTGTGCGTGGAACAACCGTGCTGTGCTCCAGGCGCACATCGTCAATTAATTTACGGGTACTCATGGCACAACTCCTGTAGTGCAGACGACAAAAAACTCCCTACAACGCATTTCATCCCGGCCTGCGTTTATTAACACATGTAAATAGGTAAAATAACTAAACAAATAACCTTAATCTGCGTTAACTGCGGGCGATAAGGTCAAAATAACATTTTAAAATAAATCCAAATTGTTATTAATAAGATTATATTTATTTTATCGATATAAGTTTATTTACATCATCCTGATTTTAAGATCTCAGGTGCGGCCAAAATAAGGCCCTGCAGAGACTGAATCACGTAGAATAAGCTGGCCGTTAAACGCGGGTAACGGTTCACTCTCTTTTCCGTCGAGCATCAGAACCAGTTTTTCCAGGGTGTGCTTGATCATCTCTCCCACCGGTACATGCACGGTAGTGAGGGGCGGGACAAAAAATGATGCCATCGGAATATCATCAAAACTCAGCAGCGACACATCCTGAGGGATACGTTTTCCGGCAGCATAGAGCGCTCTGGCAGCGCCTATCGCCATATCATCGTTACTTGCCACCAGCGCGGTAAACTCAGCACCGCGCGCCATAAGCTCAACTCCCGCTTCATAGCCACTTTGTAACGACCAGCTCCCCTGCGCCACACGCTGTTTATCAAACGCAATATGGTGCATCCGCAGTGCCTGGCGGTAACCATTAAGACGGCTGATACCAGTGGGCGATCCATCTGAGCCGGAAATAAAGGCGATATCACGGTGACCCTGTGAGACCAGATAATTAACGGCATCAAGAGTATTCTGCTCATGGGCAGCGATCACGCAGTGCTGCGGATGTTTTTCCAGCTGCCGGTTAACCACAATAATCGGTTTACGGGTTTGCTGAATAATCTCATCCAGTTCGCTGGTATTCAGAAAACGGGGATAGATGATGATCGCATCACAGCGCAGATCGAGCAGAAACTCAATGGCCTGCCGCTCCTGGCGCGCATCATGTTTACCATCCGCCAGCAGCAGCTGCCGCCCGTGCTGCTCCGTCACCGTTGCCGCCTGAAATAACAGCTCACTAAAGTACGGGCCGTTATATAACGTATTGGTCACCACCAGGCCAATATTTTGCGACTTGTTGGTCGCCAGATTGCGCGCCAGTAAATTAGGCCGATAGCCGGTCTCTTCAATTGCTTTAAATACCCGCTCTTTCGTCGTGGTACTGACATAACTATTGCCAGCCAGCACACGGGAAACTGTGGCTTTTGAAACACCGGCTTTTTTTGCGACATCCAGCATGGTAATCATCATGGCATCCTGAAAACTAAGTTCTGTTTCATATAATAACCTGTTTTATCATGCGCCCACAGCCTATACTATAACTTAATGAAATTATTAACTTTAGTCTCTATTCTGCAATACCTTATCGCACATATCTCTCCTCTTTGGTATGGCATTAAAAACTGTTCTAAACCCCTGATAACCTGCCCGTAACGTTAATAACAATATATCCATTACTCAGACAATCGCGTCGTTTAACCTGCGCTAAACCTGGCCTGTGCGATCCTGCTCACAGAACAAGTCATTCAATATGAAACCGGTTGCAGAAACAGGTTCACATCGGCTATTTATTAAAGAAACCAGACCGGAGAACAACCATGAATAAAATCTTACTCTGTTGTGCCGCAGGTATGTCCACCAGCATGGTGGTTCAGCGTATGGAAAAAGCTGCAAAGGAAAAAAATATTGCCGTTGAGATTAATGCCGTTGGACTGGATGAGTTTGTTGAGCAGATAGCCAATTACGACTGCTGTCTGCTTGGGCCTCAAATTAAGTACAAGCTGGCAGATTTCAAACCGCTGGCGGACGAGCTGCATAAACCCATCGTCGTGATCAACACCATGGATTACGGCATGATGAACGGTGAAAAAATCCTCGCAGAAGCGCTGGCGATGATTCAAAACGGCGGACAAGTCCAATGAGTCGCTTTAGCGAGTCCCTGTTCGGCGTGATTGAGAACCGCATCAGCCCCATTGCGGCCAGGCTCTCCAGCCAGCGTCACGTGGTGGCAATCAAAGATGGCTTTATCTCATCGATGCCGTTTCTTATCGTAGGTTCGTTTATGCTGCTGTTCGCTCACCCGCCATTCGGGGCCGACAGTCAGTGGGCATTTGCGCAATGGTGGCTGGGCATGGTGGAACGCCACTCTGCGCAGATCATGATGCCGTATAACATGACCATGGGCATTATGGCGGTGTATATCGCCGCCGCTATCTCCTACAACCTCGCCATCAGCTACAAGATGAACGGTTTTATGGCCGCCTGTCTGTCGCTGATGGCGTTTCTGCTGGTGGCTGCCCCACAGAGCAACGGCGCGCTGCCGGTCGGATCGCTGGGAGGCGAAGGGATATTTACGGCGATAATTGTCAGCCTCTACTCCACCGAACTGATGCACTTCCTGCAAAAGCACCATATTGGCTTTAAACTGCCGGAGCAGGTACCGCCAAAAATTCGTCAGTCATTCGATCTTCTGATCCCGATCCTGGCGATCTTCCTGACGCTGTTCCCACTCAGCCTGCTGGTACAGGATCAGTTTGGCATGCTGTTGCCACAGGCGATTATGGCGATCTTTAAACCGATCATTTCCGCTTCCGACTCACTGCCCGCCGTGCTGATTGCAGTACTGTTGTGCCATCTGCTGTGGTTTGCCGGGATTCATGGTGCAGTGATCGTCGGCGGTATCCTGCAGGCATTCTGGCTGACTAATCTCGGGATTAACCAGCAGGAACTGAATGCGGGCCAGCCCATTACGCAGATTTTTATCGAGCCATTCTGGCAATTCTTTATCGTGGTAGGCGGTTCCGGTTCCACCATGGGGCTGGTGTTCCTCTACCTGCGCAGCCGTTCGGCCCATCTGCGTTCCATCGGCAAGCTCGGCCTGGTGCCAAGCATGTTCAATATCAATGAGCCGATTATCTTTGGTTCTCCGGTAGTGATGAACCCGCTGCTATTTATTCCGTTTATTACCGCACCGCTGGTTAACGCCATTATTGCCTGGATTGCCACACGTACTGCTCTGGTGAATCACGTGGTATCGCTGGCCCCGTGGACGACACCCGGCCCGATCGGTGCCGCCTGGTCAACCGGCTGGGACTTCCGCGCAGTGATTCTGGTTGGCGTGCTGATTGTTGTCTCAACGCTTATTTACTACCCCTTCTTCAAAATGTATGAACGCGAGCTATTAAAGCAGGAGCAGCCAACCCCGGCTGAGGCTGAACTGAAAGCAGTGGAGAACTGATGATGGATATGGAAACCACGGTAATGGAGCTGATTATTCATGCCGGAGAAGCGCGTTCCTGCTCGATGCAGGCACTGCGTGCGGCGCGCACTTACGACTGGCAAGAAGCAGATGCTCAACTGACCGCTGCAACCGCTGCGGCACGCGCTGCTCACAAGATTCAGACGGCGCTTATCGGCGCGGACGAAGGCATCGGCAACGTGCCGGTTAACCTGATTCTGATGCATGCGCAGGATCATCTGATGAACGCCATGCTGTGCCGCGAGCTGGCCGAAGAGATCATTATCCTGCACCGCGAAGTGCAGGCTCTGAAACAGGCCTGATAATCCCGGGGCAGGTACGCCTGCACCGTTAAAAATGCAAGGAGATAAAGGATGCAATACCGCAAGCTATCGCCCTTCCCTGACGATTTTTTATGGGGAGCTTCCACCTCTGCCTATCAGGTTGAGGGGGCTTCAGACCAGGACGGTAAAGGGCCATCGGTGATTGATAAAGCCCATTTTGATCCGCGCCTGACTGACTTTACCGTAACCAGCGATCACTACCACCGCTTTGCTGAAGATGTGGCGCTGTTCGCTGAACTGGGCCTGAAAACCTACCGTCTTTCCATCTCCTGGAGCCGCCTGTTTCCGCAGGGAACCGGAGAAATTAACGCCAAAGGCGTGGAGTTCTACCAGAAGCTGATCACCGCGCTGACGGAAAAAGGCATTGAGCCGCTGGTCACGCTGTATCATTTCGATCTGCCCTGGGCATTACAGGAGAAAGGCGGCTGGTCCGATCCCGCCACCATCGCCGCGTTTGAGCACTTTGCCCGTACCTGCTTTGAGCTGTACGGCGACCGGGTAAAATACTGGCTGACCATCAATGAGCAAAACATGATGATCCTCAAAGGGGATGTCATTGGTACGCTGCCCGCCGGTACGCCTGACCCGCATAAGACCCTTTATCAGCAAAATCACCATATGATGCTGGCCCAGGCACGGGCAATGATCGCCTGCCATGAGATGCTGCCTGCGGCGAAAATCGGCCCGGCACCGAATATCTCCTGTGTCTACCCAGCCAGCTCCAAACCGGAAGATGTGCTGGCGGCAAATAACTTTACTTCGATTCGCAACTGGCTCTACCTCGATCTCGCCTGTCATGGCCGCTACAACACCATCGCCTGGCGCTTTATGCAGGAAAAAGGCTGGCTGCCAGTAATTACCGACGACGACATGGTACTGCTGAAACAGGCGAAGCCGGACTTTATCGCCTTTAACTATTATGCCTCTGCCACCGTGGCTGCCGAACTGGATGATGCCGGAGAAGGCAATCAGAAAGTTGACCAGCAGATGGCCGGGATCGATAAAAGCGTCTATGTCGGCACCAATAATCCGCACCTGAAGAAAAACCAGTTTAACTGGTATGTCGATCCGGTCGGCTTCCGTATTACCGCCCGCGAGATCTACGATCGCTACCATCTGCCGCTGATCGTCACTGAAAACGGCCTGGGTGCTTTTGATGAGCTGGCCTCAGGCAACAAAGTCTATGACGACTATCGTATTGCCTATCTCAGCGATCACCTGGCGCAGCTACAGCTGGCAATCAGTGACGGCGTAGAGGTCTTTGGCTACTGCCCGTGGTCAGCGATCGATCTGGTCAGCACCCATCAGGGGATCAGCAAGCGCTACGGCTTTATTTACGTCAACCGTGAAGAGCACGATCTGAAAGATCTGGCGCGTTACCGTAAGAAAAGCTTTAGCTGGTATCAACGCGTGATCCAGACCAACGGCGCAAATTTAAATAAAGAGATTGAGTATTAAGCATTTTTCAGGGGCGAGGCCTGTCTCGCCCGCATTAGTCAGACGTTGTTAATCTCACCAGAAAGGATGGATTATGTCAGAGCAGCAATTACCAAAGGATTTTTTATGGGGCGGTGCAGTAGCAGCCCATCAGGTTGAAGGCGGCTGGGATCAGGGCGGTAAAGGCCCGAGTATTGTCGACGTCCTGTCCGGTGGATCGCACGGCGTGGATCGTGTGATCACCGATGGTATCGATCCCGCGTATCACTACCCGAACCATCTGGCGGTGGATTTTTACCATCGCTATAAAGAAGATATCGCGCTGTTTGCCGAGATGGGCTTTAAGTGTTTCCGCACCTCGATTGCCTGGACGCGCATCTTCCCGAAAGGCGATGAACTGGAACCAAACGAAGCTGGTTTACAGTTCTACGATGACCTGTTTGATGAACTGCTGAAATATAATATTGAGCCGGTCATTACCCTTTCCCACTTCGAGATGCCTGAGCATCTGGTGAAAGAGTACGGCGGCTGGCTAAACCGCAAAGTGGTAGATTTCTTTGTGCGCTACAGCGAAGTGGTACTGAAACGCTATCAGCATAAAGTGAAATACTGGATGACCTTTAACGAGATCAATAACCAGCGTAACTGGCGTTACCCGCTGTTCGGTTACTGTAACTCCGGGGTGATTTTTACCGATCACGAAAAGCCGGAACAGGCAATGTACCAGGTTCTGCATCATCAGTTTGTTGCCAGCGCCCAGGTAGTAAAACTGGGGCACGAGATTAATCCACAGTTGCAGATCGGCTGTATGCTGGCAATTGTGCCGCTCTATCCCTGGTCATGCCATCCGGATGATGTGATGTTTGCCCAGGAATCGATGCGCGAACGCTATCTGTTCGGTGATGTGCATCTGCGCGGTTACTATCCGTCTTATATCCTGAAAGAGTGGGAGCGTAAGGGCTATCAGATTGAGATGCAGCCGGGAGATGAGCAGGCGCTTCGTGACGGCTGCGCGGATTATCTCGGTTTCAGCTACTACATGAGCAACGCCGTACAGTTCTCGGCGAAGGACAGCGACGACGGGCGTCATATTGAAGGTTTCCCGGGCAGCCGTCCGAATCCGCATGTGAAAGCCTCCGACTGGGGCTGGCAGATTGACCCGGTTGGCCTGCGCTATACGCTGAATGCCTTCTGGGAGCGCTATCAGAAACCGATGTTTATCGTCGAGAATGGTTTCGGAGCCTACGATACCGTAGAAGCCGACGGGCAGATAAACGATGACTACCGCATTGCTTATTTGCAGGCGCATATCGAACAGATGAAAATTGCGGTGCTGGAAGATGGCGTTGATCTGATGGGCTACACCCCCTGGGGATGCCTTGACTGCGTGTCGTTTACCACCGGCCAGTACAACAAGCGTTACGGCTTTATCCATGTGGATAAAAACGATGATGGCACCGGCACCATGGCGCGCTCGAAAAAGAAAAGTTTCGACTGGTATAAGCAGGTGATTGCCAGCAACGGCGCAAACCTGGCGTAATTTTGTAGCAAATCTGAGCAACACGAACATGAAATTGAGATTCAGCGATCAATTTCATGTTTTTTTCGAAAGAAACTATTAAACGTTCCCTCCATAATATCGCCGTTGTTACGTGCGCGTTATGCAACGGATTCGCCGGGCCTTAGTCGCAAGGATGCGTCACCTGCCAACCTCGGTGGCCCGGTTTTCTGTTCATAACGCGCACACCTTTATCAGAAATTGCGCAGCGCTTACCCTTTCTTCCCCCCGGATTTACCAATCGAACGGTGTAAATCCTGAATCCTCTTCATAGATTTAATCGTCTTCTGCGGTGCGCTGGAGGCAACGGACAGAACCAACATCTCCAGGCATATCAGCACCGGGCCATGCAGCGGAACTTTACCGTTATCGCCGCCACGCGGCACGCTAATCACCACCTGCGCCTCTTTGCTGAAGCGTGAATCGGTAGCGTGAGTCAGTAAAATCGTCGGAATACCCAGCCTTTTCGCCTCACGCAGCGTGGTTTGCCCTTCACGATGTGCCGACTTTTGCGCCATCATAATCAGCACATCACCGCGTTGCAGGTTGATTAACTGCTCTGCCAGCATCATCCCGGTTCGGTTCAGTGGCGTGGCCGGGGTACCGATACGTGTGAAGAGCCGCACCACATACTCCGAAAGAATGCTGGAGGCACCTATGCCAAAAATCGCGACCTGACGGGCCTCCACCAATAGCGCTGCCGCCTGTGCCATTGCTGCGCGGTTCTCCGGTTCAGCCAGCGCTTCGCAGGCACGCTGATGCCCCTCCAGCACAAAATCGATGCTGGAGTTGATATCACAGGCGAGCGCATTTACCGTCGAGGTCATCTTCTCTGCCGAGGAGATGCTGGGGCCAAACCAGCGCTCCATCGTCTGTTTCAGATCGCGCAGACCGGCAAATCCCAGCGCCTGAATCGCCCGAACTACCGTGGCATCCGAAGTTTGAGTGGCTGCGGCAATCTCCATCGCAGTATGCTCAAGCACCACCTCACGGTTTTCATTAATGTAGCTGGCCACCGCCTGTAAACGGGGCGACAGTGAGCCACCCCGCGCCCGGAAACGATCGCCATACAGATCAACGCGGGTTTTGCTTCTTTTCACTGGCTGGTTATTCATCATACTCCTTAAACCGGGCGGGCCGCTGGCGGCGGCGCTTGCGGTACATCAGCAATCCGGTAACAAAAAACAGCGGCATACAGAGGCTGGAGATCACCAGCGCAATCCTGCCCGGTAGCCCAAACAGTGCGCCAGTATGAAGCGCATCCATATCCGTTAAGATACGCTCACCGGCAGACTGGTTGCGGTACGGGGCAAAGCGGGTCACCTGCTGCGTACGCGGGTTGATAGTCAGTTCATCAAGGGCGCGGATCTGAGTGGCACCTTCGGGCAGTACGCGGATACGAATGGTTTTCCCCGGCGGCGGGATCAGCAGCAGCGCCGACTGATAATGTGTACCGTACTGCTGCTCAACCCGCTGCCACACGCGCTGCCAGTCCGGCCCGCTAGCAGATGCCTGTTTCTCTCCTGGCTTTTTCATCCTTGCCACGGGGGCTGCGCCGTCACTCAGCAGCCAGGTCACTCCCTGACGATAGGCCTCCGATGACCACCACAAACCGGAACAGGCGCTGACCAGGTAAAGCAACGCCAGCCAGCTACCAGACACCTGGTGCAGCGAACGGTAGAGCGCACGGCCTGTAAGGCGACAATCAGGACGCAGCCAGTCACGCAGGCTGCGGCTGCCCGCACTCCAGCGCAGCCACAGCCCGGAAAGCGCAAAGAAGATCAGGCTCACGGCGCTGGCCCCGGTAATCAGCCGCCCGGTGGGATTGTTCCCGCCGGGAGAGAGAAAACGATGCAGATTACGCACCGTATCGAAAAATGCAGCCCCAGTGGCTTCACCCTGAATAACGGCCCGATACGGGTCGACAAAAACCCGCTGATTACGCTGCCCTTTCTGGCGCTGAAAAGCCGCCGTCCAGGCAAGATCCGCCCGCTGCTCCACCTGTAACGACATCAGACGTTCACCGGGACGCAGCTCGCGCAGACGGTCAATCATCTGCGCAGGCGACAGCCGCTGCCCTTCAGCCGGAACGCTGACTCGCGCCTGCGGACTCAAGGCCAGCATAATTTCATCTTCAAAACTCATGGTCACACCGCTTAATGCCATAAACGACAGGCTGGCCCCGAGCGTAATGCCGAGGAACCAGTGCAGCCGTAACAGGATAAAACGCGTGCGTGACATGGCTTAAGGTGCCGCTGCGGGGATGGGACGCCCGGCAATATGTGACTGCACCTGGGCCACCATCAGGCTGAGGGCAGCAAAAGAGTTGGAGATGGTCTCTTCACGCGGCAGCAGGATGTAATGCCCGGTGCGACACGCCTTCAGGAAATCACACCAGCCCGGCATGATGGCATTCATTGCGGCGATCTCTTCCTGTGGTTTACCACCAGTATCCGAACGCCAGGTATCAAAGATAAAGTCGGCGTCCAGCTCCGGCAGGCGTTCAGCGCTGATTTCAATGCGGTCACCGTCGGGAATAGCGTCGATCAGCGGCGGAAAGCGGAAGCCGGCGTCACGCAGCACGCGGCCAAGCGCACGATAAGTGTGGTGAACGGTGATTTTGCCCTTGTTCGCCTGGATCACTGAAACGGTGATGTGCTGCGTATCCACCATCAGCCTGAGTTGCTTAATCTGCTCCTGATAGCGACGCTCCAGAATGGCGAGCTGTGCCTGGCTGCCGGTCAGCTGCGCCAGCTTGCTGTAAATACGCGGCGCGCCCCCTTTCAAATGATCAATGCTCACCGTCGGGGCAATTTTCTCCAGCTGTTCAACCGCCATATTGCGGCTCGGCTCGGTGATAATCAGATCGGGTTTTGCCGCAGCAATCGCTTCGATATCCATATCGGCGGTGCCGATAAACTGAATGGATGAGTTATCAAAATCCACCCCGGTGAGCTGGCCGCTGGAGCGCAGGAAGTGGCTGCCGTCCGGGCGTGTGCGTCCATGGCTGGCAACCGGCGGTACGCCCAGCTCAATCAGCGGAATGGTGATATCCAGGTCGTGCAGCGACACAATCCGTTTCGGATGCAGCGGCACGGTGACGGTACGGCCAAGGTCATCGGTAAACGACTGCGTCGGCACGTCAGCGCTGGCAGCGGCGCTGATCATCAGCAGAAGAGAAAGGAGAAAACGCATAGCAGTTCCTTGTAGCAGAGAGTTACAGCGCATCACGTCGGCGCCAGAGCAGCAGCAGGAAAAACGGCCCGCCCACCAGAGCAATCACAATCCCCGCCGGGATTTGCAGCGGTGCAAAGGCCAGTCGTCCGATGGTATCGGTCACCAGCACCAGCAGTGCGCCGATCAACGCGCTGCCGCTTAACAGCGCAACCTGACCACCGCGCAGCAGAAAACGCGCCATATGCGGGGCGATCAGCCCGACAAAACCCAGGCTGCCAACGCAGGAAACGCTGGCCGCTGTCAGCAATACCGGGGCAGCAAAACGGATGAGTGCCAGATGCTGTAAACGCACGCCCAGCCCGCTGGCGGCCTGATTGCCCAGTAACGCCACATCGGAAGCGCGCGCGCTGAGAAACAGGATCAGTGCGCCGGGCAGCGCCCAGCAGGCGGCAACGGTCAGCAACGACCAGGTAGCGGAGTGCAGACTACCCGCCATCCACACCAGCGCCGTCTGAACATCACGCACGTCGGCGGTGGTCATAAACACCCCTATCCCTGCCGAAAATGCCCAGGAAACGCCGATGCCGATCAGAATAAAACGCGGCCGTGAGAAATCGCGCGCCAGCGCCACCACCAGCAGCGCCACCAGCAGTCCGCCCGCCATGCCCGCCAGCGGTCGCCAGAGCAGCCCCAGCGATGGAAACAGCAGGATCAGCATCAGAACTACCGCGCTGGTGCCCTCTTTCACGCCGATCAGCCCCGGATCGGCCAGCCCGTTACGGGTTATAGACTGCATCGCCGCCCCGGCCATACCCAGCATCGCCCCGCTCAGAGCCGCCATCAGCAGACGCGGCAGGCGAATATCCCAGACGATGTAATCCTGCTGCGACGGCAGCGGCTGCGGCCAGAACAGCGCCCGGCCAATAGCTGAGGCTGGCACGGGTAGCGATCCCTGCGTAACGCCAAAGATCACCAGCAGCAGCGCCAGCACGGCCAGCACCGCCCCGCAGGCCAGCGCTCGCGGGCGCAGCAGCAGGCTGAAGGTACCAAGCTGCCAGCGTCGATAACCAACCCGTTGAGCAAGGGTTTTCATTTAAAAAACCTCGACGCGATAATAATAAACAGTGGCGCTCCGACCAGCGCCGTCATCACCCCGGTTGCCAGCTCCTGCGGGGCAATCAGCGTGCGTGCGGCGATATCCGCCAGCAGCAATAGCAGCGCGCCGCACAGTGCCGACAGCGGAACAGCCATACGGATGTCATCGGTGATCAGCCGCCGCACAATATGCGGCACCACCAGGCCAATAAAACCAATCGGGCCAGCCACGGAAACGGCCGCCCCGCAGAGCAGCGCGGTGGCGAGCAGCCCCAGCAGGCGGGTGCGGGCAATATTCACCCCCAGCCCGCTGGCGATGGTGTCTCCCAGTGCCAGCACATTCAGGCGCGGTGCAATCCAGAGCGCCAGCAACAGACCCACCCCGCCCGGCAACGCTGCGGCACGGGTCACCGCCCAGCTTAACCCGGCGAGATCGCCCGCCAGCCAGGTACGCATCTCCAGCAAGGTCTGTTCATCGAGAATCAGAATCGCTGCGGTTATTGAAGAAGCAAAAGAGGAGATCGCTACGCCACACAGCGTCACTTTCAGCGGAGTCAGCCCGCTGCGTCCGGCAGAGGCCAGCAGCATCACCAGCGCAAACAGTGCCGCAGCGCCTCCTGCGGCGATCAGCGGACGCCCGAACAGCAGCCCGCCCCAGTGGCTGCCCAGCGCCGAAGCGATCACCACCGCCAGCGCCGCCCCGGCATTCAGCCCGAGAATATGCGGCTCGCCAAGCGGATTGCGGATCACCGCCTGCAACAGTACCCCGGCCACGCCGAGCACCGCACCGGTCAATAATGCCGCCACCAGCCGCAGCAGGCGCAGGTCAACGATCACCTTGTGGTCAAAGTTACGCGGATCAAATTCCAGCAGCGCCTGTAATACTGTACCGGGGCCGATATAGCGCGCCCCCAGCCCAAGATGGATCAGCGCACAGCCCAGCAGGGTGAGCAGCAGAACGATCATTGCCACGCCAGAACGGGCGTTACGGCGGCGCACCACGGCAGCAAAATCACTCATCCGTGACGATCGCTATGGGCGCGAAACGGCATAAAAAAGGGCTTTCCTGTCATGGGGTTGATCGACATCTGCACCTCAACGTCAAACACTTCTTTGATCAGCTCAACAGTGCACTGTTCGCCCTCACGGATCACGCCCTGTAATCGCCCATGGCGGAGGAAAACCAGCGTATCAGCGTAGTTGACGGCAAAGTTCAGATCGTGCAGCACCACCACCACGGTACGGCCATGCAGCCGCGTCAGGTCGTGAAGCAGTTCGAGGATATCAACCTGATAGCGCAGATCGAGGAAGGTCGTGGGTTCATCCAACAGGATGGTGGCGGTTTGCTGCGCCAGCGCCATGGCAATCCAGCAGCGCTGGCGCTGGCCGCCGGAGAGGCTGTCGACGGAAAGATGGGCGAACTCCAGCGTACCGGTGAGGCGCAGGGCTTCGTGAACTGCCTGTTCGTCCTCAGCGGACCATTGACGCATAAAGTTTTGCCATGGATAGCGCCCGCGTGACACCAGCTCAAATACCGTCAGCCCGTCCGGCAACAGCGGTGACTGCGGCAGCATACCCAGCTGACGCGCAACCGCCCTGGTGGGCTGATCGTGGATAATTTTACCGTCGAGGCGCACGCAGCCGTCGAGGGGCGACAGCATCCGCGCAATAGTGGTAAGCAATGTGGATTTTCCGGAACCGTTCGCTCCTGCCAGCACGGTCATTTTTCCGTGTTCAATTGTCAGGCTTACGCCATCGACAATGATTTTCTTACCATAACCGGCAGAGAGCCGGTCGAGGACAATACCCTGTTCGGCCTGCGTTGAGAGTGCGCCTGCTGTCTTTTCCACCCGCTGTGGCATTTACCGCTCCTGCACCGCAACGGCGTGACAATATGAGCCAGCGCGCGCGTGAGTCTTAAATAAAAATAAATCTCATTCGTTTTCTCGATCATGCGTAGAATGTCTGTAGTAGTCAAGGAAAAATAGCCTGCATAACTACCGGCTATCCCCCTATTATTCAGAAGGTTTATCTGAGTAAAAAATTAAATAAATAAACATATTTATCAGATACTTAAAATTAATCACCCGTAATATATTTATAACATCCTGGTGCTTTTTCCCCTGTCTGTTTTTTTGCTGTTTTTTGCATTTACTACTACAGAGCTACATGTTTGAATGATTCTCAATTACATATCCGACTTCCGGCTGCCGGGCATAACGGATAGAACAGCGCTGTGACGCAACCCATCGGGCAATGAAAACTACCTGTCTTTTCTTATTCGAACGTAATGAGAAATTTTGCGGAAAAAACAATAAATGACTGAATTATCACCATCTTTTCTGGGAAAAAAAGGGCACGCTCTGTTTTCAGTGCTGTTTATCGGCGTGCTGGCAACGCCGGGCGCTCTGGCAGCAGAAACAGCCACCAATAGCGTAAAGCAGGATAAAAACGACAGTAGCGGCGATAACAGTACGCTGACCGTTGAAGCTAAAGTCGCAGATGCTGACCAGCAGATGACCTCCGGCTATCAGCCTCTTAACTCATCGACCGCTACGCTGACCACTATGCCGCTGCTGGATATTCCGCAGGTGGTGAATACCGTTAGCGATCGAGTGATTGAAGATCAGCACTCGACCACGCTCGATGAAGTGCTGAATAACGTCAGCAACGTGGTGCAGACGAATACTCTCGGCGGCACTCAGGATGCCTTTGTGCGCCGAGGTTTTGGCAGCAACCGCGATGGTTCGGTGATGACCAACGGTCTGAAAACCGTGTTGCCGCGCAGCTTTAACGCCGCCACAGAGCGCGTCGAAGTACTGAAAGGCCCCGCCTCCACGCTGTACGGGATCCTTGATCCCGGCGGGCTGATTAATGTTGTGACCAAACGGCCGGAAACCACCTTCGGCGGCTCAATTCAGGCGACCTCCACCAGCTTCGGCGGCGGCTCCGGCAGCGTGGACGTTACCGGCCCGATTGAGGGCACCAATTTGGCTTACCGGCTGATCGGCTCCTGGCAACATGAAGATTACTGGCGTAACTTCGGTAAAGAGCGCAGCAGCTTTATTGCTCCCTCGCTCACCTGGTTTGGCGATGACGCGACGGTAACCGTGGCTTACTCACACCGTAACTACAATACGCCGTTCGACCGTGGCACCATTTTCGATCTGAATACCGGACATGCAGTGGATGTAAGCCGCGAAACCCGCTTCGATGAAGCTTATAACATCACCGACGGCGAATCGGATCTGGCCCAGCTGAATACCGAGTACCGCATCAATAACCAGTGGACGGCGAAGTTCGATTACAGCTTCAGCCAGGATAAATACAGCGATAACCAGGCGCGTGTCATGGCCTACGACTCCGCTACGGGTAATCTGACCCGCCGCGTCGACGCCACCCAGGGATCGACCCAGCGCCAGCACTCGGCACGCGCCGATTTGCAGGGAGATGTGGTGATTGGAGGTTTCTATAATGAGATTCTTACCGGGATCGCCTACGAAAACTACGATCTGCTGCGTACCGATATGATCCGCTGTAAGAATGTAAAAGATTTCAACATCTACAGCCCGTCGTACGGCACCACCGGGAAGTGCACCAGCGTATCCGATTCAGACAGTGACCAGACCATCAAACAGGTGAGCTATTCCGGCTACGTACAGGATTCACTGTATCTGACCGATAAATGGATTGCCGTCAGCGCCATGCGTTATCAGTATTTCACTGAGTACGCAGGAAAAGGCCGCCCGTTTAATGTCAATACTGACAGCCGCGATAGCGCGTGGGTGCCGAAGTTTGGCCTGGTGTATAAAGCCACACCGAATATCTCATTCTTCGGTAACGTCTCGCGTTCGTTTATGCCGCAATACTCGATTGCCAGCTATATCGGCGAGCTGCCGCCGGAAACCGCTACGGCCTATGAAATGGGCGCTAAGTTTGACCTGTTCAGCGGCGTGACGGCTAACGTGACCCTGTTCAATATTAATAAGAGTCACGTGCTGTATACCGATACGGTCAACGGCGAAAGCGTGGCAAAAACGGCCGGTAAAGTTCGTTCGCGCGGAGTTGAAGTCGATGTGGCAGGTGCGCTGACGCAAAACGTCAATGTGATCGCCAGCTACGGCTATACCGATGCCAAAGTGATTGAAGACCCGGACTATCAGGGCAAGATGCTGCCAAATGTGCCGCGCCACACCGGATCGCTGTTCCTGACCTATGACTTCCACAATGTGATTGGCGGCAATACGCTAACCGTTGGCGGTGGCGGGCACGCGGTGAGTCGTCGTTCCGGTGATAACGCCGAGGATTACTCATTACAGGGCTATGCGGTAGCAGATGCATTTGCCTCATATAAGATTAAAACGCAGAACCCGGTGACTCTTCAGGTCAACGTGAAAAATCTGTTCGACAAGACCTACTACACCTCGTCTATCGCCACTAACAATTTGTCTAACCAGATTGGCGACCCGCGCGAAGTGCAGTTCACCGTGAAGATGGATTTCTGATATCACTCCGGGCGGCCGCCAGCCGGTCGCCCAGGTTATTGAGCAAGCGACACACTGAACAATGGATCAGTTATTATGGCAATCATGGCTCATGCAAACTTTGACCCTCAGGAATATCGCCACTAATGAGTTGATCTAATTTCTTATGGATAAAGTACATTTGCTGCGCATTATGCTTCGCTGCGCCAAGTTCACCAAACATATCTGCATGATCAATCATAGTGAGAATAACCAGCACTGGGTGTGCCAGTCCTTGACGAGATTCAAAAGATACCACCAGCAATGGATCCTTTTCATCACTATCGTCCAGCACTCGGGTATGGTGCAAACCGATATATAACGGAACCAGTGAACCATCTTTTTTAAGGTGTGACTCTTTTATCCAACCATACCGAAATCTTTCGTTTTGGGAGTATACCCAAACCTCTTGCTGCTTTTCCCAAAGTTGCTGAAGATCATCAATATCTTGAAAATAAGACATGACAACATCACTGGTAAAACCATACTCTTCGCTGATTTTCTGAAATAATTTACTGGTCTCAACGCACGAAATTCTTACTCTTCTGGCCATGGCTGGTTCCTTCAACCTGACATTCTTCATCCACCCCTAACACTTCTTTCATGAACTGCGCCCGGCGCTCATCATATGAGCTTCCGTCAATGTGTACAGTGCCTGCCTGGCGCGCCTTCGCTAACAACCCCGAAAGATTCCCGGCATTAACTGGCGTTTTTTTCATACGACCCCCCTGTTCATTAATCAACCAAGTATATCACAGCGTATATTCGTTTAAAGGTAGTGTAATAAAGTTCCTGGGCGGTCTTTCGCCGCCTGTCTCTTCTGGTGAACGGCGATGATTGCTGTATCGTGCAAACGGGAAAAACACATCCCCCTGAAACAAAGAAATCAATGCAGCTAATCTGCTGGAAAGTAATAGGTTATCAACATTAAGTTGAAACGGATTAGTTCTCATTCCGTTATATTAACTTTTTATTGTTAACATTGAGTTTCAGTGAAGCAGTTATCCGCATACTGGCAGAAAAACCTCTCCGCAGTCTTAACTCATAGAATTAATTCCATTAATAAGAATAGTTATCATAACGATTCAAAAAACAGAACAATTTTGATTCACCATGGAATGATTATCACTTAACAATCATAGATTTAGGCAAAGCCAATAAAATTAGCCTATGCTATATAAAATGGTTTTTATTTTAACAATCTGAGTGCATAATGCGCAGAAATCACCTGCTTTACTCGTTATGATTTACGTTACAGACACATTAAGTGTGTCTCTGTAACGTGAATTATTTAGAGTAATAATATCGCTAAATAACATGCTAAGGAGTCACCATGTTGACTAATGAAATGACCGCTCAGTTGAACGATCAGCTGAATCTGGAATTCTACTCTGCCAACCTGTACCTGCAGATGAGCGCATGGTGCAACGATAAAGGCTTTGAAGGTGCCGCTGCATTTATGCGTGAGCACTCCACCGAAGAGATGCAGCATATGAAGCGTCTGTTCAACTATCTGAGCGATACCGGAGCAATGCCGGTTCTGGGCACCATTGATGCACCGCCAGTCACCTTTAACTCGCTGCACGAAGTACTGGATCAGGCTTATCAGCACGAACAGTTGATCACTAAAAAGATCAACGAACTGGCGCATTCCGCCATGACCACTCAGGATTACTCCACTTTTAACTTCCTGCAATGGTACGTAGCTGAACAGCATGAAGAAGAGAAACTGTTCAAATCCGTGCTGGATAAACTGGCTCTGGTGGGTAACAGCGGTCAGGCACTGTTCTTTGTGGACAAAGATTTGCAGAAACTGAGTGAGCCAGGCGCTCATCAGGCTTAATGATCGGATGTGATTAAGAGTCTGACAGTACAGCAATCAGGCGGACCTTTTCAGGCCCGCTTTTTTTTGCTCTATTTTGCAGGTTTCAGCGTCACCCAGTAACCCGGCTGATAGTCCACCGGCAGGAAACGCTGATGGAATTCGCGGAAGGTGGCATCCGGGTCGATATCTTTGAACAGTTCTGGATGCAGCCACTTTGCCATCATCTGAATAGCGACAAACTGATAAGGACTGTCGTAAAACTGGTGCCAGATGGCGTGCGCATTTCCATTGCTGGCAACTGGCAGCGTACGAAACGCCGGGCGTGCCATCAGCGCGGTTAAACGCTGCGTTGCAAGGGCGAGATCGGCCCCCGGCCCCACGCCTACCCAGCCCCCTGCGGTATTGTAGTTTTTCCAGTTTGCGCCAGTAACAATCACCACGTCCGGACGAGAAGCAATAATCTGCTCAGGGTTGAGCGTACCAAAGGTGCCCGGAATCAGCCCCCTGGCAATATTAATCCCTCCTGCCACTTCCACCATCCGGCCGAAGTTTTCGTCACCAAATGACATGCAGCACTCTTCCGTATAGCCACCGGCGCGGTCAAGCATCACTTTCGGGCGCGGGCCCTGGTAGTTTTTCAGCCTTTCGGTAACGATATCAATCTGCTGCTGGCGGTAGGCGATGATCTCTTCCGCACGTGCCGGTTTACCCACCAGCTGCCCCATAATACGGATGCTTTTTACCGCATTCTCAAAAGGCTTTTCGCGAAAATCGATAAACACCACCGGAATGCCCAGCTTGCTGAGTTTTTCCGTCAGCTTTGACTCATCGGTCGCGGCTTTAGATTCCAGATTCATCAGCACCAGGTCAGGCTTCAGTGTCAGCGCCTGCTCCACGTTAAAGGTGCCATCTTTCGCGCCGCCGAAGGTGGGCAGCGAAGTAATCGAAGGGTATTTTTTTGCGTATATCTGATAGCTGTCAAAATCGGCTTTAGGCAGGTCGTCGCGCCAGCCCACTACCCGCTTAAAAGGTGCATCGGTATCAAAGGCCGCCAGCAGATAGATCTGCCGCCCTTCGCCGAGGATCACCCGTTTTACTTCGGATTTAATCTCGACCTTACGGCCGCTAACATCTTCCACCACAAACGGTGCCGCCAGCAGGCTGGCTGAAGCCAGTAAACCACCCGCCAGGATCGCTGCTTTACCCCAGAACGTCATAGCACTCTCCACAAAGGAAATAATTATTATTCTCAATCTCAAAATTGCTGAAGAATGCTACGACGGCGCAGAGGTTATTACAATATGTGTCAGGAAATTTCTTATACGAAGAGGAGCGGCGCCCGCAGGCACCGATATTTTAGAGGCTAAAACGATAGAACCGGGTATCTACCGCCATCAGCGGGAAGCTGGCTGGCAGAGCGGCTGGAGGGATCTCACTGAAGCCGTTTTTCTCATAAAAGCGGTGTGCTGCAAGAAACTTCGCAGTGGTACCGAGGAAGATATCTTCCACCCCGTGGTGACGGGCATGCATCAGCAGCGTATTGAGCAGCGCCGGAGCAACTCCCCACTCCCGTCCGCGATAGGGTGCGGCTACAAACATCTTACGCAGCGCCGTCTGCCGCTCACCGATATCCTTCAGGCCAATGCAGCCCACTACCCGGTCATCAATCGTTGCCAGCCAGAAATCACCGTTTCCCTGCTGGTAAAAATTGTCGATATCGCTCAGATCCGGCTGTTGTTCTGCCGTAATAGCAATACCAAACTCCTGATTCTGGATCGGCAAAATCAGCTGCACGACACCCGGCTGATAGTCAGATCGATAACGTTGGATCATCACAATTTCAGTTGGCATCATTTTCGCTCCGGTGGATATCAGGTAGTTAACGTCTGCTCAATATGTTGCAGGCAGGTGGCAAAGACATCCTGACTCACGCCGTTGGCAACGGCTGCGGCATCCACACCCTCCAGCACGGTAAAATCTGCCCACCATTCTGCCAGCGTGCTGCCCTTACCCTGCGGCGTCAGTTTAATTACCGCCACATAATCTTTCACCGGCATCGTCCCGTCGATAATGGCGTAATGCAGTTCAAGGTTTTCAGCATCCAGCTTCAGTAACTTCTCGCGCACAAAACCATCCGGCAGCGTCAGCTTACGCACCACACCAGGTTCACTTTGGGTTGCTCCTGCTTCCAGCTCGCTTTTGCTGATGCCAGGATGGATTTTTGGCAGACCGTTAAAATCGGCGATCAGCGCCCAGATCGCCTGCGGATCGGCGGCAATTGTACGGCTGGCATATGAAGTATGTGACATGTAAATCTCCTTATAAAGACAACAGGTGTTTTTACTCTACCACGAGCATTTATCATTTTTACTGATGTTTTATTGAAATGGAGTGCGTCAGGATCGGAGAAGCTCCCTCTCCTTGTGGTTGCTCATCGCTATTTGGGATCCTGGCACTGCATCACGCGCTGTGCGCACCAGGAATAACCAAGAGGTAAAGCCAGAAGCGCAAGATTGCGTTAAACAAAACGGCGTCACCCGGCCTAGAATATCCTCACCTTTTTTCACCCTCCCACCTCATTACAGGCTGCTATGAACATTGATTCGGATATCACATTTCGTAAACTGGAAATTTTCATCGCCTTTATGAACCGCGGTAACCTGGCGCGTACCGCAGAAGCGCTGAGTATCAGCAGCGTCAGCGTGCATCGGGCGTTACACAGCCTGGAAGAGAGCGTGCGCTGCCCGCTGTTTATTCATAAAGGCCGCAGCCTGGTGCCGCTGCCAGCGGCTCATACTCTTTGGGAATATAGCCAGGAAGTGCTGGATATTATGTCCCGTGGGGTGGAGGAGGCGCGAAAAACTGCCGGAATCGGCCAGGGTCGTCTGCGTTTGGGAACGCTCTATTCGCTGACGCTGGAGACAATTCCACAGCTGATTATGGGCATGAAACTGCGTCGGCCCGACCTTGAGCTGGAGCTGACAATGGGATCAAATCAGACCCTGAGCGCACGCCTGGAGGAGGGCTCGCTGGATGCTATTCTGATCGCTATCGCGCCGGGAGAGATGGATTTCACCCGCTTCGAAAGCCTGCCGCTGTTTGATGATGATATCTTCCTCGCCGCCCCTGCTACCTCAGGGCTGGACACCAGTTTTCCGGCGGATCTGCGGGATTTCCATCAGCAAAAATTTGTTTCACTGTCGGAGGGATTCGCCACCTGGCAGGGATTCAGGGAAGCGTTTCATATTGCCGGGTATGAACCGGATATCGTCACCCGGGTAAATGATATCTTTTCGATGCTGAGTCTGGTGCAGGCGGGGGTAGGCTTTACCCTGCTGCCGGGAAGGATGAAACGGGTTTACGAGAACTCTGTGCAGCTGCTCAGGCTGGCGGAGGAGTACCAGATGCGCCAGAAAATCGCGATTGTCTTTGAGCGCAACCGCGAACACGATCCTAATCTGCTGGCGCTGGTGGCGGAAGGCCGGATGTACAGCCGCCAGCGCAAGCTGACTACGACGACTTAAGGCGTTCAGCCAGGCGGTGTGCCAGCAGCGCATCGCTCTGTTCCAGGGCGATGGCTTCCCCGGCGCTACCGCAGAATGCCCCTCGCGCCAGCCCGGTGAGTACCGATCCCGGAGGCATCTCTATCGCCAGCCCGACATCGCGCTCGCGGGCTGCCACCATCGCCTCATGCCAGCGTACGGTTCGTGACATATTTTTCGCCAAATCTTCGGCTATCTGCTCCGGCTGCCAAAGGACACGCGCCGTGCTGCCGCTGAGATAAGCACAGCGTGCAGGCGACAGCTGTACCTCCTGAAATGCCGTCGCCAGTTTTAACGCCGGTTCGGCCAGCAGCGCACAGTGTGAAGGCACGCTGACTGCCAGCCGGTGGACTTTCTGCGCCCCGGCCTGACGTGCGCGGGTGGCGACGCGGCTCATCGCCGCTTCACTCCCGGCAATCACCAGCTGTAGTGGCGCATTGATGTTCGCCAGCCAGCAGTCACTCCCCAGCAGCGGCAGCAGCTCCCGCTCGTTCAGCCCGAGGATCGCCGTCAGGCCGTAACCTGAGGGATAAGCCTCCTCCATTAGCGTCCCGCGCAGTGCAACCAGCCGTAATGCATCCTCAAAAGTCAGTGCACCGGCAATCACTGCCGCCGGAAAGGCACCGATCGACAGCCCGCAGGTGATATCTGGCTCAATGCCCTGGCGCTGTAGTTCCCTTGCATGGGCCACCCCGGCAATCAGCAGACTGAGCTGCACCGCACGGGTGTGCTGTAACGCAGTAGCCGTATCCAGCTGACGTACGTCCTGGTTCAGTACTGCGCTGGCCTGTTCCAGTAGCGTATCGCCATCAGGTAACTGTTGCAGCATCCCGGGGCGCTGCGGCCCCTGCCCCGGAAAAGAGAAGAGTATTTTCATGGTATCTCGCTCCAGGGCTGCGTGGTGATACGTGGGCCAGTATTCGTTTTCAGCAGCACACGTCCGTCACGCAGCCATTCGTTTAAGGCAAAGGCACCAGCAGGCACTTCAATTTGCGTGTCCACGCGGCAGGGAAGCTGCCGGGTAAACTGCTGCCAGCGCCTGAGTTCCAGCTCTGCTACCGGTAGCGGACAGCGGATCAGCAGATCCAGATCGCTGCTGTCATGCAGCACCGGCACTTCCGTCGCCAGCGCGTAACCCACGCTGCCAGTAATCCCCCACGGCCACCACCAGCGTTGCTGTGCCAGCTGAATGGCCGCCTGCACCGGCTGCTGGGAGACAAAAGGTGATGCCAGCAGCCGCTCCGTCTCACTCAGCGCCTCCGGCGGCAGCCTGCGCAGAATATGCTGTGGCGCTACCCAGCCTGCCGCACGCTGATCGCGCCGCAGGCCGCGCACACCAACCGGAATACGCCCATGGTCATCACTGTCACGGCGCACTACCAGCGGCAGCGCCCGTCGCCACTGGCTGGTGACCCAATCAGGCAGGTCGCCCTCAATGGCTTCAGCAGCAGCAATCCAGATTAAATCGTGTGGCGTAAAGGTCATGTTACATCCCGGATGTCAGGGTGATAAACAGCGGTAAGGTGATGATACACAATAGCGAACTGATCAGCAGCGTTGCCTCCGCATCCGGCGACTGCACGCCAAAACGGTTACCGAACACCACGCCGAAGAAACCGGCTGACAGCGCCACCATCAGGATCGCAGTGATTGCCACATGCCCGCTGATACCGAACACCAGCACCAGTCCCCAGGCAATAAACGGCTGGATCAGCATGGTCGTAACGCTGGAGATCACCACTACGCCGTTGATTTTCAGCTGACGCGCCGACAGGATCACCCCGGTCAGGAACAGCGCACCCGCCGTTGCCGCCAGCCCCAGCGGTTTGATTGAAGCCAGCACCAGCTCCGGCATGGTGACACCCAGCCCGGAGAGCACCACGCCAAGCAGCGGTGCCCAGACGATAGGCTTGATCACCGAACGCCACATCAGCACCGGCAGCATACCTATCCCGGCACTGGCGGCATCCCCTCCCGCCGCACGCGCTTTTTCCCGCTCCAGCGTCAGCAGACAAAACGGTGTCATCAGCACTGAACCACAGGCGATAGAGACGGCCACCGAAAGTGAAGTTGATCCTCCCTCACCCAGCACGCTGCCGAGGATCGGCAGGCCCAGAGCGGCATAGTTCGGCAGCGCCACGGTGAGCGTCAGAACCGCCGCATCCTGTGGAGATTTATTAAAGATTTTGGTGCAGACAAAGTAGATCGCCGCGTAGACAATCCACATCGCCAGCACCAGCACCAAAATCAGCGGCGACTGCTGGATAATTCCGGCCCACGGCGTCTGTACTGTCGCGCTGAACAACGCCGCCGGCAGGGCAAAATCCATCACAAAGATATTCAGTAAAGAGACATTTTTATTGTCCACCATCCCGGATTTACCGGCATAAAAGCCCAGTAACATAATAATAAAGATGGGGGCCAGAGCATGAACGATTACATAAGTCATAACATCACCTGGAAGTTAAAGTAAGCACAGGTGCGATGGTTTTATTATGTTCAGGCGATAACAGTTGGGCACATTTTGAATAATCAGGGTGGCAGGTGGCTGGCAATCTCAAAAGTCCCCGGCAGCATAGATAACTATGTGACCGGGGAAAACGAGACAGCCAACACTTCTGCACCTTAAATTATGACGAGTATTGATGCCCGGCGCCTGGCAGGTTGTCTTGGTGAATCATCTACCAGAGCTGGCGCATCCGTTCTCTGACGGTTTGAGAACTGCGACGGTTCTCTGCGCGCAAACGACATTGCAGCCCCGGCTCACTTCGTGCGGCGGCAATAGCTGCCGTCAGCGCCTGATGAACCTTTTTCACATCAGCGGCGTCCGGGGCATCCGGCTGGCGAATATCCAGCAGTGCCTCCAGCAGCCCCAGGGTGTGGTAGTTTTTAATGTCGTAAGCCATTGGCGGAATGGTCTGCGCCAGTTTTTCCAGCGCCTCAACGCTGCGCAGCGTAATACGCGCCGCCGCTGCTTTACCCATCGCGTGGATCAGCACGCCGCCGTCGTCAAAGGCAATCAGCCGGTTGGCCTGATAGCCGTGCGCCAGAAAGGCCCCGGACATCGCTTTGCCAACAATCAGCCCAATCACCACATGACCAGCCAGCCGCGCTTCGGCGTAAGCCCCGGCTGCGGCGGCCAGCGCCTGGTGAATACCAAAGGCTTCTTCACGACGGCCGTACGCCTGGCTCGGTACATCAATCACCGCAATAATTGGTCGTTTGTGGGATTTTTCAGCATCCTGCGCCATGGTTTCATGGACAACTTTCGCCAGCGTCCAGCCCTCTAACAGCCCGACTTCGCCGTGGGCGGCGCGGGGATAGTGGTTAGCGGCATCCGGTACTACGGCAATAAAACGTACGGCTTCCCCGTTTAATTCGGCGTCAGCAACCTGAACTGACGGGCATAAGCCCGGTAAACGTGCCGCCCCGCCACTCAGCTGCTGAAGCCAGATTTCACCACGTCCTGTTGGCTGTTTCATTTGCGATCCTCCCCACTAAATAGCTGTGTGATCTGTTGTGCATCGGCCTGCTGACGGGTATCAAACCGGGTCAGGCGCGGCAGATAGTGCTGATAGCGCTGTGAACGATGTGTCGGCGGAACGCCTTTCGCCAGTGCTGCGCGCATCGCCTGCTGCACTGCACGTTGTCCATCGTCAACAATCGCATCTACCAGACCGCTGCGGGCACGCACTTCGCCGCCGGTCATACTCCAGATAAACGGCCTGTCGCGGGAATCGTACTCATCAATGCCGGCCTCCTGCTCGATAACCTGCGGGCCATTCAGGCCAAGCCGCGCTTCACGGGTCACAATCAGATAGCTGCACAATCCCGCTGCGATCGACATACCGCCGAAGCAGCCGACGGTACCGGCGATAATGCCAACCACCGGGGTGTAGCGCCGCAGGTCGACAATCGCCGCATGAATATCGGCAATGGCTGCAAGGCCCAGGTTCGCCTCCTGTAAGCGCACACCGCCGGTTTCCAGGCAGAGCACGGCGCGGGTAGCGATGCCTTTACGGTTATCTTCTGCCGCCAGCTCCAGCGCTGCCGCCATTTTCGCCCCGGAAACTTCGCCCATACTTCCGCCCTGGAATGCCCCTTCAATGGCAATCACTACCGCAGGCTGGCCGTCGATAGTGCCTTTCGCCACCACCATGCCGTCATCGGCCTGCGGCACAATGCCCTGCGCACCCAGCCAAGGCGAGATAATGCCGTCGAACGGATCGAGAAGTTCACGGAAGCTGCCGTCATCCAGCAACAGGCGGGCGCGTTCACGCGCTTTCAGTTCGATAAAGCTGCTGTCGTTACGCATCGGCTACCTCCTCAAACACCTGTTCAATGCGGATACGCGCCACGCCTGGCGTGGCACCAAAATCATGAATAGTCATCTGCCCGGCGGGCAGCGCACCGAAGCTGCTGATACGTTCAAACAGCGCCTTCCAGCGCGGGCCGCTGTTATCGACTGACGACGTGACTGCCACGTGCAGCACACTGCTGCTGTCGGCCGCAAACAGCACTTCCATATCACCGGAACCTACAACGCCCGCCAGCGCTTTACCGCTGAGGTGACGTGTTGCCGGAAAAGAAAAAGTTATCTGTTGCATAAGATCCTCTTAGATTTTTAATCCGTTTGCGGGCGGGGCATGCCCCGCCCCTACATTCGGGAGCGGTACAGGTATCGGGCATGCCCCGCCCCTGCATTCGGGAGCGATACAGGTATCGGGCATGCCCCGCCCCTGCATTCGGGAGCGATACAGGTATCGGGCATGCCCCGCCCCTGCATTCGGGAGCGGTACAGATATCGGGCATGCCCCGCCCCTGCATTCGGGGCGGCACGGGTACCGGGTATGCCCCGCCCCTGCATTCGGGGCGGCACGGGTACCGGGTATGCCCCGCCCCTGCATCCGGGGCGGCACGGGTATCGGGCATGCCCCGCCCCTGCATTCGGGCTGGCACGGGGTATGCACCTATATTCCGGCTGTCGTCGGGGTCGGGCATGCCCGACCCGCACTCTGTACCGAGTCCAGAAATAACGCCGCCGAAAGCAGGTCAGCCGCACCGCCAGGTGAAGCATTCAACGCCAGCATCTGCGCATCTAACCGCAGCAGCGCCTGTCGCCCGGCGGGCTGATGCACGCCTCCTGCCGCCAGCACCGCACGCGCCCCCTGCTGCATCGCCGTTAACCCCGCCATCCCGGCGCGCGACAGCACGCAGGTATCACTGAGCGAGGTCATTATCGCCATCAGTGCATCAAGCCTTGCAGCATCGCCAGCCGCACCCTGATTACGACTTAACACGAGCTGCGGCAATGCCAGGTTCAGTACATGAGGAAAGCCCTGTTGAGCCTCTTCCCTTGCGCCCGGCAGGCGATAACGTGCACTGGCCCGCAGGCCGTTGCTGAACTGCTTCGGCGCGGCATCATCAGGCAGCTGTGCCAGCCGGGCCGCGGTGCCAGCAATCTGTGCCGGACTGCCGCTGCCACCACACATTGCCGTAGCTGAAACCAGCAGCCCGAGCGCCCAGATGGCTCCGCGATGGGTATTAACGCCACAGGTTGCCTGCATCATTGCAGCTTCTCCGTCACGCCCCAGACGCCCCACCAGCTGGCGCAGGGCGATATCTGCCGGGCGCAGCCAGCTCTGGCGGGCAAGATCGCGGAACATCGGCGTCAGGCTTTGTGCAGAACGTTCCATCAGTGCCAGCGTCAGATCCTGGTGCGCCCCATTGCCACGGCGATCTACCAGCCCTGGTTTTGGCGTCAGATTGGCTTCAATCAGCAGACAGCGGGTTGCCAGCGATGCAAGACGCCGGGCATGACACTCAGCCGGGGTGACGGAAAACTGCCGTTGCAGGCTCATTACCAGCTCCTGAATTTAGCCGGTGGCTGATATAGACCGCCTGACCATTCGACCAGGTCGGCCACGCTACCTGCGGCCAGCAGGGAGCGACGGGCATCGGTACGGCGTATTCCCAGGTCTTCCGGGAAGGCCACTTTGCCGTCGCGGCGCAGCTGTGCCACGCGTTTCGCATCCACGCCCAGGCCGATATCGGTGATCCCGGCGACCGCCGCCACCATTGCGCGCCGTTCCTCCAGCGACTTCGCACGATAGAGGTAGGCAATCCCCTCTTCGGTCAGCACATGAGTAACGTCATCGCCGTAGATCATGACCGGAGCCAGCGGCATACCGGCGTCTTTTGCCACGTCGATCGCTTCCAGTTTTTCCACAAACGTTGGTTTCGCTCCGGCCTGGAAGGTTTCCACCATCTGCACCACCAGCTTACGGCCACGTGCCATCGGATCGGGTTCGTTGATCATCGCCAGCCAGGCCGGGGTAGCATGACGGCGGCCATGCGGGTCATGACCCATATTTGGCGCACCGCCAAAGCCTGACAGGCGACCACGGGTAACGGTGGAGGAGTTGGCATCGCCGTCAATCTGGAGGGTGGAGCCGATAAACATATCGGCCGCGTACTGACCCGCCATCTGACAGAACGCACGGTTAGAGCGCATTGAGCCGTCGGCACCGGTAAAGAACACATCCGGACGCGCCGCGACATATTTTTCCATACCCAGTTCGCCGCCGAAGCAGTGCACGCTTTCCACCCAGCCGCTTTCAATGGCAGGGATGAGAGTGGGATGCGGATTCAGCGTCCAGTGACGGCAGATCTTGCCTTTCAGACCAAGCTGTTCGCCGTAGGTTGGCAGCAGCAGCTCAATCGCGGCAGTGTTAAAGCCAATGCCGTGGTTAAGCGACTGTACCTGGTGTTCAGCGTAGATACCTTTGATTGCCAGCATCGCCATCAGCACATGTTCCTGCTTGATCAGGCGCGGGTCACGGGTGAACAGCGGTTCGATAAAGAAAGGTTTATCCGCAACAACCACAAAGTCGATCCACGAACCGGGAATATCGACACGCGGCAGATCCGTTTCATCATCTACCAGCTCATTCACCTGGGCGATAACGATGCCATCATGGAACGCTGCCGCCTCGACCAGCGCCGGGGTATCTTCGGTACTGGCTCCGGTATAGAGGTTGCCTTTACGGTCGGCTTTAAAGCCGGCCACCAGTGCCACATTGGGGATCAGATCAACATACAGCCGTGAGTAAAGTTCGATGTAGGTGTGAATCGCACCGATTTCCAGCTGTCCATCTTCCAGCAACTGTGAGATTCGCAGGCTCTGGGTGCCAGAAAATGAGAAGTCGAGTTTACGCGCGATACCCTTTTCAAAGATGTCCAGATGCTCGCTACGGCCTACGCTCGGCATGATCATATGCAGATCGTGCAATTTTTGCGGGTTAACCTGCGCCAGAGAACGCGAAAGGAAATCTGCCTGTTTCTGGTTATTCCCTTCCATCACAACGCGATCGCCTGGAACAATCAGTTTTTCCAGCATGGCGACCAGATCGTCGGTGGGAAGCACTTTATGGGTGAGCCCGAGGCTGGCGATACGGCGCTGTTTTTCACGGCGACGCGTATCCCAGATACGGGGAGATGAGTTGGAAATCATGTTGTAACCTCCTGTTAGCGCATCCTGTCAGGGATGCTTCAGCCTGGTTACCGAGTCTGCCTGCCGGGATGCAGGCATACAATTAGGTTAAGTGCTCTGACCATTACGAATTGAGTAACGATTAGATTAATAATCATGCAAATCAGGGTGATAACGGTTTTATTTTTGAACACAGCTCACATTTAAATCGTGCGGTTCGCACAAACAGGAGGTGATCCTGAATGCTTTCCTGGAAATATCATCCGCTAACCCGTCCCAGGGTTAGCGTGATAAAGAGTGATTTTGCGGTCAGTGTGCGCTTTGGGCGGTGGCTAATTCCGGCGTCTGATGCACCGCAATATAGCGCTGAAAACGGCTCTCTTTTAGCCGGGTGAGATCCACCAGCACCAGTCCGTCAATGCAGTGGTTAAAGTCCGGATCGCTGCCGAAGTCGATAAACTGTACCCCCCCACTTTCGCACAGCTCGGAATACTGCTTATACAGCGGCGGAATGCCGGTGCCCAGATTACTTAGCAGGCGCTTCAGACGTTTAAGGTCTTCGCTGTAGTTATCCCCGCTGAACTGGGCCAGCACATCCGGCAGGGAGGCCGGATACGGGCGTCGCGAGGTGGCCAGCGGCAGGGACGGAGCGAAATAGAGGCGGTAGAAGGCCACCAGCAGGTCGCGCGCTGCCAGCGGCAAACCACCGGAGATCGACACCGGGCCAAACAGATAACGGTACTGCGGATATTTCGCCAGATACGCGCCGATGCCCATCCACAGATAGTCGAGACCGCGTTTACCCCAGTAAGCAGGCTGAATAAAGCTGCGTCCCAGCTCAATGCCCTGCATCAGTACCGGATTCATCTGATGATCGTAATGGAACAGGCTGTGGCTGTAGATACCTTCAAAACCTTTGCGTTCAAACTGCTCTGCGGTAGGGATAAAGCGGTAGGCTCCGACAATATCCAGCGCCTCTTCATCCCATAAAATCAGGTGATAATAGTCGTCGTCGTAATCATCAAGATCGCGTCGCGTACCGCTGCCTTCGCCCACCGCACGGAAGGCGATTTCACGCAGCCGCCCCAGCTCCCGCAGGATCGGTACGTAGTCTTCCCCCTGGCGGCGATAGAGATAAATCATCTTGCCGTCGGGCAGCTGTCCCAGCACTTCGCATCCCGCCAGCGCCCGTTTCAGCACGGCGCGATCTTCTGCACGCGCAATGGCGGCTTCGGTCTGGAACAGCTCTGATTTTCCCTGACCGATACGGTACAGATGACGACGAAAACGTGCGGCCAGCTCTTTCGCCGGAGTACGACCATCGTGCCAGCTGGCGTAAGGGATACGTTTACCGATTTTTAACTTCAGACGCACGCCGCGATTGCCGAACATTTCACGCACCAGCAGCAGCATCGACAACGGTTGGTAAATTTTTGAGGTGAGGTAGAACAGCGCGCTATTGCGGCCGCTGACGTGGATCGGCACCACCGGCGCCCGGAAGCGTGCCGCAAGGCGCAGGAAGCCGTGGCTCCATTTACTGTCTTTAACCCCTTTGCTGCCAAAGCGCGAGACTTCTCCCGCCGGGAAGAAGATCAGCACCCCGTGATTTTCCAGCTGATCCTGCATCTGCCCTACCTGCTGGCGGCTGGTACGGTTGCCCATATTATCCACCAGCACCATCAGGCTGCTTAGTGATGCGAGACAGTTCAGCAGGCGGTTGGTGACAATTTTTACGTCGCGCCGCACCTGAGATACCGCATGCAGCAGCGCCAGGCCATCCAGCGTGCCCAGCGGATGGTTAGCCACAATGACTACCGGCCCCTGGCTGGGGATCTGTTCGAGATCGCGCTCGCTAAGTTCACAGCTGACATCAAGGTATTCCAGCACCTGCTCCACCATATCCAGCCCTTTCAGGTGACGGTTGCGCTGGTTGAACTGCTGGAACTCTTTTTCATGGAGCAGGCGGCGCAGCACGCTTTTCTGCCAGGAGGGGGTGTCATGACCGGGACTGAGATCGTCTAATACGCTTTCGACTGTAAACACGGGTTAGCCTCCAGGTGTTTTACGGCACACTAACCACCCCGGATGACGCTTTCATGTCAGCAAAGTGACAGAAGAAATACCCGTTGAATTTGAGACGACAGGGCGCAGAAAATTCAAGACTAAGATTGTATAAAACAGGGTCAGGGCTGACGGCTTTTGTTGCCGTTTACCGGACGTTCAGGTTAAAATGCGGGCAACCATAACTTATTAAATTTATTGCTATTTTTTAATTACCGCATCGTTTCAGCATGTACTTTTCGGAAATTTTTCGCACGTTAGTGCGCTCCTTTTCCTCCCGGCAGCATAAAGCGCGTGTGGCAGTAAAAATTATCAGCATGACTGACTACACCATGATGAAGCTGAAATCGCTGTTGCCCCTTCTCTGCCTGCTGTTTGCGGGCTGCGGCTCGCTCTCCAGCAACAGTATTGATACCTCCCCGTCAGCCAGCCTGCGGGCCAGCTGTCACCTGCCGCTTAAAGTGCAGATTGACCAGCTGGCACAGCCGCAGATCGATCGGCAGCAAACGCCGGGCATGGTGGTGGCGGTGCTGAGTGCCGATGGTCAACGCCATATCTTCAGCTACGGTTTTACCGATACGGATAAACGCATTCCGGTGGATGGCGATACACTGTTTGCCGTTGGTTCCGTTACCAAAGGCTTTACTGCCGAAAGTGCAGCGCTGCTGGTGGCAGACGGCAAACTGCGCTGGGAAGCAACCCTCGGTGAGCTGATTGGCAACAAGGTGCCTCTCAGTGAAGATGCCCGCAATATCACCCTGCAACAGCTCGCCACCCATACCTCCGGGCTGCCGCGCCAGATGCCGAGCCTGCATATGCTGCGCAAGCTGACCGCATGGCTGTTCTACGGTTCTCCCTTCTACGACGATCTTGATGACGGCGAGTTTCTCGCTTATTTGCAGGAGTTCAGCCGCCCGCGCCAGCAGCAGGTGATTTACTCTAATCTGGGCTACGCCATTCTTGATTACGCCATGACGCAGCAGTCCGGCGAAGCACCGCAGCAGATCGCACAGCGGCGGATTATTGCGCCTCTTGGCCTGCGCCACACCGGCTATCAGCCGCAGCTGCTGCCAGGGTATATAAAACGGGCACGCGGGCATGCGGGGGATCAGCCGAAATTTATTAAACGCGGAGAGGTGGTGCCGGAGTGGCATTTTAACGGCTATATGGTGGGAGCAGCATCGCTGTGGTCAAGCGCCAACGATTTGCTGAGTTATCTGCATGCGCATCTGTACGGCAGCGGCGATCCGTTACTGGATCGTGCCTTTAATGATGCCACCACCATCCGTTTTAAAGCGCCGCAGAATGACTCATCAGCGCTGGCGTGGCTGAGTAGCAATCTCAACGGGCAGAGCATTATTTATCAGTCAGGATTTATTGGCGGCTATGCGAGTTATATCGGCATGGATTTGAAACATAAAACGGCGATTGTGGTGCTGCAAAATAGTTTTAACTGGGATAACACCATCGGTCATCGCATTTTGTTGCGTATGGCGGAAAGCCAGGATGCCGCGATCAGGCGTCAAGGGTCAGGCGTGCCTGACCCATACGAAAAGAAAGATTGTGAGTACCCGTAGGGGCGAGGCACGCCTCGTCCGTGTACGAAACAAAGATTGCGGAGCCTCGTAGGGGCGAGGCACGCCTCGTCCGTGTACGAAACAAAAATTGCGGAGCCTCGTAGGGGCGAGGCACGCCTCGTCCGTGTACGAAACAAAAATTGCGGAGCCTCGTAGGGGCGAGGCACGCCTCGCCCGTGTACGAAACAAAGCTTGCGGATCCTAGTAGGGGCGAGGCACGCCTCGTCCGTGTACGAAACAAAGCTTGTGGATCCTCGTAGGGGCGAGGCACGCCTCGCCCGTGTCGCTCACTCATCCAACTGCAACGGCGGCAGCTGCGAAAACACGCTTAATAAGCCGCTGCTCCATAACTGTCGAATCTGCGAAAAATAGGGATGTTTATCAGTAATATGATACTGCTGCATGCTGCTGTAGCTATCCACCGGATAGACCATCACATCCAGCGGTAACCCCACCGAAATATTACTCGCCAGCGTGGAGTCCATCGAAATCAGGGCACACTGCATTGCCTGGTCTAAGGGAGTATCAAAGCGCAGCACGCGGTCAATAATTGGCTTACCGTATTTACTTTCCCCAATCTGAAAATAGGGAGTATCGGTGCTGGCTTCAATAAAGTTACCCTGCGGGTAGATCTGGAACAGCCGTGGCTCTTCGCCTTTAATCTGTCCGCCCAGCATCAGCGTGCCGCCAAACTCTTCGCCGTCGCGTTTGATCACCGAACGCAGTGTTTCACCCACCAGCAGCGCCACGTCGTACATATTGGTAGCGGTCATCAGGCTGGGTTTATTGCCATTATTGCTGCCATCTTCACAGCCGCGTCGCAGCAGACTCAGCGCGCTTTGCGTGGTGGCAAGATTCCCGGCACTTTGCAGCACCAGGGTTCGCTCGCCATCCTGCTGAAAAACATGAAGCTTTCGAAACGAGGAGATATGATCCACACCCGCATTAGTGCGGGAATCGGAAACGAAAATCATCCCTGACGATAAGCGCATTGCCACACAGTAGGTCATAGTTAGCCCGATATAAAATTACTGCTGCGAAAACACCAGTTGTACCGCAGCCACTGCCTGCATATCTTCACTGCCGCCGCCAAGGCGCATTCCACGCACCGGGCAGGCATCAAGATAATCCACCCCCACCGCCAGCTTCAGATGCTGACGGGTGCTGCGGGTATTATTGGTAATATCGAAACTGTGCCAGCTGCCATCTATCCAGGCTTCCACCCAGGCGTGCGTTGCCACATGTTCCACATGATCAGTATAGAGATAGCCGCTGACATAGCGGGCGGGAATATGCAGACTGCGACAGCAGGCAAGAAAGACATGGCTGTGATCCTGACAAACACCGCAGCCCGCAGCGAAAACTTTTGCCGCCGTATCGGTAACCAGCGTGCTGCCTGGCTGATAAGGCATTTTCAGCAGCAGCTCGCCCATCAGACGCTCCAGACTGGCGAGGGGTGCCTCTTCACGATAGTAGCGGCGGGCAAATTCGCAGATTGCCGCATCCGGCTGGGTCAGCGGGCTGATGCGTAAAAATACCAGCGGCGACAGCAGGCAGTCCGGATCCGGGGCACAGTCTTCATCATCAAGGATCTCGACCACGCCACGCGCCTCAATCTCAATTTCCTGATGGGGACGATCCAGAGTCAGCACATGCAGTACGTTGCCCCAGGTATCGGTGGTGCAAATCGCCTCTTCCGGCAGCAGCAGATCCCAGGAAATAATATGCTGATGTACCGAATCCTGCGGCGTCAGACGCAGATACTGCGTGCTCTGACGCACCATGCTTTGATAGCTGAAACAGGTTTTATGCGCGATGGTCAGCTTCATTATTTTGCCTCCAGATAGGTGTGGTGAATGCTGTCGGCAATCGATGCCAGCTCGCCAAGAAAATGTTGCAGCCAGCTGTGCAGCCCGTCGCTCATCAGCGATTCCCAGCTGCTGAAGCGCAATTCTGCATGGAGTACCGTGAGCAGATATCGCGGCCGATCCTCACCGCTGCTGCCGATCTGATTAAGCTGATTGGCGATCTCATCGAGGCAGGATCGTAACGATCGCGGACTCTCCTCACGCAGGATCAGCATCTCATTGACGCCGTCAGCCGCCAGCTGCTGTTTGTAGATGGTGTGATAGGCTTCACGCGCAGAGACGGAGCGCAGCAGCGTATCCAGCCGGTAATATTCACGTACCGTGTCGTCATCTTCGTCACTCAGATATTGATAAACGTCGAGCAGCCGTGCCGTGCAGTCTGCGCGCTCCAGCAGGGTGCCGAGCCGGATAAAACTCATCGCATCACCGCGCATCAGGGTGCCAAACATGGCGCCACGAAACAGATGCGAGCGCTCTTTTACCCAGTCGAAAAAGGCATCTGCACCGCCGCTGCTGACGCCGTTTTGACGCAGTTTGCGCAGCTCAATCCAGCTGGAGTTGATGCTCTCCCATACTTCCGAAGAGAGGCTGCCACGTACCGCGTGCGCGTTGTTCCAGGCTGACTGCCAGCAGTTGAAGATGCTGCCGGGGTTCCGTTCATCAAAGGCAAAAAAACTGAACAGCTGCGACATGGAGAGTCGATCGCTCACTGACCAGTAAAGCTCATCAGTATGGGTAAGGTTAAGCGGTACGCGCAGCTCATTGTTAAGGCTGCCGCGCACCGGCATCAGTGAAAGACGGTTGGTGACGTCGAGCACCCGCGCAATATTTTCCGCGCGCTCTAAATAGCGCGCCATCCAGTACAGGCCACTGGCCGTGCGACTCAGCATGCGTCATCCTCCAGAACCCAGGTATCCTTTGTTCCTCCACCCTGCGATGAGTTCACCACCAGCGAACCTTCGGTCAGCGCCACGCGGGTCAGCCCGCCGGGTACCAGCCGGATCTCTGCGCCGCTCAGGGCAAATGGCCGCAGATCGATATGACGCGGTGCCAGTCCCTGTTCAACAAAAGTCGGGCAGGTGGAGAGTGCCAGCGTGTTCTGTGCGATGTAGTTCTGCGGTTTGGCCAGCAGCAGTGCGCGAAAATCCGCCAGCTGCTGTTTGCTGGCAACCGGGCCAATCAACATGCCATAACCGCCTGCACCGTGAACCTCTTTCACCACCAGTTTTTCAAGGTTTGCCAGCACCCAGGATAGCTCATCAGGGCGACGGCACTGCCAGGTGGGTACATTGTTGAGGATCGGCTCTTCGCCGAGATAGAAGCGCACCATTTCCGGCACATAGGGATAGATCGACTTATCATCTGCTACCCCGGTGCCGATAGCGTTAGCCAGCACCACGTTACCGGCGCGATATACCGACAGCAGCCCCGGTACGCCAAGCATTGAGTCCGGCCGGAAAGCCAGAGGATCGAGGAAGGCATCATCCACGCGGCGGTAGATCACGTCGATCTTGCATGGCCCGGCGGTCGTTCGCATGAGTACCGCGCCATCTTTAACAAACAGATCGGCACTTTCCACCAGCTCAACGCCCATCTGCTGCGCAAGAAAACTGTGCTCAAAGTAGGCGCTGTTAAAGCGGCCGGGAGTTAATACCACCACCACCGGATCGTTGATCGGTGAGCTTTCACGCAGGGTTTGTAATAACAGCGACGGATAACGCTCCACGGGAGCAATGCGCTGATCGGCAAACAGCTCCGGATAGAGACGCATCATCATTCTGCGATTTTCCAGCATGTAAGAGACGCCGGACGGAGTACGCAGGTTATCCTCCAGCACGTAGTATTCACCGTCGCTGTTGCGCACCATATCTACACCAATAATATGCGCGTAAAGATTGCGGTGCAGATTAAGCCCCTGCATACAGGGTTGATACTGGTCATTCACCAGCACCTGTTCCGCCGGAATAATTCCCGCCTTCAGAATGCGTTGATCGTGGTAGATATCGTGCAGAAAAGCGTTCAGTGCCTGCACACGCTGGCGGATGCCTTTATCCAGCATCGCCCATTCGCTGGCGGGAATAATGCGCGGTACGCTGTCGAACGGGATCAGTCGTTCAGCGCCGCCGTCATCACCATAGACGTTAAAGGTAATCCCCAGGCGGTGAAACAGCAGTTCAGCCTCTTCACGTTTACGCGCAATCGCCTGCTGGTCAGCCTGTTGTAACCACTGCCAGTATTCCCGATAGTGCCCGCGATAGCGTCCATCGTTCAGCAACATCTCATCATAAAAGTGCGACGCTATTTGATAGCTTTGATTCATGATTTCCCTACCGCTGTCTGTGAACCTGAATAAGCGTTGCACAAAGTGTGCCAGAGTCAGAACGGGCAGCCCGCCCCGTGCAGGACGATGAAGCAACAATCATCTGGTGATAAATCGGGTAAGGAGAAGCGAAAGGAAGAAAAGGATGCACCAGGATAGTGCATTCCGGTCGAACGATAAATATTAACCCGGCAGGTGTAATAGTCGCAGCCAGTCCGGACACGAACAGTGCAGGAAAACCGGAGCGTACAGCGAGCACGTGAGGGTTTTAAAGCACTGTCCGGCGACGCAATAGCGAATATAAATACAGGGTTTTAATGTGCCTGCTGATGCCAGACCTCAGTCAATGCACCTTCCCCACCGGTAATAGGATCGGTTGCAGGTATCGCGACACGTTTTATTTCAAGCATAGACTGTTCCAGCAATGCCTGCTCGTCACCCAGCGTTTTTGGCTTGATCCCCGGTGGGTAAGCCCCAACGGCCATAAAATCTTCGCTGGCAGAAATTTGCTGATGTCCAACCCCCGCCGGGATCAGTATTGCATCTCCCGCATAGACGGTGACCATTCGCCCGCTTTCGCCACCAAACAGAATTTCAGCCCAGCCGCTGGTGATCCCCAGTAGTTCGTGAGTGTTCGGGTGATAGTGAGTATAGGGATAGATCGGCCCATGCCAGCTAACGGGCCAGCCGTGGCGGCCAAACTCAGTGCGGAACCACTGTGCCAGATCTCGTCTGTGCTCCTCGATCCCCTCATCATTTTGTTCCGCTTGTTCCCCCGGTTCCCATTGTTGCCCTGATTCCCCCTGCTCCCCCTGCTCCACTTCTTCCGGCACCACCTCCGGGTAAATAATCAGTGGCAGCGGATTATTGGGGATGCCCTGCGATGGCTGCGCCAGCATCAGATGACGCGGTTTTGATGAAGCACCAGCAGCAAAGGTTCCGGCAGCAAACGACATCATTAACATTACACTGCGAGAGTTGGTCAACATTTCAGGCTCCTGGTTCAAATGCCCGGTTGAGTATCTGTTAAATTAATTGTGGCACTATTCCGCCAGCTTGCAATATTTTCCTTACGCGGCAGATCACATAACTCATTAATTTAAATAAACTTAACTCAAATCATACCCGTCTTTACCCCACTAAAGGTATTGATCTTTATCACCCTGCCATCGTCGTTTGCGCTGACGCATTTTCGCTAGCGGATTGACTATTAATAACCCTTGTTGATTATTCTGAATACAGTAAGAATGACCATAAAAATTCCAGTTAAGCGGGCTTATACGTTAATATAAGAAAAGTCCTGGAAGCGATAAGCCCTTGAGTGACTGTGCGCGCCAGACATGCAAGCCGCTGGCTCCCGACACCTCTCTGATATACGACACTTATGACTGCTGATTTTATAATTCATCACTGGTACGTTGATTTCTCATCAGGTGCATTGCTGCATCAAAGCAGCGGTGAGCAGCGTCGTCTGGGCGAATACCAGCTTAAGCTGCTGCTGGTACTGGCTGAAAACGCCGGGAAAATACTGACCCGTGATGAACTGAATACGCTGGTTTGGGAAGACCGGGTCGTTGGTAACAACAGTTTACCGAATGCGATTCATGCGCTGCGTGTGGCGCTGGAAGATGATGGCAAGCAGCAGCGCATTATTAAAACCATCCCCAGAAAAGGCTATATTCTCGAAGCTGAGTATTGCCAGCGGGTTTCCGCTACAGAAAAAGAGACGCTCGCTGAGATTGCGCCGCTGTCACATGAACCCCCTCAGCTTTACGACGAGCACGCTGAACGAAGTCTGACGGAGTCAGCGGCGGAACCCCTGAGCGCATCACTGGCTGAACCGGCTGTGGAAAGCTCTGCGCCCGTCAAAAAACAACGTTTCTGGTACTGGCTGGTGCCTGCGCAGGTGCTGTTATTAATCGGCCTGATTGTATGGTTCTTCGTGCTGCCAGCCTATGCCCCGCCCTCCAGGGTGAACGAGCTGGATTCAGCGAGCTACAGCAATATTCGGCTAATGGAGCTGGAGCGCCGTCCAATCAGAACGAATGCCTCCGAAGAGCTGAATAAACAGCTGGTATCGATGCTGCCACAACTTAATCAGATGCTCAAAGATCAGAAAGTCACCATGGAGGTGTTCTTCTTTGCGACCAGCATGTCTCTTAACTACACCCTGACACTGACCAGTCCCTGCAACAGCGAGCAGCTGGCAATGAATATTCTTAACTGGCGCACTAACGGCCCGCTGCTCACGGCGCTAATTTACCGGGAAACGGAGAGAAAGCTGAATGAAATGGAAAATTGCGTCAGGTAGCTTACTGCTGGCGACGGTAGTGGTTCTGCTGATTGCCGCGATGATGAACCGCCTTCCGGGCCGGCAGACTATGCTGTTTAGCCCATCATTTCGCGGGGTAGATGTGCAGCTGGGCTACTACGATCTGCTGTCACGTCAGCGAGAGGTGTATGACACCGCGTTTACCACCGAGAATAAAATACTGAGCCTGACAGTGACCAGCCCGAACGACAATCGTTTTGGTGTAAAAGTGCATCTGCTACAGCGCAGTATTGGCCAGGGTGAAGTAACTTTCGATCTTAAACCGGTCTATCATAAAGACGATCACCGGGATCGTATGATCAGAAATATGCTCGGCTACAACTGGCAGAAAGAGGTCAGATTTGACACGCTTAACTTCAACGGCGAGCACCTGATCATTATCCCGTCAGGGCAACTTTTCAGCTACCGCTAGTGCGGCGGCTTAATAAAGCGTGCTTGCCAGGCTGACAGCGTTTTCGGCATCTTAGCGGTATTGCGTTCTGTGGTTGAGTATTTCAGCAGTACGCCCTTCCCGCCAGCGGCTGGCTCTGCGCGCATTGCCCAAATCTGCCCCTGAGGAGTGGTCATAATAATCGCCGCCCGACTGTTTGCCATGCCCTTAAACCACATCGCCACCACCGTAGCGCCGATATTGTCGAGCTCTTCGTCGTAGTCAAAGTCCGTCGCGGTATCAACATATTTCTGGTAGTCACTGCCCACCAGCTGGCGAAACGCATTGTCGGTGGCGCTGTCGGGAAGTATTCCGAGAGTGAGCAGGGTGGCAGGCGGGCGCGGATCGCTGGCACTTCGGGTGTAGATGCCGTCAATCGACATATCGCCCGGCAACAGCAAACTGCAACTTCTGAGGCTGTCGCTGCTGACTCTCAGCTGGCCATCCGTTAACGGCACCACGATAATCGCGCAATCGCCTCCCAGGATAATTTTGTCCGTAAACCCTATGCCGGAATAAAAACTCACTTCACCGTTAAATTCTGACCGGTAGATGCCGCCTTTGACGGTGGCATTCATCCGGAATCCTGAAGCATTCTGGTTACTGATCTGAATTCTGCCGCTGTTGCCCTGCGGGGTGGTGGTGTTCCACCAGACGCCGGAGAGATCTGCCACCCGATCGATTGCATATAAACGGGCGATGTGGCCTAAGTAGGAGTCGCGCAGACAGCGGTTATTAGTGCAGCCTTTGATGCCCTTCATCCACGGTTTTACCAGCTCATTCGCCAGAGAAGGATCCTCAAGCAGCTTGTCATGAAAGGAATCATTATAGATGCCATCAAGCCAGGTTAACTGGGGGCTGGAGCAGACCGTATGTTCAGCCAGATTAGCCGGGCGACCACAGTCCAGCGCATGGGCCGGAGCAAGCGTAAAAAGAAGATAAAGAAGCGGAACGAGTGAAAGGACGCGAGTAAACCTCAATTGTTTAACCATGTGTTCAGCCAGCCGGGCGACGCAATATAATGATGCTTAGTTTACACGATAGGAGACCTGCTGGCGACGCACCGCTTCCCGAATAACTGGAAACTGTTATAGCCGAATAGAACAAAACTGTGTCTGCTGTTATGGCTGAAAACATGGTTTACTCTCACTCTGCCCGGACTCTTAAACAGAGGTGACCAATGGAAGAAGTAAAAAAAATATTGCTGCGCGAGATCGACACCCTGAATCGCGAGGAGCAGCGCGATAACAAACCGCGTTTTAGTTTTCAGTTTTTAAAGACCCATCCGGGCCTCTGGGCGTCAATGTACGGCTGCTACATCCTGACTGTTGCCCTGATCTTTACCACCGATTTTCTCGGCTGGCCCGCCTTCTGGGGCGCGACGATTTTTATACTGCTGATGAGCGGCCTGATGCTGATGGATGTGAATCCAAAATACCGTTTTGAGGATATTGATACCCTCGACCTGCGCGTCTGCTACAACGGCGAATGGTACTATGTGCGCACCCTGTCTGATCAGGCAGTTGCTGATATTCTCAACAGTGAAAATGTGCCGGACAAGGTCAAACAGGGCATTAACAAGCTGATGTCACTGAAAGGCGAAGTCGATTTTTACGATGTGTTTCACCTGACCTGGGGCCATAAAAGCGCTGCGGCAGTGTAAGCCCCTGAGCGGGTCAGGCCATCCTGACCCTTAAAGCATCTCCGCGATTAGCCTTCCCAGGGTTTCTACCGCCGCCTCCTGCGACTCACTCCACCATGCGGTATTAAAACGAAAATAGTTGGCATACTGCTCGCTGGAGGAGAACATTTTTCCGGGAGCGATGCTGATATTGTTGTGCAGCGCACGGTAGTAAAGCTCGGTGGTGTTCACCTGTTTTGGCAGTTCAATCCACAGGAAATAGCCGCCGCGTGAGTCGTTGATTTGCGCCCCGACAGGCAGATGGCGTTTCAGCACCTGACGCGCCAGATTTTTACGCTGTTCCAGAATCTGCCGCAAACGGCGCAGATGGCGATCATAGCTACGGGTGCCAAGATAGGTAGCCAGCGCCTGCTGCATGGGGGCACTGGTCGAGAGCGTGCTCATCAGCTGTAATCGCTGAATACGCTGTGCATGTTTTCCTGCCGCTACCCAACCCACGCGAAATCCCGCGACCAGGTTTTTCGAGAATGAGGAGCAGTGCAGTACATTATCCTCGCGGTCGAACGCTTTGGCTGGCAGCGGTTTTTCATGACCAAAATAGAGCTCGCTGTAGACGTCATCCTCAATCAACGCCACGCCGTGCTGCGCCAGCAGCGCCACCAGCTGCTGCTTCTTCTCTTTACTCAGCGTACAGCCCACCGGGTTCTGCTGATTGGTCATCATCCACAGCGCCTTTATCGGCCAGCGCGCCAGCGATCGGCTCAACTCTTCAAGGTCGATCCCCGTTTGCGGGTCACTGGCGATGGCGACGCTTTTTAGCTTAAGACGCTCGATCGCCTGCAATGCACCATAAAATGACGGGTTCTCAATCGCTACCCAGTCACCCGGCTCGGTCAACGCCTGAAGGCTGAGGTTAAGCGCTTCCATGGCACCATTGGTGATAACAATCTCATCCGGTGACACCTGAACACCCTGTAAGGCATAGCGCTGCGCCAGCGTTTTGCGCAGCGCTTCGTTCCCTGGCGGCAGATTATGCAGAGCATCCACCGCTTTCATACTGTGCGAAACGGTAGTCAGCGCACGCATTAACTGGCGCTGGGGGAAGAGTTCAGGATCGGGAAAGGCCGAGCCAAAAGGCACGATTTGCGGGTCGCGGCAGGCCTGTAACACATCGAAAATAAAGGCATTAATATCCACCGATTCGGCCAGCTGCACCTTCTGATGGCTCAGAGGCTGGCTGAGAAATTCGGCGCGCGGAGCAACATAATAGCCTGACTGCGGGCGTGACTGAATCCACCCCTGGCTTTCCAGCACCTGATAGGCATGCATCACGGTCATCAGGCTCATGCCGCTCAGATCAACCTGCTGGCGCAGTGAAGGGAGTTTTTCTCCCGGCAGCCAGATCTCCGTTTCGATTTGCTGCTGGATCTGCGCCACCAGCTGTTCATATTTTGCCACTACTGTTACAGGCCGTTTTAATGAAATTGTGAACTATTATAGGTCGGCAGCCCGTCGCAGTAAATCACACCACGTCAGGGATAGCTGCCGGTTTTGGGGCAGCCACCTGTACCGTTTCCAGCTCGTCACCGTCGACATACTGTTTCAGGCCCGGCACTTTCTCCGGCGGCACCGGTCGGCCCAGCAGGTAACCTTGCAGGGTATTACAGCCAAGTCCGGTGAGAAACGCCTGCTGCTCAGAGGTTTCCACACCTTCGGCCACCACTTTGAGGTTCAGCGTTTGTGCCAGCGCAACAATAGCGGTAACGATGGTGGCATCTTCAGTTTTCGCCTGAAGTTCATTGACGAAGGCTCGATCAATTTTCAGCTCGCTGGCCGGCAGACGCTTCAGATACAGCAGGCTGGAGTAGCCGGTGCCAAAGTCATCAATTGAGGCTTTCACTCCCAGTTCGGTCAGCTGAGTCAGAATGCGGATGCTCTCATCAGGGTCACGCATCGCGGTGGTTTCGGTCACCTCAAGGGTTAACAGCTCCGGTGGAATCTGATGGGTTTCCAGCGCGTTAACCACCGTTTCCACCAGCCCGGCCTGTTCAAACTGCAATGCCGAGAGATTCACTGCCACCGACCACTGGCTGTTGCCCTGCAAATGCCAGCAGCGCAGCTGGCGACAGGCTTCACCAATCACCCAGTTGCCAATACTGACAATTAACCCGGTTTTCTCCGCCAGCGGCAGGAAGATATCCGGCGTCAGCAGTCCGCGCTGCGGATGCTGCCAGCGCAGTAACGCCTCAAAGCCAATAATCGGCCCGCGTGGTGCACAAAATTTAGGCTGATAAAATAGCCGCAGCTCTTTATTTTCCTGCGCCAGCCACAGGTCGTTAATCAGCTGTAACTGGTTCTGCGCGATGGTATTCATCGATGGCTGGAAGAAACTGTAGCCGTTACGCCCGTTGTTTTTAGTGTGATACATGGCAGCATCGGCGTTAAACATCAGCTCACGCTCGTCAAGGCCATCACCCGGAAACACCGCAATGCCGATACTCAGCGATACCACCAGCTCATAACGCGAGATATCAAACGGTCGTTCCACCGCCTTCACCAGCGCATCGGCCACGGCGGCGGCATCGTTGGGATCATCTATCTCAATCAGCAGCACAAACTCATCGCCACCGAGACGTGCAAGGGTATGATGTCCTTGTACTTTCCCTTTCATTCTCTCAGTAACGGCAATCAGCAGGCTGTCGCCAATATGGTGGCCGAAAGCGTCGTTGACGGCTTTGAAACCATCAAGATCCATAAACATCAGGGCAAACTTTGAGTTCTCGCGCGACGCTTTATTCATTGCCTGGTCAAGGCGATCTTCCAGCAGGATACGGTTCGGCAGACGGGTCAGGTTGTCATGCAGAGCCAGCTGCGCCAGCTCACGGTTGGCTTCTGCCAGAGACGATGCCAGCATCGAGGTTCGCGCCTGCAAACGCGCATCCAGCATGGAAACCAGCAGCGTAATGCCGAGAATGGCCAGCGTGACCACCACTACCAGAATCGCCAGCCAGTTGCTGTTAACCCCCAGATGCGTGGCGTGGCTGTTGACAGGAAAGCTGGCTGCCGCCATACCGGTGTAGTGCATTCCGGCAATCGCCACTCCCATAATCAGCGCCGCACCGCTGCGCATCAGCACCAGACGGCCATTACCCTGGCGCAGGCGAAAAGCCAGCCACAGCGCAACACCGGAGGCAACCAGCGCAATCAGTACCGACAGCCAGATCCAGCGCCAGTCCCAAATAATGCCAGGCGTGACCGCCAGCGCCGCCATGCCGGTGTAGTGCATAGCCACCACGCCACTGCCAAGGATCACCGCCCCGCCGCACAGCCGGTACCACGGCAGTTCGCCGTAGCAGACAATCCATAGCGCAAAGATTGACGCCGCCACGGCGATGCCCATCGACACCATCGTCAGGCTGGAGTTATAGCTCATCACCATCGGCAGGCTCATCGCAAGCATACCGATAAAGTGCATCGACCAGATACCGACGCCCATGGCAAAGCCGCCGCCAAACAGCCAGACTCTGGCAACCTTACCGCTGGATGTGGCAACACGTCCCGCCATATCCAGGGCGGTATAGGAGGCCAGAAACGCGACGATAAAAGAGACGATAACCAGAAGTTGATCGTAGGAACTCATGAGCATATGACAATCTCGAATGCAGCAGCCATTGTGACTTAGTGTTTAGTGACCCGGTGTCGTTATAAATTACCCGGGCTGATGGTTATTTATCGGCTAAAAATCAGTCGGCTTTAGCCACAGCTCAGGAGTGATAAAAAACCAGAAAAGTTTTTTTCTTAAGAGGGATATATCCATATAATTTATATTGTTTATTAAACTTAACCCTCCCCGGCAGTGAACATAGCACTGGGCCGATAATTCGCCTAGATCAGGACAGGAATATTCTCGATCTCCTCCATGCCTTTCACCACGCGGGATTCAGCCCGGCTTAACTATGACCTTGCTAACACATAAGTAATATTTTTACGATTCCTTCATCGGCTAGTAAAGAGTGTTCTATAGTTAAGCTAATCAAAGGTAATGCGTTAATTATAAAACCTGACTATTCCTGAAGTTATATTTCACCCGCTAAAGGATTTTATTTACTTTTTATTGCCGGTTAAACCATGCAATGGCACCATTTCATCAGGCGAAAAAGCAATTTCATCACTCTTATCTGTAAGGAATGGTTATGAAAATGAAGCTTTTTTTGCTGGGCTGCGGCCTCAGCCTTGGCGTTGCCAGTTCTGGCTTTGCTGCCACCACCACCGGAACCATTGCAGCTAAATTGACCCTGACAGCGGGCTGTCTGGTCAACGGGCAGTTAGCCACTAACAGCACGGGCGTCAACTTCGGTACCCTGGACTTCGGCAGTAGCCCCGCCACCTTTGATACGCTATCCGCCACCCTTGTGGGTTCGCTGGGTAACGGTATTTTTGTCCGTTGCTCCACCGGATCGCCCTACTCTGTGCAGATCACCAGCAGCAGTGCCAAACCGGCCACCGTTTACGGTGCAGAAACAGCACAGCCACGCTATTTGATCAACGGCACCACCGCCACTATTGGCATCGCCTACACCCTGTATGGCAGCACTAACTACACCACACCCATTGCCAATAATACCAACCTGGTCAGTGCCGGTACCGCCGACCCGGTCAACGGCGATAACTACCCGATCTATGGGCGCATTACCGGCGGCGGTAACAATAACGTCGCCATTCCAGCCGCCAGTTATACGGATACGATTAACGTTGCAGTGAACTACTGATTGCCGCGACAAGGGTGTTTATCGTGTGGATGCGGGGTAAACGTGCTGCGGGCTTTATGCGCCCGTTATTCCTGCTGCTGCTGGTTTATAGCAGCAGCGGGAGTGCGCTTCCCACCGCCAACTTTGCGGTGAATGCTTCCGTCGTTAATGGCTGCGTCATTTCAGGCACCAACACTGCTGTTTTCGGCACGCTCGATTTCGGTACTCAGCCGGGTGTGGGCAGCGCGACCGCCAATGCCGCCTATGTGCAAAGCTCCTCAATCGTGCTGGCCTGCACTCCGGGAACAGCACTCAGCATGCGCATTGACGGTGGCAGCAACTACACCAACACACGCAACTTAAAACTGGCCGGTAACACCAATCTGGTGGCGTACAGCCTCTACACCAATGCCGCACATACCACCGCGATCCCGGTTGGTCAGGACATGGCGCTAACACTGAGCAATGCCAACAATATTACGCTGCCCGTTTACGGCCAGCTGCAGTTGAGCGGCGTCAACCGGGCAGGTAACTACAGCGACACTTTGACCGTGACTTTGAGCTGGTAATTTGGGGATATGAAGGAGCAATTAATCATGAAAAGAGACTCTGCCACAGGAGTGTGGGTAGCCATGCTGTTTAGCTTACTGACGCTAAAGGCTCACGCCGGGAACTCGGTGCTTATCTGGCCAATCGATCCCAAAATAAGCCAGGATGATAAGGCCACCGAGCTGTGGCTGGAGAATCGCGGTGCCAGCACCACGCTGATGCAGGTACGTGTGTTTGGCTGGCAGCAGGTTAACGGTCAGGAGCAGTATCAAACCCAGCAGCTGGTGCTGGCCAGCCCTCCCGTGGTGCGTATTGAGCCGGGCAAGCGGCAGCTGGTTCGTTTGATTAAACAGACGCCGCCCGCCGCCGGGCAGGAAGCCGCTTACCGCGTTCTGCTGGATGAGATCCCCACGCCGCAGGCCCCCGGAGAAAGCCAGGCCGGATTAACCTTCCAGATGCGCTATTCCGTTCCGCTGTTTGTCTATGGTAAAGACCTCGATCCAGATACAGCGCGCCCCGACCTGAGCTGGCGACTGGTGAACCGCGAGGGAAAACAGGCAGTGGAAATCACTAATCGCGGCAGCGTTCATGCCCGCTTAAGCAATGCTGAATTAGGCGGCCGCAAGCTATCCGGCAGCCTGTTTGGCTATGTGCTGGCCCATGCGACTAACACCTTCCCGTTAAGCAGTCCGGCGACGGATCGCGCTGAATTCAGTGCGCAACTGGATCATAATCAGACCTGGCGTAGTACCAGTTCAGCACGCTAGTTGATGAACAGAAGCCGCCTGGTGCCGGGACGGCACTGTACGCTGATCGTTACGGGTCTGCTGAACTGCCTGTCTCCTCTGACCGGCAGTGCGGAAACCTATAGCACGTTGCCGCCGCCGCCCGGTATCAGCAGCGCTGACAGTAATACTCAGCAACAGGAGTTTATGCTGGGGCTGGTGGTCAACGACGACGATCGCGGGCTGGTGGTTCCGGTGCAGTTCCGTGATGGCCACTATCTGCTGCGCGCCGCCGATCTGCAACGCGCCGGGATCCCCACGGCTCAGGTCACTTCCTCGATAATGGATGTCTCGGCGATGGATCGGGTCAAAGCAGAATATGATCGCCAGCGTCAGCGCCTGTTGTTGACGGTTCCGCCGGAATGGCTGCCGGCGCAAACTTTCGCGGGCACCACCCATAATGGCCCGCGCTATGAGGGCCGCAGCAGTAACGGCGCACTGTTTAATTACGATCTGTACGCCAGCCAGACCACCGGCGGCGGCACCCGCCTCTCCGCCTGGAATGAGCTGCGCCTGTTTGGCGGCTACGGTCAGTTCTCCAGCAATGGCATCTACCAGCAGCAAATCACCGGAGAGGCGGGTGCGCTGGAAAATGGCTATATCCGCTATGATACCTGGTGGTCCAATCAGAATGAGGATCATGCCCTCAACTTGCAGGTCGGCGATCTGATTAGCGATTCACTGGCCTGGAGCAGCAGCGTGCGCCTGGGAGGGATTCAGGTGGGCCGTGACTTCTCGCTGCGCCCGGATCTGGTGACCTACCCTCTGCCCTCCTTCTCCGGCCAGGCTGCGGTTCCGTCCACCGTTGATCTGTTTGTTAATGGCTATAAAACCAGCAGCAATAATGTGCAGCCCGGCCCGTTTTCTCTGACCAATATGCCGTTCGTTAACGGTGCCGGGAATGCCGTGGTGATCACCACCGATGCTCAGGGCCGACAGGTAAGCACCACTCTGCCGTTTTATGTCGCCAGCGACCTGTTAAAAAGTGGGCTGTCCGATTACTCATTTTCCGCCGGTGCCCTGCGCCGCAACTACGGGCTGAAAAACTTTGATTACGGTGCGGCAGCGAGCAGCGGTTCTTATCGCTACGGGCTGACCGACTGGCTGACGCTGGAAAGCCATGCCGAGGGCGCAGAGTCTCTGGCGCTGGGAGGAGCGGGTGTTCAGCTTAAACTGGGAGCCTGGGGCGTGGTCAATAGCGCGGTCAGCCAGAGCCAGATGGAAGGAGAAAACGGCAGGCAGTACAGCTGGGGCTATCAGTACAGCACCAGCCGATTTAGCGTAGGAATGCAGCAAACTAAACGCACCGCTGACTTCGGAAACCTGGCGCTGTATGCCGATCACCAGGACAACAGCGACACCATTGAATACAACACCCTCAGCCGCCGCAGCGCCCAGTACAACGCCAGCGTGTCGCTGGACAGGTTCGGAAGCCTGGGAGCAGCGCTGATCGATATCACCAGCGGCAGCGGCGACCGTACCCGCCTGCTGAATCTGTCGTATAGCAGAACCCTGTGGGGCAATTCCAGCCTGTATATCTCCGCCAGCCGCGATCAGCAGTCAGCAGACTGGTCCGGAGCGATTGGCGTGTCGATCCCGTTCAGCGATCTGAGCAGCGCCAGTATCAGCGTGGAGCGCAATCAACAGGGAGGCACCGCAGAACGGCTTAATTTCGCACATTCGATGCCGACCGATGGCGGTTTCGCCTGGGATGCATCGGTGGCAAATCAGAGCGAGGGTGGCAACTATCGGCAGGGCAATCTGCGCTGGCGTAATCAAAAGGTGGAAACCTCAGCGGGCTTCTATGGCGATGACGACTTCAGCACGGAATATGCCGATATTTCCGGTTCGCTGGTGCTGATGGACGGCGGTGCGTTTGCCGCCAACAAGGTAGATGACGCCTTTGTGCTGGTGAAAACCGACTATCCCGACATTAACGTACGTTTTGAAAATCAGTTAATGGGTAAAACCGACAAGCAGGGCTATCTGCTGGTGCCCAGAGTCAGCTCCTATTATCCGGCAAAATACGATATCGATACCCTCGATCTCCCGGCGAATATGACGACAAGCAGCGTCGAGCAGCGGTTCTCCGTTAAGCGCCAGAGCGGTTATCTGCTGCACTTCCCGATTGAACCACTGCGCGCTGCCAGCGTGATCCTGCATGACCAGAACGGTGAGCCGCTGCCGCTCTCTACGCAGCTTACCCGCGAAGGCCAGCAGACGGAGTTTGTTGGCTGGGACGGCATCGCATGGTTAGAAAATCTGACCGTGCGCAACGTTATCCATGCGCAAACCCCTGACGGACGCCGCTGCGATACGGAGCTGACGTTGTCCGGTGGCCGCCCTCAATCGCTGACTACCTACGGCCCGCTGATCTGCGTGCTGCCACCGCTACCATCACGGAATACACCATGAGAAAACTGCTATTGCTGTTCAGCGCACTTCTGCTGACAGGCGGCACGCTGCCTGCGCTGGCGGCCTGTACCACACCTGCTGTCACCGCCAGCTTTGGCGGCGTCAGCTCGTTTACGGTGAATACCACGCCGGCCACCGTACAGCAGAACATTTCCGTCAACTGTGGGTCTGGCGTACTGGCGCTGCTCTCCAGCGATTCGATTAAACTCCAGCTGACCAGCGCCACCGCTGTGGCAACCACCGGCAGCCGTGGCGCATTGAAGCAGGGCAGTGACCTGATCCCGGTTCAGCTCTGTACCGATTCCGCCTGTACAAATGAGCTGGCCATTGGCGGTACTATCTACACTATGACCCGCAGTCAGCTTCTCGGTCTGAATATCGGCGGTGCAGGCCAGGTAATTTTTAATGTTCCGCTCTATCTGCGCACCATGGCAGGTGCCGTAGTGGCCGAGGGAAACTACACCGTAACGCTGACGGTAACGGTAAATTACGATGTCTGCACCGGCATCGGGCTGCTGGGTGCCTGCCTGCTGGGTTCGCAGCAAACAGGCAGCAGTGCACAGCTGATTACCGTAAATATGGCGATCTCTAAAGACTGTACGACGATTACCGCTCCCGTGGTTAATTTTGGCAGCGCCCCGCTGGTCACCAGTTTTACCGCGGTGAGCCAGTCGATTAACGTTATCTGTACCAAAGGCAGCACCTATACCGTTGGCCTGAACAATGGTCAGCACGCGGTGGGCACTCAGCGCTATATGACCAGCAGTGCGGGCGGTCAGCTGGCGTATGAAATTTATAAAGGATCGGGCACTACGCGCTGGGGCAGCAGCGTGGCTGCGGAACGGATGGCAAGTTCAGCGGCGAATACCACCAGCACTGACGGATTGACCCGTACGTTTAACTACAATGCTCAGGTACTGACCAGTCAGGCTACGCCCGCAGCGGGTGCCTACAGTGATATGGTCACGGTGGATTTGTCGTTTTAGAGGGATTGATGCGGAGTGGATAAAACCGGCGGGGTGTCGTGTCCCCGCCAGGGAAAAGCATTAACTCAGATGGTTACCGCCGGTGACGCCATGTACCTCAGCGGTGACATAGCTCGACTCCTGCGAGGCCAGGTAAACATAGACCGGTGCCAGTTCGGCTGGCTGACCCGCACGCTTCATCGGCGTCTGCTGGCCAAATTCCGGGATCTTATCCTGAGTCTGTCCGCCCGCTATCTGCAATGCTGTCCAGATAGGGCCTGGTGCCACACAGTTAACCCGAATGCCCTTGTCGATAATCTGCTTCGCCAGCGCCCGGGTGTAAGCAAGGATCGCCGCCTTGGTGGAGGCATAGTCCAGCAGATGTGCGCTCGGCTGATAGGCCTGGATCGACGAGGTAGTGATAATGCTGCTGCCGGGCGGCAGATGCGGAATCGCTGCCTGGGTGATCCAGTAGAGTGAAAATACGTTGGTTTCATAAGTCTTGCGGAACTGCTCAGTGGTGAGATCGGCAATATGCTCAACCGCCACCTGCTTCCCGGCCACCAGCGCCAGAATATCCAGACCGCCCAGCAGCTCTCTGGCGTCTTCTACCAGTTTTTTACTGAAGGCCTCATCGCTGATATCGCCCGGCAGCAGCACGGCTTTTCGCCCCGCCTGCTCCACCAGTTTTGCCACTTCTTCGGCATCACGCTGCTCATCAGGCAGATAGGAGAGCGCCACATCAGCCCCTTCACGAGCGTAGGCAATGGCGGCTGCGCGGCCAATGCCAGAATCCGCTCCCGTCACCAGGGCCTTACGCCCTTCTAACCGCTGGCTGCCACGGTAACTTTTTTCACCGCAGTCTGGCTGCGGGCGCATTTCGGCCTGTACGCCCGGCGCGGGTTGGCGCTGTTTCGGATACTCAGTGGCCGGATACTGGGTGAGAGGATTTTGCATTTTATATTGGTCAGTCATCGTTCCTCCGGCTATTTAATCGTATTTTTGCTTCCCCTTAAGGCTAGTCAGTGCTGAGATGCTGTCGAGGGATAAATACAAAACAATAACCTATCTTATTGATATAAATAATTAAATTAGCAAAATAAAAATACGAGAAAATATAACCAAATGTGAACAGATACTAAATCCGGCTGAACCTTGTCCAAAGCGGTGTGCAAATTATAAACTCCTTACCCTTTGTTAACTTTTGGTTACTAATGTGAATAAATGGTAAATTAGCCCAGTGATCGCCGTCACATTAATTGCGCCCCCCGCAGGATAAAAACAAAAAAACACAAAAAGGATGCGGTAATGGCCATAACCCCTCAGATCACTTCATCACGGCAAGGCGGCGCGAAAACCATCTTCAACGTGACCAGCGGTAACTTCCTCGAAATGTATGACTTTATGGTGTTTGGCTACTATGCCACCGCCATCGCTAAAACCTTCTTTCCCGGCGATGACCCCTTCGCCTCACTGATGCTGACGCTGATGACGTTCGGCGCAGGCTTCCTGATGCGTCCGCTGGGGGCGATTATTCTTGGCTCCTATATTGACCAGCACGGACGCCGTAAGGGGCTGCTGCTGACGCTCGGGCTGATGGCGATCGGCACGCTGACCATTGCGGTGGTGCCCGGCTACAGCACCCTTGGCATGGCAGCACCAATCCTGATCCTGCTTGGCCGCCTGTTGCAGGGCTTCTCCGCCGGGGTTGAGCTGGGCGGCGTATCGGTCTATCTGTCGGAGATCGCGCCGAAGGGCAAAAAAGGGTTCTATGTTAGCTGGCAGTCCGGCAGCCAGCAGATCGCGGTGATCTTCGCCGCACTCTTGGGGCTGCTGCTCAACCATCTGCTGGATAAAGGTGAAGTAAGCGAGTGGGGCTGGCGTATTCCCTTTGTCATCGGCTGTATGATTGTGCCTTTCCTGTTCTGGATCCGGCGGATGCTGGAGGAAACCGAGGCGTTCAGCCAGCGTAAACATCATCCGACTATGGGGCAGATTATGCATTCAGTGGGCAGTAACTGGGGGCTGATCCTTGCGGGGATGCTGATGGTGGTCACCACTACCGTGATGTTTTATATGATCACCGCCTTTACCCCCACCTTCGGTAAGACTGTGCTGATGATGGGCGACAGGCAGAGCTTCTTTGTTACCCTGTGCGTGGGTGTCTCTAATCTTATCTGGCTGCCGGTAATGGGTTCGCTGTCGGATCGCTATGGCCGCCGCCCGCTGCTGCTGCTGTTTACCGTGCTGATGGTGGTCACCGCCTGGCCGGTACTGCACTGGCTGGTTGGCTCCCCCAGCCTCGCCCATCTGCTGGAAGCCGAGCTGTGGCTCTCCTTCCTCTACGCCAGCTATAACGGGGCGATGGTGGTCTACCTTACCGAGGTGATGCCTGCTGAAGTACGCGCGACCGGGTTCTCGCTGGCCTATAGTCTGGCAACCGCGCTGTTTGGTGGTTTTACCCCAGCAATTTGCAGCTATCTGATTCATATCACTGGAGATAAAGCGATGCCGGGTGTATGGCTGACAATTGCAGCGCTGTGCGGGCTGGTGGGTTCACTGGTGATTAAGCGGCTGGTGAAGCAGTATCAGGTGCGGCGTTTGAAAGAACCGGCAATTCAGGTGTGATCGCTACCCAGGGGCGGGGCTTACTGCCCCTGGGTAGAAGGTTTATTTAGTGACGGTTTCCATACCCATCAAACCAATCTTCAGATACCCGGCCTGACGCAGCTTATCCATTACGTTCATCAGGGTTTCATAATCCACTGATTTATCCGCCTGGAAGAAGATGGTGGTGTCTTTCTTGCCCTGGGTCTGCTGGGTCAGCGTTTCCACCAGCGTTTCCGGAGTGACTGCATCGTTACCGATAAACAGCTGACGGTCGGCTTTGATCGACAGATAGACCGGTTTATCCGGACGCGGCTGTGGCGCACTGGTGGAAGCAGGCAGATTGACGCGTACATCAACGGTAGCCAGCGGTGCAGCGACCATAAAAATAATCAGCAGCACCAGCATGACGTCGATAAACGGCGTCACGTTAATTTCGTGCATTTCACCGTTGCTATCGAGATCTTCGTTTAAGCGCATTGCCATGATACTTAACCTACCCGCAGTTTCTGCGCAGACTGAACGCGATGAGCGCCTTCGCTGGCAGCGAGGTCAAGGTCGCGGCTCTGTAACAGCAGAACCTGTGCCGCTACGTCGCCCAGAGAAGCTTTGTAGCTGCCGATCATACGGGCAAACACGTTATAGATAACCACCGCAGGGATAGCGGCAACCAGACCAATAGCGGTTGCCAGCAGCGCTTCGGCAATACCAGGCGCTACCACCGCCAGATTGGTGGTCTGGGTTTTGGCAATCCCGATAAAGCTGTTCATGATGCCCCAGACCGTACCAAACAGACCGACGAATGGCGCGATGGCACCAATGGTCGCGAGGAAGCCGTTACCACGGCCAGCATGACGACTGAAAGCTGCAACGCGGCGCTCAAGGCGGAATCCGGTACGATCTTTGATGCCGTTGTTATCGTCAGAGCCGTTAGAGAGCACCAGCTCATTTTCCGCTTCTTTTACCAGCAGAGCACTGAGGCTGTGGCCTTTAAAGCCCTCACAAACCTGTGACGCTTCTTCCAGCGAGCGAACATTCGCCAGCTGCTGCTGCTCACGCTTCAGGCGCTTACGCGCCGCGCTCAGTTCAATACTTTTACTGAAGAAAATAGCCCAGGTGACAACGGATGCCATCAGAAGACCAATCATCACCGTTTTAACTACGATGTCTGCATGCTGATACATGCCCCAGACGGATAAATCCATCTGCATCAAATCATTTGTCACGCTGTGTCTCCAACGTCTAATTGCTGAGAGCGAAAATTTCTTCGCGGATCATACCAAAACAGCGGGGAATTGATAGTAGTTCTCATTACTATTTACAACTTTTTGGCTATTTATTGCGCATTTTGTTCATCGCTGCTGGCTGAAATCGCACTGATGGTGAATTTTCATCACTTATCCGCCTGCTGAATACCCCCCTGAACGGCTGGCGTGTTAACGTTGAAAAAAGGGTAAAAATGATACGGGATTTTTATGACCAGCGAAAAAATTGAGACCGCACTGATTCGTGCCGGACGCAGCAAACGTTATACCCAGGGATCGGTTAATGCCGTCATCCAGCGGGCTTCATCACTGGTGTTTGATTCGGTAGCGGATAAGAAACGCGCCACTGCCGGGCGGGCAGACGGCGAACTATTTTATGGACGCCGTGGCACCCTGACTCACTTTTCACTTCAGGAAGCGATGACCGAACTTGAGGGCGGTGCAGGCTGCGTGCTCTATCCGTGCGGTGCAGCGGCGGTGGCAAATGCCATTCTCGCCTTTGTTTCCGCCGGGGATAACGTGCTGATGAGCGGCAGCGTATATGAGCCGACGCAGGATTTCTGTACCAAAATCCTCAGTAAAATGAGTGTGACAACCACCTGGTTTGATCACAATATTGGCAGTGAGATTGCCGAACTGGTGCAGCCGAATACGCGCGTGGTGTTCCTTGAGTCACCGGCGTCGATCACCATGGAAGTACAGGATGTCCCGGCCATCGTTGCAGCGATCCGCAGTAAAGCCCCTGAAGCGATTATTATGATCGATAACACCTGGGGCGCCGGGATCTTATTCCGCGCACTGGAATTTGGCGTGGACATCTCGATTCAGGCCGGAACCAAATATCTGATTGGTCATTCAGACGCGATGATCGGCACGGCAGTCGCCAATGCGCGCTGCTGGGAACAGCTGCGGGAAAACTCCTATCTGATGGGACAAATGGTCGACGCAGATACCGCCTATATGGCCAGCCGGGGTCTGCGTACGCTGGCAGTGCGCCTGCGCCAGCATGAAGAGAGCAGCCTGCGCGTGGCGCACTGGCTGGCAGAACGCCCTGAGGTAGCGGTAGTGAATCATCCGGCGCTGCCGCAGTGTAAGGGCCATGCGTTCTGGCAGCGCGATTTTACCGGTAGCAGCGGCCTGTTCTCTTTTGTACTGAAGGAGAAACTGAGCGATACGCAGCTGGCGCATTATCTCGACCACTTCCATCATTTCAGCATGGCATACTCATGGGGCGGCTATGAGTCGCTGATCCTTGCCAATCAGCCGGAGGAGCTGGCGGCGATCCGTCCGGCGGGCGGTGTGGATTTCACCGGTACTCTGGTTCGTCTGCATATCGGGCTGGAAAACGTGGAGGATCTGATTGACGACCTGGCCGCAGGTTTTTCTCGCCTGAGCCGCTAAATACGGCGAGTATCAACAATTGATCAACGGCGTTGTGGGTTCGCGCCTTTGATCAAGGTGTTGAAAGATATTTACAGTTACACTAACCACAAGGTTTTTAATCGCGTCAAGGCTGGATGAGGAATGGGTGTACTACAAGAGATTGTTACGGCGCTCTGGCATCAGGATTTTGCCGCGCTGGCCAATCCTGATGTGATTTGGATTGTTTACGGAATTATGTTCCTGACGCTGCTTTTAGAAAACGGTCTGTTACCCGCCGCATTTTTACCGGGTGACAGCCTGCTGCTGCTGGCAGGTGCGATGATCGCCAAAGGTGTAATGGACTTTATCCCGACCCTGCTTATTCTCACGACGGCCGCCAGTCTGGGCTGCTGGCTGGGCTATATTCAGGGGCGCTGGCTGGGCAATACACGGCTGGTTAAAGGCTGGCTGCTGCATCTGCCGGCACAGTATCATCAGCGTGCCTGGAATCTGTTTAATCGCCACGGTCTGATGGCACTGCTGATCGGCCGTTTTCTGGCCTTTATTCGTACAATTCTGCCAACGCTGGCGGGTATTTCGGGCCTGAAGAATGGCCGCTTTCAGCTTTTTAACTGGCTGAGTGGGCTGCTTTGGGTAACGATTCTGGTGGGCTTCGGCTACAGCATCAGTCAGGTGCCGTTTATTAAACGCCATGAAGATCAGGATGGCCTGCCTGATGATCCTGCCGCTGGTGATGCTATCTTTGGGCCTGATTGGCAGTATTGCGTTGGTATGCAAAGGGAAAAAAGCCCGGTAATCACCGGGCCAGTCTGACAACGGGGCAACAGCGATTGCCCTTACCCCGCTCTTAAACCTGTTACAGCTGCTCTGCGGTTTTCTCAACCAGTGCCAGCAGGACTTTAATATCCTGCAAGGTCACGGTTGGATTTAGTAACGTCATCTTCAGGCAGGTTACCCCGTCAGACTCCGTCACACCCACGTTGGCACGGCCGGAATCCAGCAGCGCATCGCCAATTTTCTGATTCAGCAGTGCAATGGCCGCATCGTCAGCGCCCGCCAGCGAGGCCGGACGATAGCGGAACAGCACGCTTGCCAGCTGCGGCTGCATAACCAGCTCCAGCGAAGGCTGGCCGGTGACATACTCCGCTACCTGCTGCGCCAGGGTCACACCGTGGTCGATGATCTCAGCATACTGCTGCTGACCTAACGCTTCCAGGCCCATCCACAGTTTCAATGCATCAAAACGGCGGGTGGTCTGCAACGATTTGGATACCAGGTTTGGTACGCCCTGCGCTTCGTCAAACTCAGAGTTCAGGTAAGCGGCCTGATAGCGCATCAGTTCATAGTGACGGGCATCTTTTAACAGGAAGGCGCCACAGCTGATGGTCTGGAAGAACTGCTTGTGGAAGTCCAGAGTAATGGAGTCCACCAGCTCAATGCCGTCCAGATAGTCGCGGTATTTGTCAGACAGCAACAGCGCGCCGCCCCATGCCGCATCCACGTGAACCCAGATCTGATGTTTTGCCGCCAGTTCAGCAATCGCTGGCAGCGGGTCAATAGCGCCCGCGTCGGTTGTGCCTGCGGTGGCCACAATCGCCAGAATATGTTCGCCGTTAGCCTGCGCCTGTGCCACTTTTTCGGCCAGATCGTTGATGTCCATCCGCGCAAAGCGGTCGGTTTTCACCAGGGTGACGGCCTGGTAGCCCAGCCCCATCAGCGCCATATTTTTCTGCACGGAGAAGTGGGCATTTTCAGAACAGAGCACTTTGATCTTACGCAGGTCGCCCGGCAGGCCATCCTGCTGAACAGAGTGCCCCTGACGGGCAAAGTACGCATCGCGCGCCAGCATCAGCCCCATCAGATTGCTCTGGGTGCCGCCGCTGGTGAACACGCCAGCGTCACCCGCCGGATAACCCACCTTAGTTCGCAGCCATTCGATCAGCTTCATCTCAATGATGGTAGCTGACGGACTTTGATCCCAGGAGTCCATACTCTGGTTGGTGGCGTTAATCAGCACTTCAGCGGCCTGGCTAACCACCAGGCTCGGGCAGTGAAGATGCGCGACACACTGCGGGTGATGAACCGACAGGCTGTCTTTTAAGAAGAACTCAACCGCACGCTCGATCGCGGCCTGGTTACCCAGGCCCTGAGAGGTGAAGTCCAGCTGGATGCGTTCACGCAGTTCAGCAACGCTTTTACCTTGGTACATTTCAGGCTGTTGCAGCCACTGCACCACGGCTTCGCTGGTCTGTTTGATCGCTTGCTGGTACGCATCGGTGCTTTGCGCCGAGGCGGCCAGTATCGGGTTTAACCGGGACATCAACTTAACTCCAGTCAGACAGGTTTTACGCCAGAAGAGAGCAGCGCAAGTTCAAATTTATCCAGGAAAACACCCAGTTCCTGATTGGAGATCAACAGGGATGGCAGCAGACGCAGTACACAACCGTTACGACCACCGCGCTCCAGGATCAGACCATTTTCGAAGCATTTTTTCTGGATCAGAGCCGACAGATCGCCATCAGCCGGGTAGCAGCCCATCTGATCCTGCGCTTCCTGCGGCTTAACAATCTCGATACCGATCATCAGGCCCAGGCCGCGAACGTGACCAATCACCGGGTAACGTTTTTGCAGTTCAGCCAGCTGACCTTTCAGCCACTCGCCCTGCTCCGCGACTTTAGCGGCAACGTTGTTGTCTTTCAGAATCTTCAGCGTGGTCAGGCCGGTAGCCATCGCCAGCTGGTTGCCACGGAAAGTGCCGGTATGGTGGCCAGGGGACCAGGCATCAAATTTCTTCTTAATGCCCAGCACTGCCAGTGGCAGACCGCCGCCGACTGCTTTTGACATCACGATAATATCTGGCTGAATGCCAGCGTGCTCGAAGGCGAAGAATTTGCCGGTACGGGCAAAGCCAGCCTGAACTTCATCGATGATCAGCAGAATGCCGTGCTCTTCGGTCACTTTACGAATGCGTTGCAGCCACTCGATCGGTGCCGGGTTAACGCCGCCTTCTCCCTGAACCGCTTCCAGAATCACCGCCGCAGGTTTGCGTACGCCGCTCTCAACGTCATTGATCAGGTTTTCGAAGTAGTAAGTTAATGCTTTAACGCCAGCATCACCGCCAATGCCCAGCGGGCAGCGGTACAGGTGCGGGTAAGGCATAAACTGCACTTCCGGCATCATGCCGTCGACGGCTTCTTTCGGTGACAGGTTACCGGTCACCGAGAGTGCACCGTGGGTCATACCGTGGTAGCCGCCGGAGAAGCTGATTACGCCAGCGCGGCCGGTGTATTTCTTCGCCAGTTTCAGCGCAGCTTCAACGGCATCCGCACCGGAAGGGCCGGTGAATTGCAGGCAGTACTCTTTACCCTGTTCTGGCAGTAATGAGAGCAGGTATTCTGAGAACTGATCTTTTAACGGCGTGGTCAGATCAAGAGTATGTAACGGCAAGCCGCTGGTAATGACATTCTGGATGCTCTGTAAAACGTCCGGATGGTTATGTCCAAGAGCCAGCGTTCCCGCGCCAGCAAGGCAGTCAAGATATTGATTATTTTCAACGTCAGTGATCCAAACACCCTGAGCTTTCGCAATTGCAAACGGCAATTTACGTGGATAGCTCCTTACATTAGATTCAAACTCAGCCTGTCTGGCTAAATAGGCCTCATTGTTACCATCAAAAGATTTAGCATCTAAAGTATCAATACGGACTTTATCCGTCATCATATCTCTCCTACAACCGGGGTGTGAGTAACACCGCAGTTGAATATTTTAAAATTAAGTATGGCTACCATGAATAAAACGCGGCCAATATATGGCTTTTTACCTATCTTCTCAATAATTTCTTTTATTTAGATTTTTTTACTATTTATCAATATGTTGTTGATGTTTTAGCCCGTAAACCTTTGATATAATGCCCCCCGCAGGATTATATCCCTACCCCACCTGGCGCATTCGGGTCATCTCTTCTCCCGGCGTCACGCCAAAATAGCGTTTAAATTCGCGGGAAAACTGCGACGGACTCTCATAACCGACTTTCATTGCAGCCACGCTGGCCTTCATCCCTTCCTGCAACATCATCATACGCGCCTGATGCAGACGATAGCTTTTCAGGTACTGCAACGGGGAAGTGCTGGTAACCGCTTTAAAGTTATGATGAAAGGCAGAAACGCTCATATTGGCTTCCGCCGCCAGCAGGTCAACGCTGAGATTATCGGTGAAATGGTGTTCTATACGGCGCAGCGCGCGGGCAATCTGGCTGAATTGCGTCTGGCGGCTGACCAGCGCCAGCAGCGCACCTCCGCATGGCCCCTGTAATACGTGATAGAGAATTTCGCGCACAATCTGCGGCCCCAGCACGCGGGCATCACGCGGATGGCTCATCACGTCCAGCAGCCGTTCGGTGGCGCACAGCATCTCCCCGGTCAACAGCGCAGAGTGAATGCCACGGGTCTGTGGTTCCGGGTGGAAACCATCATCATCACCAATATCAATCAGCAGATCCTGAAGTTTAAGGGCATCCACGCGCAGGGAAATCCCCGCCAGCGGCTTTTCCGGCGTGGCAAACGTTTCACACTCAAACGGCAGCGGGACGGTAAGCATCAGATATTTGGTGGCGTCATACTGGAATACGCTGTTACCGAGGTAGCCGGTTTTCTGGCCCTGGAACAGGATCACGATAGCGGGCTGATACATCACCGGCTGGCGCGACCAGTAGCGGTCAGCGTAGATCAGGCTGATCCCCGGCACCGGCGCCAGCTCTGCTTTCTCGTTTGTCACCAGGCCGATGACCTGTTGCGCCAGTCGGGCGCAGATTGCCTGTCGATCCATAATTGCTTCCGCTCGCTGAAAGAGTACCGGCGTCATCATCGCCCGCACGCGGTTATTTCTCCAGCCATTTGGAGAATCAGGCAAGAAACAGGCAGAAATGTGCATTGAGCTAAATACGCCCGCTGGCGACAATTGAAACCATACTTCAGCCGATGCCCCACTCACCAGGACTGTCAAAAATGAATAATTTCGTACTGCATACGCCAACACGCATTCTGTTTGGCAAGGGTCAGATTGCCCACTTAGCCGCTGAGATCCCTGCCGACAGCAAAGTGCTGATCACCTTTGGCGGCGGCAGTGTGAAGAAAAACGGTGTTATGGATCAGGTTTACAGCGCGCTGCAAGGCTTCGACGTGCAGGAGTTTGGCGGAATTGAACCGAACCCAAGCTTTGAAACCCTGATGAAGGCCGTGGAGGTGGTGAAAAGTGAAAACATTACTTTCCTGCTGGCGGTCGGCGGCGGTTCAGTGCTGGATGGCACCAAGTTTATTGCTGCTGCGGCTTTCTATCCGCAGGATCCATGGCATATCCTGCAAACCGGCGGGGCGGAGATCGAGCAGGCGCTGCCTGTCGGCTCTGTGCTCACCCTCCCGGCCACCGGTTCAGAATCTAACCGCAGCGCGGTAATTACCCGCCGCGCCACCCACGATAAGCAGGCTTTCCGCAGTAATCACGTGTTCCCGCGCTTTGCAGTGCTGGATCCGGTCTATACCTATAGTCTGCCACCACACCAGATTGCTAACGGCGTAGTCGATGCCTTTATTCATACTATTGAGCAGTACCTGACTTACCCGGTCGATGCCCGGGTGCAGGATCGTTTTGCCGAGGGTCTGCTGCTAACGTTGATCGAAGAGGGCCCGAAAGCGCTGGCTGATCCGGAGAACTATGATGTGCGCGCCAATGTGATGTGGAGCGCCACCATGGCGCTTAACGGCCTGATTGGCGCAGGGGTACCGCAGGACTGGGCAACCCATATGCTCGGCCACGAACTCACCGCGCTGCACGGGCTGGATCATGCACAAACGCTGGCGATTGTGCTGCCTTCGCTGATGAATATAAAGCGCGATACCAAGCGTGAGAAGCTGTTGCAATACGCTGCGCGTATCTGGGGCCTGCATGATGGCAGCGATGATCAGCGCATCGACGGTGCCATTGCCGCCACGCGTAGTTTCTTCGAACAGATGGGCGTACCAACCCGCTTTAGCGATTACCAGCTCGACGGATCTTCCATCCCTCAGCTGCTGAGTAAGCTGGAAGAAAAAGGGCTGACCGCTCTGGGTGAGCGCCAGGACATTACTCTTGAGGTCAGCCGTCAGATTTATCTGGATGCCCGCTAATCGCCTCCCGTTATCTGTGTATCAGCTAGACTTAAGCCATCAACCGGTGCCATGCACCGGTTCACCCGCTGATAAGGAGATAACATGGCAGATCAACCAATTATTAAACTGCACGATGGCAATATGATGCCGCAGCTCGGGCTGGGTGTCTGGCAGGCCAGCATTGATGAGGCACGCGCCGCCGCCGTTAAGGCACTTTCTGTTGGTTATCGCTCCATTGATACCGCCGCTATTTATAAAAATGAGGAAGGTATCGGCCAGGCGTTACAGGAAACCGATGTGGCGCGTGACGATATCTTTGTCACCACTAAACTGTGGAATGACGATCAGCTTAATGCAGCACAGGCGCTGGAAACCAGTCTGAAAAAATTACAGGTTGAGAGCGTTGATCTCTATCTGATGCACTGGCCCTGCCCGGCTAAAAACAATTTCGTTGCGGCCTGGAAGGCGATGATTGAACTGCAAAAGCAGGGGCTGACCAAAAGCATTGGGGTATGTAATTTTAACGAACCGCATCTGAAACGCCTGCTGGATGAGACCGGTGTCAGCCCGGTGGTCAACCAGGTGGAGCTGCACCCGCTGCTGCAACAGCGCACCCTTCATGCATGGAATGCCCTGCATCAGATCCAGACCGAATCCTGGAGCCCGCTGGCGCAAGGGGGGAAAGGCGTATTCGATCAGGATGTGATTAAAAAACTGGCGAAAAAGTATGATAAAACCCCGGCGCAGATTGTGATTCGCTGGCATCTGGACAGCGGCCTGGTGGTGATCCCGAAATCAGTGACGCCGTCGCGGATTGAGGAGAACTTCAAGGTGTTTGATTTCCGTCTGGAGAAGCCGGAAATTAGTGATATTGCGACGCTGGATCAGGGCCATCGGCTGGGGCCGAACCCGGATGAGCTAAATTAGGGATTGCGGTAAGAGATAGATCAGGGTCAACACGACTGGATTTATACACCGCAGGGGTCAGCCATGCCTGACCCCTGCTACCGGAGGAAGTATTCCCCGCCCGACTAAAAGGCAGCTACACGCCCACTATCCAATCTGAACTGAAGGCGCCACTACCATCTGCCCCGCCGTGCCACGATCCGCCATTTCCAGCGTCTGACTGTAATAGGTAAATGGGAAATGCTCAGACGATGGCTGGGTAAAGGAGACAAACAGCTCGACGTCACCATCCACCCAAACGGTATCTTTCCAGCCACGATCTTCCGCCATCGGCTGCGCGCCATTAACGCTCTTAATCAGGAACATGACCCCCTGAATATGGAACGACTGCGGCGTATCGGCATGAATGATCCAACGCTCAAAGCTGCCCTGCTGCGCCTGAACGTCTATCCGCGTCATATCCCACAGCGCGCCGTTAATCCCCGGCATCGAATCCCCAAGGCGGAACTCACGGGTGCGGCTGACGGCCCCCTCAATCATCTGATCCGCCAAAAGTCGCATCGGTAAGTTATCGGTCACTAACGGCAGCAGCCCTGTTGGACGCAGGGAGAGAATTAAAGTAGAGGTCAGAATTGAAGATGGCTCAAAGAAACCACGCAGACGATCAACAATCCCTGCGGCCTCTCCGGCAGTAATCGATACTTCATCCCCCTGAGACATATCCACGAGGATTTCACGTCGTTCGCCCGGAGCCAGCGACAGCTGATCCACCGCCACCGGGGCAGGCAGAAAACCCTGATCGCTGGAGATAACATTAAACGGACGACTATCGCTCATCCGCAGCTGATAACGGCGCGCGTTTGATGCATTCAGCAGGCGCAGGCGCACCCACCCACGGGAAACCTCAAGGTACGGATTCTGAACGCCATTCACCAGCAGCGTGTCACCGATAAATCCACCGCTGCCAGGCGGGTCATATTCCGGCGCGCCAAAATTATCCAGACGCTTATCCTGAATAATCAGCGGGAAATCATCCACGCCGTAGTGGTTAGGGATAGGTAAGGACTTACTAACTTCATCCTCAACCAGCCACATCCCCGCCAGGCCGTTATAGACATGGGGAGCCATGCGATTGGGAGTGTTAGCATGATACCAGCAGGTCGCCGCTGCCTGACGAATAGGCACAACGGGCGCCCAGTCAACGCCAGGGGACATCATGCGGGCCGCTCCCCCCATCAGCACGCCTGGTACCTGTAAGCCGCTTACCGTCATGGAGACCGGCTCACTCAGGCGGTTGCTGTAGATCAGCTTGACGTCATCACCGCTCCAGACGCGCACCGTCGGGCCAAGATAGAGGCCATTTAGCCCCCACACCGGCACCTTATTGCTGCCGTTAAACGCCCAGTGACTGCGTTGCAGAGTCAGGAACAGGGGCTGCCCGCGACGTGACTCAATCAGCGGTGGAACAGGCAGAGGATTACCCTGCCCTGCTCCCGCTGCGCGGGCACGGGAAGGAATAGCGGCAGCACAGAGGGCAATCCCTGAGGCTTGAATAAACTGACGACGACTGAAGGACATACCCACTCCGTAAGCCAAAAATCGGCCGCCGCAGCGACCCTATTCCATTTTTATCATTATGCGCGGGCTGTGTTTCCGCGTGATGTGCTGTCGCTGAGGGCGGACAGCGCGACCGGATCGCCGGCCACCTGGTTAATTTATAGCTTACCGGACGCTTCCCGTGCGGCGACTTCGGCATTTAACTCATCCAGCTTCGCTGACATCAGCTCACGACAATGGGTCGCCAGCTTACGTACCGACTGCTCGGCAAAAGCCTGAGTATCGACAGGCGGCAGCATTTCAACAATTGCCAGGCCATTTTTCAGTCGGTTCAACTTAATTTTACCGTGAGTATTGGAAACCACCACAGGGATAATCGGCACCCCCGCAGCAACAGCCGCGTGAAAAGCGCCCGTTTTAAACGGCAGCAGCCCACGCCCACGGCTACGCGTTCCTTCGGGGAACATCCAAAAGGAGATCTTTTTACGTTTAAACTGATCCACCAGTTCACCAATGGTACCGTGCGCTTTGGCGCGGTTATTACGATCAATCAGCAGGTTGCCTGTCAGCCAGTAGAGCAGGCCAAAAAATGGCACCCACAGCAGGCTACGCTTTCCGACGGTGACCGTCGTTGGCTGAACCATTTTTGCTGCCGTAATCATGTCGTAGTTGTTCTGGTGATTGCAGATATAGATCGCGTTGGGGTAGTTTTCCGCCCCTTCAGGCTTGCGCAGCTCAACCTTGAGGCCAAATACCGGTGCCAGACGGCCAAAAAGATGACCAAAAGTAGCGACGTGGCGCGGATCTCTTGGGCTGAACAGACAGTAGATGCAGCCAAACACACACAGCAGTATCGAATAGATCACCACGATGAAGATACGTAAAATTGAGAGCATCACAACCTCATTAAGGACTTGCAGGTATCGCGTCAGGCGCTTCCGCGCGCTGCCTGCGCTTATTATATTCGTTCCGACATCGTCCTGGCCTGCATGAGAACGCACAGGCCAGGCAAGATGTTACTCCTCGCTGTTATCCGCTGACGCTTTACGCGCCGGGCCTTCAACATCTACCCGATCAATACGCTGCAGGCCACGCGGCAACAGGGTGCCCCGGCGGCCTCGTTCAGCGCGGAACTTCTGTAGGTCAGCCGCTTTCAGGGTCAGCTTACGCTTACCAACGTGTAGCGTAATATCGCTCTCTGGCGTCAGCAACAGCAGCCAGGCAAGCTTATCTTCACCCGAGGCCGCCTGAGCGGATGGAATGGAGACGATCTTATTGCCTTTGCCTTTCGACAGCTGCGGCAGATCGCCCACCGGGAACATCAGCATACGCCCTGCGCTGGTTATCGCCAGCAGCAGATCGTCATTGCTGTGGATCGCCATCGGCGTCATCACTTTGGCATTAGCAGGCAGGGTCAGCAGCGCTTTCCCGGCACGGTTGCGCGATACCAAATCACTGAAGGTACAGACGAAACCGTATCCCGCATCCGAGGCCATCAGCAGTTTCTGATCGTCATCTTCCATCAACACCTGTTCAAACGCAGCACCTGGCGGTGGCGTCAGCTTACCTGTCAGCGGCTCACCCTGGCCACGAGCCGATGGCAGCGTGATCGGTTCCAGCGCATAGCTGCGCCCGGTGGAGTCAATAAACACCACCGGCTGGTTGCTTTTACCGCGTGCGGCAGCAAGATAGTTGTCCCCGGCTTTATAACTAAGACCCGCAGGATCAATATCATGCCCTTTAGCGCTGCGCACCCAGCCGCTTTGTGACAGTACGATAGTGACCGGCTCGGACGGCACCAGCTCATTTTCGCTGATAGCCTTAGCTTCATCGCGCTCACGCAGCGGCGATCGACGCGGATCGCCGTAGGCATCGCTGTCAGCCTGCAACTCTTTTTTCAGTAAGGTATTCATTTTGCGTTCTGACGCCAGAAGACCTTCCAGATAGGCGCGCTCTTTTTCCAGCTCATCCTGCTCACCGCGAATCTTCATCTCTTCCAGCTTGGCGAGATGGCGGAGTTTCAGTTCAAGGATGGCTTCAGCCTGAATTTCAGAGATGTCGAAACGCGACATTAATACCGGTTTCGGTTCATCTTCACTGCGAATGATATGGATCACATCGTCAATATTGAGAAATGCGACCAGCAAACCGGCGAGGATATGCAGGCGCTTCTGCACTTTTTCCAGACGGAAGTTCAGACGACGACGCACCGTATCACGACGGAACACCAGCCATTCGCTAAGGATTTCCAGCAGGTTTTTTACCGCCGGCCGGTTATTCAGGCCGATCATATTCAGGTTGATACGGTAGCTGCGCTCAAGATCGGTGGTGGCAAACAGGTGGTTCATCACCTGCTCCATATCCACGCGATTAGTACGCGGCACAATCACCAGACGCGTTGGGTTTTCATGGTTGGACTCATCGCGCAGGTCTTCGACCATCGGCAGCTTTTTGTTACGCATCTGTGCTGCAATCTGCTCCAGCACGCGCGCCCCGGAAACCTGATGCGGCAACGCCGTAATCACCACGTCGCCGTCTTCTTTCTTCCATACCGCACGCATACGCACCGAGCCACGGCCGCTCTGGTAGATTTTACGGATCTCGTTGCGTGGCGTAATAATCTCCGCCTCGGTTGGATAATCCGGCCCCTGAACGATATCCAGCAGTTCATCAAGGGTCGTTTTTGGATTATCGATCAGCGCGATGGCCGCTTTCGCCACCTCTTTGAGGTTGTGCGGCGGGATATCCGTTGCCATCCCGACGGCAATACCGGTGGTGCCATTCAGCAGGATGTTCGGCAGACGCGCCGGGAGCATCGACGGCTCCTGCATGGTGCCATCAAAGTTTGGCACATAGTCTACCGTACCCTGCCCGAGTTCCCCCAGCAGCACTTCGGCATACTTCGACAGACGTGACTCGGTATAACGCATCGCGGCGAAGGATTTCGGATCGTCCGGTGCCCCCCAGTTCCCCTGACCATCGACCAGCGGATAACGATAGGAGAAAGGCTGCGCCATTAGCACCATCGCTTCATAGCAGGCACTATCGCCATGCGGATGGTATTTACCCAGCACGTCACCGACGGTACGGGCAGATTTTTTGAACTTGGCGTTGTTGCTCAATCCCAGCTCTGACATCGCATACACGATGCGGCGCTGAACCGGCTTGAGGCCATCACCAATATAAGGAAGCGCACGATCCATGATGACGTACATGGAGTAGTTAAGGTACGCATTCTCGGTAAAGGTATGCAGGGCAAGGCGCTCTGCACCATCCTGCGTCAGATCAGTCATTGTTCTCTCTTCCTCACATCGCGGCGCGTTAAAGGCCAGCAACTCCGCAGCACACAGCGGTAAGTTTGGCGAGGATAGTACCTTATCAGGGGCAGGTCTGTCACAGGGTAAACAGAACAGAGGGGGAGCGTTTATTCAATAAGCTTTAGGTGAAAACAAAAACAATAATATACCTATCATTACCAAAAAAAATATTTATGCGTAAATAATTACAAAATAACTCTTTTACTATATTTAAATCATTGGAAACGAACTAATTTGCTGCTCTGACGCAGCTTGCATTGGCATGGAAAAAAAGCGTTTTAAATAAAGACAAGGATATGAAAATGACTCCACACCTCCGCCTTTTAAAATCCCCAATTAAAAAAACAAAATCAGTAAAACCATTTTTCCGTGTTGCACCAGTCTGTTTAATGACATGGGTGGCATTATCTTACATCACACCTGTACAGGCGAAGGTTATCGCTGATGTAAACCAGGTGCTAAAACCAGGCGTCACCCTCAACTCCAATAATTCCACCACGGTAAACATTAACGCCGCCTATACAAATGGAATTTCACATAATAAATTCACCCAATTCGACGTCAGCAAACATGGATTGGTGCTGAATAATAGCGCTGAAACTTCAAAGACCAACATCGGTGGAATTATTGCAGGCAACAGCAATATGGCAAATGGGCCAGCTGGACTGATTATTAATGAAGTAACCTCAAATCGTGGCAGCCTGTTAAATGGAATGATCGAGGTTGCCGGGAAAAAAGCAAGCGTAATTATTGCTAACCCCTCTGGTATTAACTGTGATGGCTGCGGATTTATTAATACCGGTCGTAGCACACTGACTACCGGCAAGGTGAAACTTAATAATGATGACCTTTCCGGAATCAATGTATCCTCTGGAAATATAAGTTTTTCCGGAAAAGGTATGAATGATAATTCTGACTATACCTCTTTCCTCGCCAGAGCAATAATAGCTAACGCGAAGATTGAAACAAAAGATCTTCAGGTGGCTGTTGGCACCAATAATTACGTCATGACGGGTAACAATAGATTATTCACCGGACACTGGAACACATCTTCATCACCGGTGGACAATACTCTCTATGCCTTGGATGTTTCATACTTAGGCAGTATGTATGCTAACAAAATCACTCTGATGGCTAACAACCCGAACGTGGGGATCAGAAACGGCGGAATTATTTCAGCAACATCGAATCTTTATATGGATGTTAATGGAAACATTATTAACTCCGGCCATATGGAAGGCGCAAGCAGGGTAACAACGAATGCTATTGCATTGAATAACAGTGGAAAAATCAGTGGTGGCGTAGTTAATCTTAATACTAAGACTAACCTGACTAATAGCGGAAAAATATCCGCATCATCTGCTCTAAAACTCACTGGAAACCTAATCAATAACAATCGCAGTGAGATTACATCAGATGGAGATATAAATATAACCGCAGGGCAAAACTTCTATAACAATAGCGGATTAACTTTCACTAAAAATGGCACGATCAATATTAATAGCATCAAAACCTTTAATGATGCAGGGTTGATTTCAGGCAATGGTGTGAACATTGCTTCAAACTCACTTTCTAATAACAAAAGTAAAAGTTATATATCACCAATAACTAACATCATGACTACTAAGAGCGGGGGAATTATAGCAACCAACGATATTAACATTGAATCTTCATTAATTAATATCGATGGAAACATACACTCAGATTCAGGAAATATTTCTGTACTTACTACAGGCAATGTGAATAACCATAACAGTCAAATTTCAGGGAAAAACATCACAATAAATAGCATTAATTCGAATCTATCTGGAGCAAGGATCACAGCAGATAATAATATTAGTTTGCATGCTAAAACTGTTAGCAACTATGAAAATACTGGCACCGTCATTAATGCAGGAAAAAACCTGTCTATTACATCAGAAACTGGTTATACCAATTATGCGTCATTAAATGCAGGTAATAACCTCAAAATCACCAGCACGGGTAATTTTACCAATCTGGGAAGCATTATTGGTAATAATGACATCACAATTACCGCACAATACATTGGTAACAATAAAAACATTACCACTGATGGAGATCTCACACTGAGTTCACAAGGCATTATTAATAATAGCAGAGGCGCAACTATAAGCAGCGGTGGTAAAACTAAGCTATTGGCACCCACTAATTTTTATAACGCTGGCAATATCCTGGCAACCCAATCGGTCGATATCCAAAGTCCTAAAATTTCTAATAAAGGATACATCTCATACTGGTAAACACTTATTTTAAATATTAACAATACTATTTATCATTTAACAAAAAACATTTCATAAGCCTCACTTTTTTGTGGGGGATATGTTTTGCACTTTAATATCCATGAGGAATCACTAATGAATAAATATAGTTCAGCACTAAGATCTGGTAGCCAAAAAATGAAATCAAAAAAATCAAATTTCCGCGTTTCATCCATATGTTTAATGACATGGATGGCATTCTCTTACATCACACCTGTACAGGCGACGGTGACAGCTGGTTTAGACCAGGCACAAAAGCCAGGCATTACTTTCAACCCCAATGGATCCACTACAGTAAATATTAATTCCGCGTCTCCAAATGGAATTTCACATAATAAATTTGTCCAGTTCGACGTCAGCAAGCATGGATTGGTGCTGAATAACGGAGCAGAAAGTTCGAAGACTAACATCGCTGGAATGGTTGCAGGCAACAGCAACATGGCTAACGGATCAGCCGGGTTAATAATTAATGAAGTAACCTCAAATCATGCAAGCCAGTTAAACGGTATGATCGAAGTTGCAGGTAAAAAAGCAAATGTGATTATTGCCAACCCCAATGGCATCAACTGTGATGGTTGCGGATTTATTAATACCGGGCGTAGTACACTAACTACTGGTAATATACTGTTAGATAATGACAATCTTGGTGGGATCGATGTAACTACTGGTAATATCACCATTTCCGGGCGAGGCATGAATGATAATGCCTCCGACTACACTTCTTTACTGGCCAAAACAGTAAAAGTGAATGGCTATCTTCAGGCGAAAGATCTCCAAATCATGACTGGCGTTAATAAAAACGTCACTATTAAAAACAATCAACTAACCAACACAGCACCAGGTCTGGTAAAATATGAAAAATCTACCGGGCTGGATGTTTCTCGGCTCGGAGGCATGTTTGCAAATAAAATAACTCTTATAGCCAATCAGAAAGGATTTGGTGTCAGTAACAGTGGTGGCTTTATTTCTGCCGCGACAAATCTAAATATTGACACTAATGGAGACATTTCAAATACCGGCACAATCATTGGTGCTGAATTTGATATTACTGCAACTAACTTCACTAACAAAGGATTATTAAACTCACGTTCCACCATCGGAATTAATGGGGGTAATATCAATAATATTGAAGGTGGCAAGATCAAATCAAGCGGGAATATGACTATTGCCGCCAATTATATCTTCAACCAATATTCCAGCACAATCCAGAGTGATAGTAAGTTAAATATTGACGCGGTTACCCTTTACAATAGAGCCGCTTTGGTTTCAGGTAAAGATGTGAATATTAACTCAAATAAATTAGTAAATTACTCTAGCGATAGCTATGCTGGTGGTGAAGCAATCGGAGGAATAAAAGCAACCAATGACATTAACATTGCCGGCGATGATCTATACATTGGACGCAATGGTCATATAAAATCTGACTCGGGTAACGTTTTTGTGTCAGCTACCAGCAAGATACATGGCGAGCAAAGTCATATTTCAGCAAAAGATATTACACTTGAAACCAAAATTTTTAACCTTTCTGCCGCAGATTTGAAAGCAAAAAATGATATCGTCATACAATCTAATTATATTGATGACAATACAGCAACTACGATTAATGCAGCCAAAAACTTAACTATTTTCTCAATGAGTGGCCTCACAAACTATGGAACATATCAGGCAGGTAATGATATTAGCTTGACCAGTTTCGGTGACGTTAATAACTATGGTTCTATCGGTGCTGATAACAATACCAATATTGACGCGATAAATATCACTAACTACCGAAACATTCACAGTGGTAAAGACCTTACTATAAATACCTATGGAAATATCACTAATAACTCAGCGATCGTCAGCAGCGGTAATATTAACCTATACGCACCGGAATCATTTACTAATAACAGTATTGTTATGTCTACCGGATCTACCGATATTCACAGTAAAAAAACCACTAACCACGGGATAATCCGACAGAAATAACCCGGTTAAAATCAATATAAAACACGATAATTAAAAATAAAAATCCGCGCAGAAATGCGCGGATTTATAATGGAGATAGCTTTGTGAAGGCGAACATTTGCCGAACAACTCTTGTATTTATTTTTTTAATGATGCTGACCACTTCGGCAAAATCATCAAATACATTCAATAACCTAGAGCAACAAAATGTGCATCAGAGGCAACAGCAGAAAGCGTTGCAGTCACAGCTTGATACCACGGGAAAGGAAGTCCGTGGTGAGGATACCCGCTCAGCTGATAATATGCACAGCTATGTAGATACACCTTCCTGCAAACTGATAACTAATATAATTATTGATAAGGATCCCGAGATACCTTCATGGTATCCGTTGCAGCGTATTGCTGATGAGGCTAAAGGGCACTGCATGAACGCCCACAATATAAAAGTTGCCATCATTACTTTGCAAAATAAACTTATTGGCAGCGGTTATATCACTTCCAGAGTCAATCTCCCTGACCAGAATATTAACAGCGGCAACCTGGAGCTAAAGGTCATTGCGGGAAAGGTGGGGGAAATATATCTCTCAGAAAAAAGCGACACCTGGGTCACAACGCGGAATGCTTTTCCGATGAGTTCGGATGATATTCTCGACCTGCGTGATATTGAGCAAGGTCTGGAAAATATGCAAAATATCCCCTCCACTTACGTGCATATTAATCTTGTTCCTACAGCAGAACAGGGAGTAAGTGATGTTTCCATCGATCGCGCACAGGACGCTTACTGGCGGGTTGCCGGATGGATGGACGATGCAGGAAGTAAATATACTGGCCGCTATCAGGGCGGCCTTGCTCTTTATCTGGATAATATTACTTCGCTGAACGATCTATTTTATGTCTCTGTTGGGAAAAGTCTGCAAAATAATCGGCACAAGGGAAATAAAAACAGCTCGATGAGCTATTCGGTTCCGTATGGCTACTGGTCGCTGAATCTCTACGCCAGCCAAAACGAGTATCATCAGCCACTTTCCGGAGAGCTGTCTAATTATCAGTACCAGGGGAAAAGTAAGTACCTTAGTGCCAGGGTGAACCGGGTTTTGCATCGCAGCGCTCGACAAAAAACCACCTTCAGTTCACAGGTGATAAAAAGAGACTCAAATTACTATATCAGCGACACCGAACTTGAGTTACAGCGGCTGGATTTGACTAATTTACGTTTCGATCTCGCCCATCGTCATTATATCCGCGACATGGTATTCGACGCCGATCTGAGCTGGCAAAAAAATATGCGTTGGTTTGGCAGTGAAACAACCGCCAGCGCCCGTTACGGTAATGCCAGCGACAGCAGTCATATTATGACTCTGGATCTTCAGGCAGCGATCCCGTTTCAGTTCGCAGGTATCGGGATGAGCTATCAACCGCACTTCTTCTCGCAGTATGCGCCTGGCCAGCTGATATCTCAGGATCAGTTCAGTATTGGTAACCGCTGGACGATACGAGGTTTTGACGGCGAAAACACCCTGATGGGCGACCGTGGCTGGTACCTGAGCAATACGGTCAATATCAACCTGCCAGAGTCCTGGAGTAACCAGTTTTATCTGGGAGCCGATGTCGGGCAGGTTTCCCGTACACGCCAGGATTGGATTTCCGGCCGCACACTGATGGGTGGCGTTGCTGGTGTGCGCGGATATAAATGGCACACCGGCTATGACCTTTTTACGTCTGTGCCGCTGTCAAAACCTGATGGGCTGGCTACTAACGACCTCAACCTCGGCTTTACGCTACAGTGGATGTACTAATCCTCTGTAATATCTTGTTTAACCGAGCGGTTAAAAGAGACGTATAACCCACGATGTCTGGGTCACGCATGCGTGGCCCATCAAAGGTTATGATTTCACCGCTAACCATTGCGCGACTATCTGCTGATATTCCCCGGTGGCTTTACTCAGGTGCAGCCACTGGTCAACGTACATCTTCCAGCTGATATCATCACGCGGCAACATCCATGCCTTCTCACCATATTGCAGCGGCTTCTCCGGATTGATGGCGCACAATGACGGATAACGCTTCTGCTGATAGAGCGCTTCAGAAGCATCAGTGATCATCACATCCGCTTTCTTATCCACCAGCTGCTGGAAGATGGTGACGTTATCGTGAAATAGCGTCAAGTTAGCCTGCGGCAAATAAGCATGTACAAAGGCTTCATTGGTGCCGCCTGCCGGTTCAATCAGGCGCACAGACGGCTTATTCATCTGCTCAACACTGCGATATTTCTTTTTGTCGGCACAGCGTACCAGTGGGATTTTACCATCAGTATCCAGCGGCTCGGCGAACCAGGCTGTCTGCTGGCGTTTTAGCGTTACCGATACACCACCTAATGCGACGTCACACTGCTTGCCGATAAAGTCAGGCGTCAGGGTTTTCCAGGTGGTCGGCACCCATTTCACTTCAGCACCCAGGCTTTTTGCCAGCGACTGCACCAGAGAAATATCAATGCCTTCATAGCTACCATCAGTACGCAGATAGGTATAGGGCTTATAGTCTCCGGTAGTACACACTACCAGCGTTTTACTCTGCATAGCCCGATCCAGATGTGATTGCGCACTGGCGCTTCCTGCCACCAGCAGAAGGGCCACAGCCCCGATTTTTATCATCATATTTCTCTCATTGTTATTATCAGCGCACGCATTGTTGCTTAAAACGCAATAGTATTGTGATCAATACCACATTTTTCTTTGTACTCTTGTCCATTACACTCTACGAAATTGCACACAGCCGAGACAAATTTATGAGCAAGATTTTAATTATTGATGCAGGAAAAGCCTTCGCCCACTCAAAAGGCGAGCTGAACCATACCCTGACTAACGTTGCCGCCAGCTTTCTGCGTGACGCGGGTCACCAGGTTGATGTGACCGTACTGGACGACGGTTACGTGGTCGCCGACGAGATTGAAAAATACCTCGCCGCAGATACCATTATCTATCAGATGCCGGGCTGGTGGATGGGCGAACCCTGGACGCTGAAAAAATATATCGATGAAGTATTCACCGAAGGCCACGGTAAACTGTATGCCAGCGATGGCCGTACCCGCTCCGACGCTGCAAAAAAATATGGCTCCGGTGGCCTGTTACAGGGTAAAACCTATATGCTGTCGCTGACCTGGAATGCACCATTACAGGCCTTTACCGACCCGGAACAGTTCTTTGAAGGCGTGGGCGTTGATGGCGTCTATCTGCATTTCCACAAGGCGAATCAGTTCCTCGGCATGGATCCTCTGCCGACCTTTATCTGTAACGATGTTATCAAACAACCGGATATTGAGGGCGATATCGCACGCTATCGGACTCATCTGAGCGCGATTTTTGCTTAACTAAAGACTCACCCATCGAGTTACATCGAGTAAAAGGAAACAGTATGCTGACCGTCATCGCAGAAATTTGTATCAAACCAGGACGACGTACTGCCGTTTTACATGCGATTGAGAAGCTCACCCCAACCGTGCTGGATGAAGAGGGCTGCGGTAGTTACCAGGCGCTGATTGACCATAAAGCGCAGGTGCCGTGGAAACAGTATTCTCCGGACTCGATTTTTATGGTCGAACAGTGGGAATCACTGCGCCATCTTGAACAGCATCAGCAGACTGACCATATGGAAGCACACCGTACCGCCATTAAAGATGATGTGGTGGATGTGAAAATCTATGTACTGGAACCCGCGCAGTAGCGGTCAGGATCGGGTAAATCATCGGGCGAACCGTCTTTGGTTCGCCTTTTTTTACAGCAGTGTTTTGCTGGCGAACTGTTCGCTGAGATAATCGAGGAAGCAGCTGATACGCGCTGAAAGCGTACTGTTGCGGTAGTAAACAGCGTGGATAGGATGGTACATCTCACGGGTTTCAGCCTCCAGTACCGGTACCAGTCTGCCTGAAGCCAAATCTTCGCGGCTGAGAAAATCTGATACCCGGGCAATACCCATACCATTCACGGCCAGCTGGCGCAGCGTTTCACCGCTTGATGCCATCACCGTTGGTTTGATGTGTAAAAATTCCCCCTCCGAACGCCATACCGGCCAGATATTGTGCTGTTCAAGATTGCAGAAGCCAAGCAGGCGGTGTTTATCTACCATTTCCGCCACGCTCTGCGGCACGCCGAACTCTTCCAGATATGCCGGGCTGGCCATCAGCCGCAGTCTGCTGCTGCCGAGGGCACGGGCATGCATGGTGGAGTCGCGTAGTTCGCCAATGCGGATGGCGATATCAGTCTGCTGCTCCAGCAGGTCGATCACCACCTCATCAGTATTCAGCTCCAGCTGGATCAGCGGAAAACGACGTGAGAACTCGGCCATCAGCGGCACAATGACATGCAGCATAAACGGCGTAGCAGCATTGACACGCAGCCGGCCGGATGGGATCTCGCGCCGCTGGGCAATCTGCTCTTCGGCGGCCTCCACCGAACGGATGATCTGACGCGCGTGCTCAAGAAAGATCTGCCCCTCTTCGGTCATCGCAATACGGCGGGTGGTACGATGCAGCAGTGTGGTTTGCAGTTTGCTTTCCAGCCTGCTGAGGGCGCGGCTGATGCCGGAGGTGGTCTGATTAAGCTGTTCCGCTGCCGCGGGTGATCGAACCGGTATCGACCACAACAACCCACGCACGCAGCTCTTCAAGGGTGATTTTCAATGGCGGATCTTCGGCTGAGGGGTGATAGGGGCGACGGATAAACGTCGCCCCCGACAATGACTGCACCGGGGTTGGTTACACTTCGATTTCGGCAGTATCGCCTTTTTCCTGTAACCAGTTGCGGCGGTCTTCAGAGCGCTTCTTCGCCAACAGCATATCCATCACTGCCATGGTATGTGGCAGATCCTCATCGCTAATGGTTAACTGCACCAGGCGGCGCGTATTGGGATCGAGCGTAGTTTCACGCAGCTGTAGCGGGTTCATTTCACCCAGACCTTTAAAGCGCTGTACGCCCGGCTTGCCTTTTTTGCGCTTAAGTTTCTCAAGGATGATGGTTTTCTCCTCTTCATCCAGCGCGTAATGGACTTCTTTGCCAAGATCGATGCGGTAAAGCGGCGGCATCGCAACATAAACGTGACCATTTTTTACCAGCGTGCTGAAGTGGCGCACAAACAGCGCGCACAGCAGTGTGGCAATATGCAGACCATCGGAGTCCGCATCCGCAAGAATGCAGATCTTGCCGTAACGCAGCTGGGTCAGATCGTCACTGTCCGGATCGATGCCGATCGCCACCGAAATATCATGCACTTCCTGCGATGCCAGAACCTCATCAGAGGAGACTTCCCAGGTATTCAGGATCTTACCTTTGAGCGGCATGATCGCCTGATATTCACGATCGCGCGCCTGCTTGGCTGAACCGCCCGCAGAATCCCCTTCCACAAGGAACAGCTCGGTGCGGTTTAGATCCTGTGCTGAACAGTCGGCCAGTTTACCAGGCAGTGCCGGCCCGCTGGTCAACTTTTTGCGCACGACTTTTTTCGCTGCACGCAGGCGGCGCTGGGCGCTGGATATTGCCAGCTCCGCCAGCATTTCTGCGATCTGAATGTTCTGATTCAGCCACAGGCTGAAGGCATCTTTCACTACGCCAGAAACGAAGGCCGCGCACTGTCGGGATGAGAGACGCTCTTTGGTCTGCCCGGCAAACTGCGGATCCTGCATTTTCACTGACAGCACATAGGCGCAGCGATCCCAGATATCTTCCGCTGACAGCTTCACGCCACGCGGCAAAATATTGCGGTATTCGCAGAAGTCACGCATCGCATCAAGCAGCCCCTGGCGCAGGCCATTAACGTGCGTCCCGCCCTGCATGGTCGGGATCAGGTTAACGTAGCTTTCCGTCAGCAGCTCGCCGCCTTCCGGCAGCCACAGCAGCGCCCAGTCCACCGCTTCCGCCTCACCGACAAACGTACCTACAAAGGCTTTTTCCGGCAGCGTCGGCAGCCCGTTAACCGCTTCCATCAGGTAGTCGGTCAGGCCATCGGCGTAGCACCAGGTCTGCTCGGTATTGTTTACTTTGTCTTTGAAGACAATTTCCACACCCGGGCACAGTACCGCTTTGGCTTTCAGCAGGTGGCTCAGGCGCGAAACTGAGAAGCGCGGGCTGTCGAAGAAGGATTCATCCGGCCAGAACTGCACGCGGGTACCGGTGTTACGTTTACCCACGGTGCCGGTAACTGTCAGGTTCTGTACTTTATCGCCGTTTTCAAACGCCATTTCGTGCACTTCGCCATTACGGCGAACGGTGACTTCTACGCGCTTTGACAGGGCATTAACCACCGAGATCCCCACGCCGTGCAGGCCGCCGGAGAACTGATAGTTTTTGTTGGAGAACTTACCGCCGGCATGCAGGCGGCAGAAAATCAGCTCAACGGCCGGCACGCCCTCTTCAGGGTGAATATCCACCGGCATGCCGCGCCCGTCGTCGATCACTTCCAACGACTGGTCAGCGTGCAGAATCACTTCCACGCGTTTAGCGTGACCGGCCAGCGCTTCATCCACGCTGTTGTCGATCACTTCCTGGCCTAAATGGTTAGGACGCACGGTATCGGTGTACATACCCGGGCGGCGACGCACGGGTTCAAGGCCGCTGAGAACCTCAATGGAGTCAGCGTTATAGCTGGATTGAGTCATCGTAACAATCTGATTGGTGGTGGCTAAATATGAGTGGCCAGACTCCGGCTATCTCACTCCTGAAAACCCAGGAAGTCGATTATTGCAGAGAAATGGCGTTCGAATCCGATAAAAGCATGATTTCCGCCCTCTTCTACCGTCTGGCGGCAGGCGCTGTAGTAGTCCAGGGCCTGACGGTAGTCGAGCACTTCATCACCCGTTTGTTGCAACAGCCAAAGTAAATCCGGCGACTCTAACGGGTCAATCTGCATCACTTTTAGATCGTAAATATGGCGTGACTCTAACACATATTGCTGCCCGGTGTATGGGTTCTCGTTGTGGCCCAGGTAATCGGCCAGCAGCTCAAACGGGCGTACAGCAGGGTTAACCACTACCGCAGGCAGAGTGAAACATTGCGATAGCCAGGTGGCGTAGTAGCCGCCCAGTGACGAGCCGATAATCCCCAGCTGCTCGCCAGAAGCGTGCAAGACAAAACTCTCAAGCATCGCGGCCGCATCGGATGGGAACGCAGGAAGCTGTGGCACATAGAGCGTGATATCCGGGCGATGTTTTGCCAGCCACTGTTTGAATTGTGTCGCTTTCGCTGACTGCGGCGAACTGTTGAAACCATGCAGATAAAGCAACGTGGGCATCGGTCAGTATCCTTCTGAATCGAGATCCGGATTAAACATACGAGTGGCGAGGCGCTGTACCTGAGTTTCCAGTCGGCCGTCGTCGTAGAGGTCAAGCCAGCGCCAACCGGGAGGTTCAGCGTCAATGGTGAAATTGGTACAGTGTGGCTTGAACTGCACACAGGTGGACGGCGACGCCAGCACACGCCGGCCTTGCCAGTCGAGGTCAAGTTCCTGATGAATATGACCACACAGCAGGGTTTTGGCAAGCGGATAACGTTGCAGAACCACATCAAGCATATGCGGGTTACGCAGGCTGTGTTGATCCAGCCACGAGCAGCCTGAAGGCACCGGATGATGATGGAGTAACACCAGCGTATGTCGCTGCGGTTCGGCAGCCAGCGCGCACTCAAGCCACTCCAGCTGGTAGTCGCTCAGTTCCCCATGCGGCACGCCGAACACCTGGCTATCCAGCAGCACTATTTGCCAGTGATCCCCAACCAGCACCTGTTTTTGGTCGGCAATACTGGAAGCCGCCAGCGTGGTAAACATCGCAGGCTGAAAGTCATGATTGCCGGGCAACCAGACGCAGGGAGCGGGCAGACGCGCAATACCCTCAGCGAAATGCTGATAGGCCTCAATAGAGTGATCCTGAGCCAGGTCGCCGGTAGCAACAATCAAATCATAGTGCCGCTGCTGCGCTGCGATCGCATCCAGCACGGCATCAAAACTGGCCCAGGTATCCACGCCCAACAGCGTTTCATGTTTACCCGCAAAAAGGTGAGTATCCGTTATCTGTAAAATCCTGACTCTGGACCCACTCGCCACAGGAAGTTTTAACAGGCTATCCAATCAAAGTCCTTAACTAGCTCTGGAATTGTCGCAGTTATTTACTCTAAATAATTCGGGTTACGGAACAAAAACGCAATACGTTTTTGAACAACACTGGTGCTACCCCTAAGGAATGAGCCACAGGCAGAAGCCGGGTTATGCGGCAAACCAGCGCGCCGACACAACCAGAGGTATGAATAACCAATCAACATACCGGAACGGCTATTGCACCATGGGACAAACAGTAGCGCAGCCAGTCTGCTAAAAACTGGTTAATCTGGTGCTTTTCGTCACGCTGATGCAGCTTTTTATTAGGATAATCATAACGTGCTTTAAAGCGATAGATCTGCTGAGTGGAACACACTTCCGCCACCATAGCATCATGATAAAGACGAACCGACATAGAAGGCAGACTCCAGTAACTGACCGCAGGAGCCGTTTGCCGGATTTCCACCAGCGTGGTGTAACGGGTCGACTCCTGAATAGTGATCAGATAGCTGGCACCGTTCACCTGATACGCCATTGATTCGCCTACCCGATCCTCCTTCGGCAATAAACGCCTCAACTGCGCAAAATTCGTTTCACAGACGCGCATCATTTCAGGAAAGTCGGGAACATAGCGTTTCATTATTAAGGATTCCACTCTTGGCGTAGCTGTTTATGGTGCAGCTCCAGCCATTGCAAAGCAATGACAGCAGCAGCGTTATCTATTTTCCCCTGTTCCACCCATTGATAAGCCTGACTACGGCTGACCACATGTACAAGAATATCCTCATTCTCTTCCTCCAGGCCGTGGTTTCCCTGCGCCACGCTGGCATCCACTTCACCTACAAACACCGCCAGCCGCTCGGTGGTACCTCCGGCGCTGGAGAGGTAGTTAACTATTGGTTTTACACGCCCGGCAGTCAGGCCCGCCTCTTCAACGGCTTCTCTGCGCGCTACCTCTTCCGGGGTTTCACCCGGCTCAATCATTCCCGCTACCAGCTCAAGCACCCAGGGCGTGGGGCTGGTATCGTAAGCAGCAATACGAATTTGCTCAATCAACACCACTTCATCGCGCTGAGGGTCATAGGGTAGCAGCACCGCAGCATGGCCGCGCTCAAAAATTTCACGTGAAACTTCTTCACTCATCCCGCCCTTAAACAGGCGATGACGAAAGCGATAACGTTCGAGCGAAAAAAAACCGCGATATAACGTCTCCCGTGCAATAATTTCTACATCGTTTTTAGTGAAAGTCACTGGGTATTTGCTACCAGTTTCCATAACAACGTCTCCTGTTGAGCGGTGGCAAAAACATAAAGTGCAAGACTATTCCGTCAGTTGTCTGGTTCTTAACAACTTATTTGAGTAAATTAGGGCAAGATGGCACTTTCAGCCAACTTACCTAATCGGAACTGTCTGCTATTATCGGCGATAATTTTTGGCCTATGTCAGCGCTACCATAGCAATTTTGCTGCACTACAAGGAATGCAAATGAACAAACTGCTCCCTTTACTCATCGGTCTGAGCCTGGGCGGCTTCAGTGTTGCCAGCCAGGCTGAAAACCTGCTGCAAGTATATCAGCAGGCACGTTTATCAAATCCTGACCTTCGTAGCTCTGCGGCCGATCGTGATGCTGCCTTTGAGAAAATTAACGAAGCCCGCAGCCCGCTTTTACCTCAGCTAGGTCTGGGCGCTGACTACACCTATAACAGCGGTTACCGCGATGCGCGTGATACCCACAACGACTCAAAAAGTGCATCGCTGCAATTAACTCAAACCATTTTTGATATGTCGAAATGGCGCGCTCTGACACTTCAGGAAAAGACCGCCGGTATTCAGGATGTCACCTATCAGACAGCCCAGCAGAACCTGATTCTCAACACTGCTACCGCCTATTTCAACGTACTGAATGCCATCGACACGCTCTCTTATACCGAAGCGCAGAAGCAATCTATCTATCGTGAACTGGATCAGACCACTCAGCGTTTTAATGTGGGCCTGGTGGCTATCACTGACGTGCAGAACGCCCGCTCACAGTACGACAGCGTACTGGCCAGCGAAGTTTCCGCGCGTAACGACCTCGATAATGCGGTAGAGACTCTGCGTCAGGTGACCGGCAATTACTACCCAACGCTGGCATCGCTGAACGTTGAAAACTTTCAAACTGAAAAACCTCAGCCCGTTAATGCGCTGTTGAAAGAAGCTGAAAGCCGCAACCTGTCGCTGCTCTCTGCCCGCCTGTCTCAGGATCTGGCACGTGAACAGATTCGTTCATCAGAAACCGGCCATATGCCAACGCTGGATCTGACCGCTTCCAGCGGATTATCGAATACCCGTTACGGCGGCGACCGCGCCAGCCCTAACAGCACTGACAACATCAGCGGCAGTAACCAGGTTGGTCTGAGCTTCAATCTGCCACTCTACAGCGGCGGTGCAGTCAGCTCACAGGTGAAACAGGCGCAGTACGCCTTTGTTTCCGCCAGCGAGCAGCTGGAAAGTGCACACCGCAGCACCATCCAGACCGTACGCTCTTCGTTTAACAACGTTAATGCCTCTATCAGCAGCATTAATGCCTACAAACAGGCCGTTGTATCTGCGCAGAGTTCACTGGATGCGATGGAGGCCGGTTACTCAGTAGGTACCCGCACCATCGTTGACGTGCTGGATGCCACCACCACGCTGTTTAACGCCAAGCAGCAGCTGGCTAACGCCCGTTACAGCTATATGATTAACCAGCTCAATATTAAATCCGCGCTGGGTACGCTTAACGAGCAGGATCTGCAAACGTTGAATAATCACCTGGGCAAAGATGTCGGCACTTCGCCGGAAATCGTCGCCCCGGAAAATGCACAGCAGACCGCCAATGTGGACGGTGCCGAACAGCGTTCTGCCAGCAAGGTTATCCCTACCAGCAGCAAGGCGAGTAGTAAGACGTCGACTCGCGCCAGCGGTAATCCATTCAGTCAATAATCTCCTGAGGGGCAGCAAACGCTGCCCCTTCACAATCAAACGTATAGCTAAGTAAAGATCCCCATCCTGCAAGGCTTCATCGCTTCATTTTTCACCGCTGTTCCCCTATCCTATGCACTTACCTTTGGGCACAGGATGAAAAGTGATGAAACGGACTAAACAAATTAATCATGCCTCCTTTCGCAAAAGCTGGAGCGCACGTCATTTAACGCCAGTAGCACTGGCGGTAAGTGCAGTATTTATGCTGGCCGCATGTGAACAGGCCGATGAAACGGTATCGATGTATCAGAATGCTGATGACTGTTCTACAGCCAACCCAGGCAAGAGCGAACAGTGCACCACGGCGTTTAACAAGGCCAAAGAAGAGGCGGTTAAAACGGCACCTAAATACGCCAGCCGTGAAGATTGTGTAGCCGAGTTCGGCGAAGGTCAGTGTCAGCAGGCCCCGGCCCAGGCTGGCGTAGGCACCACCAATGCAGAATCGCAGTCAAGCGGCAGCTTCTGGATGCCACTGATGGCGGGTTACATGATGGGCCGTATGATGGGTGGCGGTATGGGCGCGCAGCAGCCGCTGTTTACCTCTCGTGCACCTGGCAGCCCGGCAAACGGTAAGTTTGTTGATGCCAGCGGCAAGAGCTACGGTGCAGCAACCCCGGGCCGTACCATGACCGTTCCTAAAACTGCCCTCGCACCGAAACCGGCCACCACCAGCACCGTTACGCGCGGTGGATTTGGTGAGACCGTTGCTAAACAAACATCCATGCAGCGCAGCAGTGCCTCTGGCACCAGCCGCAGCATGGGGGGCTAACCGCTCATGAAGCGTATTGCCATTGCAGAACGCCCTAACTGGCGGGAAAAAGCGACGGAATATGGTTTTCACTTTCACACCATGCACGGGGAACCGTACTGGTGTGAAGATGCTTATTACCAGTTTACGTTGCAACAGATTGAATCTCTGGAAGATGTGACCAGCGAGCTGCACCAGATGTGTTTGCAGGTGGTGGAGCAGGTGGTTAATAGCGAAGAGCTGTTAACCAAATTCCGCATTCCCAAACATACCTGGGATTTTGTTCGCGAGTCGTGGAAGAGCGGGCAACCGTCGCTATATTCCAGAATGGATCTCGCCTGGGACGGGCACTCACCGGCCAAACTCCTGGAGAATAACGCAGATACCCCGACCTCACTTTATGAGGCCGCGTTTTTCCAGTGGCTGTGGTTGGAAGATCAGCTTAACGCCGGTCAGCTTCCTGTTGGCAGTGACCAGTTTAACAGTCTGCAAGAAAAGCTGATCGAACGCTTTGGCGAACTGCATCAGCAGCACGGTTTTAGCTGGCTCCATTTTGCCTGCTGCCGTGATACCGATGAAGATCGTGGCACCGTACAGTATTTGCAGGATTGCGCGACGGAAGCGGGTCTGCCGAGTGAATTCCTCTATATGGATGAGATCGGCCTCGGTGAGAAAGGACAGTTTACCGACGTTCACGACCAGGTGATTGGTAATTTGTTTAAGCTTTATCCGTGGGAGTTTATGCTGCGCGAAATGTTTTCCACCAAGCTGGCTGATGCTGGTGTTCGCTGGCTGGAGCCGGGCTGGAAAAGCATTATTTCTAATAAAGCGCTGCTGCCGCTGCTGTGGAAAATGTTCCCGAATCACCCCAACCTTCTTCCCGCTTATTTCGCAGAAGATAACGTACCCCACATGGACAAATATGTGGTTAAGCCGCTGTTTTCACGCGAAGGTGCCAATATTCGTATCGTAGAAAACGGTCAGGAGATTGCGCGCGTCGACGGGCCGTACGGCGAAGAAGGGATGATTGTGCAGCAGTTCCATCCTCTGCCGAAATTCGGCGACAGCTATACGCTGATCGGATCCTGGTTGATCAACGATCAGCCTGCGGGTATCGGCCTGCGTGAAGATCGCGATTTGATCACCCAGGATCTGTCACGCTTCTATCCGCATGCGTTTATCGAATAATGTGTGATCGTCGGGCGAGATATGCCTCGCCCCAACACATGACTGTGCACAATTGTCACGTCGTGGCCGGGCATGCCCGGCCTCTGTTATCCCACCTGCACCGACAACATACTTAATGATCCCATCACCACCCCATCTACTGGGACAGAGATGGCTTCACCTTCAGTACGCGCCCCCAGCACATACAGCAGCGGCAGGTAATGCTCCGGCGTTGGGTTCGACAGCGCTGCGCCTTCGTGCTGCATAAAGTTTACCAGCGGATGCTGCTCATCAGCCCCTTCCCAGCTGAGATTGTCGCGAACGTACTGGTTGAAGGCATCCGCCCACGGATAGGCCTGTGCTTCGCCCTGCCAGCGCACCATACGCAGGTTATGCACTACGTTACCGCTGGCAACAATCATAATGCCCTGATCACGCAGCGCAGCCAGCTTACGGCCCAGTTCAAAATGGTAAGCCGCAGGCTTAGTGCCATCTATGCTCAGTTGCACTACAGGGATATCTGCATCCGGGTACATTTTAATTAATACGCCCCATGAACCGTGGTCGAATCCCCACTCCTGATCAAGGTTGACCTCTACCGGCGCGAGCGCTTCCACCACCTGACGTGCCAGCTCCGGGGAGCCTGGGGCCGGGTATTGGGTATCAAATAGTGCCTGCGGGAACCCACCAAAATCATGGATGGTGCGTGGTTTTTCCATCGCCGTTACTGCGGTTCCACGAGTGTACCAGTGTGCAGAAACTGCAATAATCGCTTTCGGACGAGGTAAAGTTTTACCCAATTCGCGCCAGGTTTCAGTCCAGATATTTTCTTCCAGAACATTCATCGGGCTGCCGTGGCCAAGGAAAAGTGCCGGCATACGTGTGTGGCTCATGGTGTTACTCCGGGAAAGTTTTTGTTCAATGGAGCTCACATTACGCCCTTTTTTCCACGGATGAACCTGGATAACCATGACGAAGATATTCAGAAAATTTGAAGGGAAATTACAAAAGGGAACCAACGAAATATAGCGGGGAAAGGGCCGGGATAACTAAACCGGCCCTGAGATAACTTAGCGATTACGGCGGTAAGCCACCAGATCTTCGATAGTCACTACCGGCATGTTGTGCTGTTTTGCAAACACCACCACTTCCGGTGCATGCGCCATTGAGCCGTCATCGTTCGTCAGCTCACATAACACTCCTGCTGGCTTAAATCCTGCCAGGCTAACCAGATCAATGGTGGCTTCGGTGTGACCACCACGGGTCAGTACGCCACCGGCGCGGGCGCGCAGCGGGAATACGTGCCCCGGGCGATTAAGATCTTCTGGCTTTGCATTATCGGCAATGGCGGCGCGGATGGTGGTGAGGCGGTCACTGGCGGAAACACCGGTGGTGACGCCTTTAGCGGCTTCGATAGTCACGGTAAAACCGGTGCCGTAAGAGCTGGTGTTGTTCTCCACCATCATTGGCAGATCCAGCTGCTTAAGACGTTCTTCCGTCAGACACAGGCAGACAATACCGCTGCCGTGGCGAATGGTCAGAGCCATCTGTTCAACGGTCATGGTTTCGGCGGCGAAGACCATATCACCTTCGTTTTCACGATCTTCATCATCTAAAACCATCACACCGCGGCCTTCGCGCAGTGCCTCGATGGCACGGGTAACACGCTGTTCAGGCGTGCCAAATTCAGAAAGTAGCGACTGATTCATGGTAAATAAACCTTAATAAATGTATGGGTTACCAGAATCAGGGCGTGCTTAGGAGTGTCATGCAGTGACAAAAAAATAACGCGAGGCGAGCAAAAGCCCGTCAAGAATCGTTACTCTCTCCCATCCGGACTCTAACCGTCGGCCCCGGAATTACACCGGATCTGCTGTCCTTCAGGAATAACCCTGAAGCGCTCGCGGGCTTTCAGCAAAAGCTGATTTACCGCCGGTGGGGAATTTCGCCCCGCCCTGAGAATAAGCAGAGTTATCATAGCGCTGAAAAAGTGACAGGGCAACGAACAAAAAGGTCAAAATGATATCCGTTTAGTGACTATAGTGTTTTCAGGTTTATACCGGACGCATCTGGGATTACACTAAAGATAAAACTCGCTGTTATCAGGAAGCCGCTATGCTTGACCCAAAAAAAATTGAACAACTGGCCCGTCAGGTTCACGAATCTATGCCGAAAGGCATTCGTGAGTTTGGTGATGATGTGGAGAAGAAAATTCGTCAGACATTACAGGCACAGCTGACACGTCTGGATGTGGTTAACCGCGAAGAGTTTGATGTACAGACTCAGGTACTGCTGCGTACCCGCGAAAAACTCGCTGCACTGGAACAGCGCCTGATTGAACTGGAAAGTCGTGCTGCGCCAGCCCCAGTCCCTGTTGTAAGCGACGTAAAACCTGCTGGCAGCGACGAAAAAAACGCAGACTAAGCCTTATCTGCAATACGGCTGCCCTTAAAGGGCAGCCGATAAGGATTAGTTTTTCCCGCTGCCAGAAATTATCGTTTTAATGATATTACTGGTAGAAATACCGTCTTCGAAGTTGAGTACCCGCACGTCTCCGCCGTTGGCCCACACCTCTTTACTTCCCGCAATATCTTCCGGCTTGTAGTCACCGCCTTTGACCAGCAGATCGGGCAGCACTTCCGCTATCAGACGCTGCGGTGTGTCCTCTTCAAAACCAATTACCCAGTCCACAGCTTCCAGCGCACCCAGCACGATCATGCGGTTGATCAGTGGATTTACCGGACGGGTTTCCCCTTTCAACCGTCGGGTTGAGGCATCGCTATTCACGGCAACAATCAGACGGTCGCCCAGCTTACGAGCATTGGCCAGGTAAGAGACATGCCCCGCATGCAGAATATCGAATACGCCGTTAGTCATAACCACTTTCTCACCGCGCTGGCGGGCTTTCGCCACTTCAGCAATCAGTTGAGCTTCGTCCATTACGCCGAAACCGGATTCAGGACGCGCCCGCACGGCGTTTTCCAACTCCACCGGGGACACGGTCGAGGTACCAAGCTTACCAACCACTACGCCCGCCGCTGCATTCGCGAGGAAACAGCTCTCTTCCAGCGTGTTCCCTGCTGCCAGCGCGGCCGCCAGTACGCCGATAACGGTATCTCCTGCCCCTGTCACATCGAACACTTCCTGCGCCTGAGTTGGCATATGGAACGGTGCCTTACCCGGCTGCAACAGGGTCATACCATGTTCTGAACGGGTCACCAGCAGTGCAGAGAGCGCATGCTGTTCCATCAGTGCCATACCGCGTTCAACAATCTCTTCTTCAGTTTTACACTTACCTACCACAGCTTCAAACTCAGACAGGTTTGGCGTCAGCAGCGTAGCCCCGTGGTAGCGACCGAAATCGGTTCCTTTTGGATCCACCAGCACCGGTACACCCGCTTTACGTGCCAGGGCAATCATGGTTTCCACGCTTGCCAGCGCGCCTTTAGCATAGTCAGACAGTACCAGCGCACCGATAGTCGGCAGCGACTGCTGAATGCGATCATGCATCGGCGTAGGATCGACCCCGTCAAAGCCCTCTTCAAAATCAAGGCGGAGCAGCTGCTGGTTACGGGAAAGTACCCGCAGCTTAGTGATAGTGGGATGAGTAGGAACAGCGACGAAATCACACTGAACGTTTACTCCGGTCAGGGACGCACTAAGCGCCCGCGCCGCATCATCAACACCGGTTAAGCCGACCAGGCGCGAGGCAGCACCAAGGGCAGCGATGTTCATAGCCACGTTGGCCGCGCCGCCCGGGCGCTCTTCCACGTGTTCAACTTTCACCACCGGCACCGGGGCCTCAGGTGAAATACGGCTGGTTGGGCCGTGCCAGTAGCGATCCAGCATCACATCGCCCACCACCAGCACACCCGAGCGCGTAAAATTGGGTAGTGTAATTTTCATTCCAGAGACTCCAGACGGCAGTAAAAATTAGTGCGCGCGATGATAGCACAGTTGCAAGACTGACTAATCATCGCATCTGCACGCTAAATCAGGCACCCAGCCATGCCTGCCAGCTGGCATTAACCACGGCTTTCTCAGCAGCATAGGCGCTCTCTTCCACATGGCCAGGCAGCTCTTGTAATGCCAGATGATGTAACGCATCGCGCAGCGTGACATAAGCGTGGGTCAACGCCACTGCCTCTTCCTGCTCCATTTTTCCGCTGTTTGCCAGCAGTTCAAGAATGCGCACATTATCAGACCAGCGGGTCAGCATCGGCTCCTGAGCGGCATATCGCAGCACCAGATACTGGGTAATAAATTCAATATCAGTAATCCCGCCTTCATCAGCTTTGATATCCCAGCGCCCTTTGTGCTTGTTACCGAGGTGTGCGCGCATTTTCTCACGCATTTCGCGCACTTCCTTTTTCAGCGCATCGGCGTCACGCGGTAACGACAGAATTCCACGCCGTATCTGGTCAAAACGCTGGCTCAGGGCGGCATCGCCATACACGATACGCGCACGAACCAGCGCCTGATGTTCCCAGGTCCATGCTTCATTACGCTGATAGTCGTCAAAGGCATCCAGGGTGCTGACCAGCATGCCCGCAGATCCTGAAGGGCGCAGACGAGCATCCACTTCGTAGAGGATACCGGAAGAAGTCCGGGTGCTGAACAGGTGCATTACGCGCTGCGCCAGACGCAAATAGAACTGACGCCCGTCGATGCTGCGCTCGCCCAGCGTCACCGCTTCTGACGGGCAGTCATGCAGGAATACCAGATCGAGATCTGAACTGTAGCCCAGCTCCCAGCCCCCGAGTTTGCCATAGCCGACCACTGAGAAACCGCGCTCGCTGTCACCAGTCAGATGGGAGGGACGACCGTAGCGCTGCACCATCAGATTCCACGCCTGCTGCACCACAGACTCAATCATGGCTTCTGCCAGCCAGGTGAGGTGATCGCTCACCTTCATCACCGGCAGGGTTTTGGCGATATCTGCCGCGGCAATACGCAGATGCTGGGCCTGTTTAAACTGGCGCAATGCTTCGAGCTGCTGCTCTTCGTCTTCTTCAGGAATACGCAGCAGATACTGGCGCAGCTCATCACGATAGGCATCGGTCGCGGTAGGCTGATACAACGTAGCGGGATCGAGCAGTTCATCCAGCAGCAGCGGATGTCGCGCCAGCTGGCTGGCAACCATTGGTGATGCGGCGCACAGGCGGATTAAATGCTTCAGTGCGCCGTGGAATTCGGTCAGCAGTTCAAGATAGGTACTGCGCGTCACTACGCCAAGCAGCAGCGGTGTCAGACGGCTCAGGGTAACCGGAGCATCCTCACGCGGTACTACTTCACTCAGCAACCTTGGCATCAGTTGATCCAGTGCCTGGCGACCGCGTGGCCCAATGGTGCGTTTATCAACATCCTGACGGAATTCGGTGATAGTACGCAGCAGCTGCTGTCGCGCTTCACGGGTCAAATGGGGAACCAGAGGTTCCAGCTCGGCCTCTTCCAGCTGATCCTGCCACAGCACGCCATATTCACCGGCTTCACGGTTATCGCCGTTTTCTGGAGCATCATCACCGATCAAATCGTTGAATATGGTACGCACCGCCAGCATATGCCGGTCAAGCTCCAGATGCAGCGCGAACCAGTCTGCAAAGCCCATAGCCCACGCGAGACGCGCACGATCCAGTTCACCTGCCGGCAGCGTCTGCGTCTGCTCATCGTTGATGCTTTGCAGCAGGTTTTCCAGGCGGCGCAGGAACAGATAGGCCCCCTGCAACTGCTGCACCTGCTCAGTTGATAACAGATTAAGCTGCCCAATAGCATCCAGCGTTGGCAACAGAGAGCGCAGCTGTAACGAGCGCTCGCGGCCGCCACGGATAAGCTGGAACACCTGGACGATAAACTCCGTTTCGCGGATCCCGCCCGCGCCGAGTTTGATGTTATCCGTCAGCCCGCGCCGCCGGACCTCACGGGCGATCATGCTTTTCATATTTCGTAGTGACTGGATCACGCTGAAGTCGATATAGCGACGGAAAACAAACGGCCGCAGCATCTGGCGCAACTCCTCGCTCCAGCGATCATTGTCATCACCCATCAGGCGCGCCTTGACCATCGCGTAGCGTTCCCAGTCGCGTCCCTGCTCCTGGTAATAATCTTCCAGCGCAGCAAAACTCAACACCAGCGGCCCGCTGTCGCCAAACGGACGCAGGCGCATATCGACGCGGTACACAAAGCCATCAACAGTCGGTTGATCCAGCACTTTAATGAGGCGTTGACCAAGACGGGTAAAGAACTGGGCATTATCCAGCTCACGCCTGCCGCCGCGCGTCGTGCCGTTTTCCGGCCAGGTAAAAATCAGGTCAATATCAGAGGAGAAATTCAGCTCGCCGCCGCCCAATTTCCCCATGCCGAGGATTAGCAGAGGCTGCGGCTCTCCGGCAGCATTCATCGGGGTGCCAAAATCACGGCAGCAGGCATGCCATAACCAGTCGCGGGCTGCAACAATCAGGATTTCCGCCAGTTCACTGAGCTGCCGCAGGGACTGTTGCGTATCGCTGGTTGCCAGCGTTTGCATCCAGGCGATACGCGTCAGCATATGCCGACGGAAAAGGCGCAGTTCATGCATCAGCGCGTTTTCATCCTGAACTGAAGCGAGCTGCTCCTGTAACCATTCAGCGTAGTGACGCCATTCATCCGGAAGAGGGGGCTGTTGCTGAATCTGCTGCCACCATGCGGGAAATTTTGCCAGGTTATCACTGATAAAATCGCTAAACACCAGCACCGCCTGCTGCCGGGCAGACGCTTCGCTAAATAGCGGGTTAAGCAGCGCTATCTGCTCCTGCATCGCTACCGGCAGCGGCTGAGTTAATGATGACACCATACCCTACACTCCCTATATCCCCCCTCATACTTCAAGTCCCCTCATGGGCTTCACCCGTTTGCCGCCTTGCGGCACTAAAAGCAGGCCCGATGAGGAGACTCGAATTATTTGAGGTACAGAATAAAATGACCCGCAACGGGTTACAGACTGCCGTTTTTCCAGAACGCTGGCTGTTTCAGTGCCTGCTGACGATGAGCATCCAGCCACACTTCCTGATGTTCAACAATGGCTTCACGCAGCTGCTTCCAGACCAGTAGCCAGCCGTTAACAGTAGCAGCATCATAGGCACCAGCCAGAAGATGAACTGCCAGCACCTGGCGGTGCAGGCGTGTCAGTTTGTCCTGATACTCGCCCGAATGGTTAAGATGAGCGAACGTCTCTTTCAGATCGGCAGCAATGCGGCCCAGCATAATATCGCTGAAACGTTTGAAAGAGCCTTGCAGCTTGGCATCTGCTTTTTGATCAACAAACTGACGCCAGCGCTCAGTGGCAATCCAGTTAGTAAGTGCTAACTGAGTTTCCAGCCAGAGTGGGCTGAAACAGATTTTTTGTGCATCTGGCGCTTCATCCAGCAGCGCCTCTTCCAGCAGCGTCAGCTTCTGGCGGAGTTCGCTACTGGCTTTGCGTGGCACCAGCGCACCGTAAAGTGAGAATGTCTGGCGCAGCACTTCCAGCGCATCTTTCACTTCATTCAGAGCGCCAGTGTTGCCACGAAGCCACAGCTCTTCGTGATACTGCCACTGACTTAACGCCAGAAGAAATGCCGCACGCATTCCCTCTTCCACCGTTGCTTTCGGCTTCACTTTCAGCAATGGAACCGGGCGCAGCGGGCGCGGCTGATTGCCCTGGGCCAGCGCATAGCCACGTGCCGCTTTACTCAGACTACCGAGGCGCAGCCCTTCTATGGTCGCCAGTTCTGCGGCAAAGGCCAGCAGGTCATCACGCTGGCCGCTTTTCAACTCCAGCTCAACTTCCCTTAGCGGTTCGCTTAGATCACCTGAACTGATATCACCACAGTCGTAAGCTACTTCTATCTCGCTTTGCAGGTAAGTAACCACCCACTTTTCACGCACAAAATGTGTGCTGAACAGCGCATTGAGCTGCTGCTGTAACATGGCAAGATCGGTTCCCGCAGGCCAGACTTCAGCAGGCAGTTGCTGAATATCCAGCTCGGGTTTTTCCAGCGCAACATTATATTCCGGACGCTGGTGTAGCCCACCGATGGTCTGTCCGGCAGTTTTCAGCGTCATTTCATAACGGTCACCGAAGCCGCGAATGCGCAGCCCCATATCCCAGCGGCGCAGCTGGCTGTCAGCCGTTTCATAATAAATATTCGTCAGCGACTGCCCGGCAGTGTACTGGAGGGGCCAGGCATTAAGCTTATTGGCGATTTTTGCAGCTGCTTCAGGCGCAGCAATGAACTTTAATTCGATTTCAATGGTCATAGTGTCTTATTTACGTCGTTAACGGCACAGTAAACGGTTAAGGTATCTGATTATGCTCGCATTGATTGCGGCGATCGTTCCTTTTTACCCATGAAGAGTAATGCACATGAGACAGCACTGTCTCGGGTTTATTACGTTTTCGCGCACAGGCTCGCAAGCCGTTTGAGACCAGGATAGTTCTCATTCAGCTTTCTGTGAGGCAGCTCCAGACTGTGCAATTACTTTTTTAAAGCCCTTAAGCAAAAAGAGTTCGAATGAAAATAACTCACCTCATTGGTCTGACTTTGCTCACATTGAGCGCTGCGGCAACCGTCCACGCCGAAGAAAAACGTTTCATCTCCGACGAGCTTTCCACCTGGGTTCGCAGCGGCCCCGGCAATGATTATCGTCTGGTGGGCACGTTGAACGCAGGTGAAGAAGTCACCCTGCTACAGTCGAATGAAAGCAGCCATTACGGACAAATTCGCGACAGCCAGGGGCGTACCACCTGGATCCCCCTGGCCCAGCTGAGTCAACAGCCTAGCCTGCGTACCCGTGTTCCGGAACTGGAAGAGCAGGTGAAACAACTCACCGCTAAACTGGCTAACATCGACGGCAGCTGGAATGAGCGTACCGCAAATATGCAAAAAAAGGTTGCTGGCAGCGATGATGCAATCAACAGCCTGAAAGAAGAGAATCAGCAGTTGAAAAACCAGCTGGTAGTAGCGAAGAAAAAGGTCGACGCTGCAAATGTCCAGCTGGATGACAAACAGCGTACCATCATTATGCAGTGGTTTATGTATGGTGGGGGCGTAGCGGGAGTTGGTCTGGTACTCGGCCTGCTGCTGCCGCATATGATCCCGCGCAGGAAGAAAAGCGACCGCTGGATGAACTAATATCCCATCAGGCTATGTTCAGGGTATCTGCGGATGCCCTTTTTGCCGTGTCTGTGATTTATCATTTGTGCAACACGGATGTTATAGTGTGACAATTATTATTCAGTTAATTCTGTTTACCTGCCTTCTGGAGACCCGCAGTGAAAACTTACCTTGTCGGCGGCGCCGTGCGCGATGGACTATTAAATTTGCCGGTGAAAGACAAAGACTGGGTGGTGGTGGGTGCCTCTCCTCAGCAAATGCTGGAGCAGGGTTTTGAACAGGTAGGCCGCGATTTCCCGGTCTTTCTTCATCCCTCAAGCCATGAAGAGTACGCGCTGGCGCGCACTGAGCGTAAGTCTGGCAGCGGCTATACCGGTTTTGTCTGTTATTCCGCTCCCGATGTTACGCTGGAACAGGATCTGGCCCGGCGCGATCTGACGATCAATGCTATCGCACAGGATGCAGACGGTCACTATTACGATCCCTACGGGGGGCGTGAGGATCTGCAAAAACGCCTGCTACGCCACGTCTCTGAAGCCTTTAATGAAGATCCGCTGCGGGTACTGCGCGTAGCGCGTTTTGCCGCCCGCTACGCCCATCTCAATTTTCGTATTGCCGATGAAACGCTGGATCTGATGCGCTCTATGGCACTGAGCGGAGAGCTCGCTCACCTTACGCCAGAGCGGGTTTGGAAAGAGACGGAAAATGCCTTGCAGACGCGTAATCCACAGGTCTTTTTCCAGGTACTGCGTGACTGTGGTGCGCTGGCGGTGTTGTTCCCGGAGCTGGATAATCTGTACGGCATTCCCGCTCCGGCAAAATGGCACCCGGAGATCGACACCGGTGTGCATGCACTGATGACGCTGGCTATTGCGGCACAGCTCAGTCCGGAGATTGATATCCGTTTTGCTACGCTGTTCCATGATGTCGGCAAGGCTTTAACGCCGCCGGAAAAATGGCCAAGCCATCACGGGCATGGCCCGGCTGGCGTACCGCTGGTCGCGGCTCTCTGCGAGCGCCTGCGCGTACCGAATGCGGTGCGTGACCTGGCGTTACTGGTGACCGAGTTTCATGACCTGGTTCATACGGTCGAGAAGCAGTCAGCAAGCGCGCTGGTAGCGTTGTTTGACCGTCTGGATGCCTGGCGCAAACCACATCGCGTAGATCAGATCGCCATTACCAGCGAAGCCGACGCACGTGGCCGTACCGGATTCGAGAACAACCCGTATCCTCAGGGAGATTACCTGCGCGAAGCCTGGGCGGTAGCGTTGAGCGTGTCGACTAAAGAGGTTGTTGCTGCGGGGTTCAAAGGTTTGGAAGTACGTGAAGAGTTAACGCGTCGTCGGGTAGCTGCTTTAGAGAACTGGAAAACGAACAGGGGCCAGGCATAACTGCCTGGCCCGTTTAATCATCAGGATTACAGCACGAACACCGCGTATACCGCTGCTGCCACAATAAAGCGATAGATGGCAAACGGGATAAACGAAATACGTTTGATGATATGCAGGAAGCTCTTTATCGCAATCAAGGCGACGATAAACGCGGTGACAAAACCGACAGCGAACATCGGGAAGTCAGCCATCGTCAGGAAGCCCATACTCTTGTAGAGATCCAGACCGGTTGCGCCGATCATCATCGGCACCGCAAGCAGGAATGAGAACTCAGACGCGGCATACCGGCTGACTCCCATCAACATTCCGCCCGAAATGGTCGCCCCTGAGCGCGAGAAGCCCGGCCATAACGCCAGACACTGGAAGCAGCCGATAATAAACGCCTGGCGGTAGGTAATATCATCCACGCCTACTGCTTTCGGCTGCTTTGGCTTCAGAAGCTCTGCCGCAATCAGCAGCACACCGCCAACAACCAGCGCGTACATCACGTTTACCGGATTAAACAGCGTTTTGATCTTATCGTGCAACAGCAGACCAATCGCCACGGCAGGCACCATTCCCAGCATAATATGAATCAGCGTCAGTTTACCCTGCCCGACTCCCTCATGTTTAACTTCACCAAAGTGAATGCCAATCAGGCCGAACAAACGACGCCAGAACATCACCACCACGGCCAGAATCGAGCCAAGCTGAATAACAACTTCAAAGGTCTCCGCTTTTTCACCTTCAAATCCCAACAAATGACCCACAATGATCATGTGCCCGGTTGAAGAAACGGGAAGAAACTCCGTCAGCCCCTCAACGATCCCAAGTATTGCTGCCACCAATAGCTGATGAATATCTGCCATCAAATCAACCCCTAACCCTATTAAAACCATTAAAAAGGCGGTCGCTTTACGCTTCCGCCAAATTCTGCGCCGACGAGATGAAGGCAACCTTAAGACAGACCATAATGTCGTTTGGTTTCATGTCATGGCAATGAAATTGGTTTTATTTCGGATTAGTCCCGCGTTCGATGATGACACCAACCTGTTGCGCCTGGGCCACCGCACCGGGTTTACTGACCTTGATCCTGACCCAGGGCGAATTGAATCGTTCCAGCAACAGCGAGGCAATCTCTTCCGCCACCCGTTCTACCAGTGCGAATTTCCCCTGACTGACATGGTTAATAATTACTTCTGAGACATCGGCATAGCTCAGACAGTCGTTAACATCGTCACTGGCAGCTGCTTTACGGTTGTCCCAGGCCATTTCGACATCGAACACCAGTTTCTGCTGAATCGTCTGTTCCCAGTCGTAAACGCCAATGGTAGTGATGACGGACAGTTGATCAATAAATACGATATCCATGATACGTCTCTCTGTTTTTGTGGTTGCCGGATACCATCCCCGGCGGTTTATGCGTATTATCCACAGATGATGACAACAAAACGACCCCAACAGGACGGAACGGTGTTATGAGTGTATTCGCGCTTGGCATGATCATTTTCGCGTATCTGTGTGGCTCCATCTCCAGTGCGATTTTGGTCTGCCGACTGTTCAGATTACCGGATCCACGTCACAACGGATCGGGTAACCCAGGAGCTACCAACGTACTGCGCCTCGGTGGCAAAGGTGCTGCTGCAACGGTGCTGGTGTTTGATATCTGCAAAGGGATGCTGCCTGTCTGGCTGGCTTATCACTTTGGTGTCACCCCTCTTTATCTTGGCCTGACCGCGATCGCGGCCTGTCTCGGCCACATTTACCCGGTATTCTTTCATTTTAAAGGCGGTAAAGGAGTGGCGACGGCGTTTGGCGCTATCGCGCCGATCGGCTGGGATTTGACTGGTTTAATGACGGGTACCTGGCTGCTGACCGTGCTGTTAAGCGGTTACTCTTCGCTGGGTGCGATTATCAGCGCACTGATTGCGCCCTTCTACGTCTGGTGGTTTAAGCCTCAGTTTACCTTCCCGGTTGCCATGCTCTCCTGCCTGATCCTGTTACGTCATCATGACAATATTCAGCGCCTGTGGCGCGGGCAGGAAACCAGAATTTGGAAGAAGAAAAAGAAGAAACCGTAAGGGCACAGGCGAGGCATGCCTCGCCCCTACGTTAGTGGAAAAGGCAGGCTGTTCTTTTGCGGGGCCAGGTACAGCTGACCCAATGTAAACGGCTAAGGCAGACTTGTTCTTTCACAGGGGTCAGGCACGCCTGACCCAGGCCCAGCAGATCAGATTGCTGGCAGTTCAGCCAGCGGCCAGCGCGGCCGTACGCTAACGCTGAGATCCGCATGTGCATCGCCTTTCAGACGCACCATACCGGCGTAGGCAATCATCGCACCGTTGTCGGTACAGAATTCAGGGCGAGCGTAAAACACCTCACCACCGCGTTTCTGCATCATCTCAGCCAGCTTGCTGCGCAGCGTGCGGTTAGCGCTGACGCCCCCGGCAATCACCAACCGTTTGAAACCACTCTGATCAAGCGCACGACGGCATTTAATCGCCAGCGTATCCACCACCGCATCTTCAAAAGCACGCGCAATATCAGCACGGGTCTGCTCACTATCGTCGTTATCACGAATTGTGTTGGCAGCAAAGGTTTTCAGGCCGGAAAAACTGAAGTCCAGCCCCGGGCGGTCGGTCATAGGACGTGGAAAGACAAAGCGTTTTTCCACTCCTTGCTGCGCCATTTTCGACAGCATAGGCCCGCCCGGATAGTCCAGCCCCAGCAGCTTGGCAGTTTTATCGAACGCTTCACCTGCCGCATCATCCACCGACTCCCCTAACAGGGTATATTCACCAATACCCGTGACGCTGATCAGCTGCGTATGGCCACCGGATACCAGCAGTGCGACAAACGGGAAGTCCGGGGGATTATCTTCCAGCATAGGTGCCAGCAGATGCCCTTCCATGTGATGCACAGCAATGGCCGGAACATTCCAGGCAAACGCCAAAGAGCGACCAATGGTCGCCCCTACCAGCAGAGCGCCCACTAACCCCGGACCTGCGGTATACGCCACGGCGTCGATATCCTGCGCATGTAGCCCGGCTTCTTTCAGGGCCGCCTGAATTAGCGGAACGGTTTTACGCACGTGATCGCGCGAAGCCAGTTCCGGCACCACACCACCGTAGTCGGCATGGAGTTTGACCTGGCTGTAAAGTTGATTGGCGAGCAAACCGGCCGCATCGTCATAAATGGCAATACCGGTTTCATCGCAGGATGTTTCAATTCCGAGTACACGCATGGCTTTTTTCACCTCATTCTTGCGGCGCGCAGTGTAGCATGAAGGCGCTTTCACGGGCGGCAAATTTACCCTGCAGCCGCTTACGCCTTGTACAATAAGATGATTTTTTTCCCACAACAGGGGGCTGATTGGTGTATAATCTGTCCCCTGAAAAAAACCGGCAGCCGCACAGGCCTATCTGTTGGTTACTTAATGCTATGGTGCTTTACAACTAAGCCTGTGTTGGAGTAAAATTCCGCACCATTTTGAAATGAGCTGGCACCGATGTCAGCAGCAAAACCGAATTTATCGAGGTGAGAGTTACATGCCGGTAATTAAAGTACGTGAAAACGAGCCATTCGACGTTGCACTGCGTCGCTTCAAGCGTTCTTGTGAGAAAGCAGGCGTTCTGGCTGAAGTTCGTCGTCGTGAGTTTTATGAAAAACCTACTACCGAACGTAAGCGCGCTAAAGCGTCCGCAGTAAAACGCCACGCGAAGAAACTGGCTCGCGAAAACGCACGCCGCACTCGTCTGTACTAATATCCTGGGGGCTTGCCCTCATGCTTCACAGACAAGTAAGTAGTTATCAGGCCGTGCTTCCGGAAGGAATGCGCGGCTTGTTGTCGTTTACGAACCATTAATAGATGCTTCAATGTTACTGCGGTAACGTTCTGTTTTGATTCCTAAACGCCAACGCTGCGTGCAGTGGCCCAGCCAGGCGCCAGACCCATGGATGGTGGCCGGATATAGCCAGAAGCTGAAAGATAAATGGGGGAATCCCCGAAAGATTTCGGCTGCTGACAAAGCGGCAATGGATTGAATCACCGGGAGCTTACACAGATAAGTGACCCGGTGAACGATGGCAGCGGCCAGAAGCTGAAAGATAAATGGGGGAATCCCCGAAAGATTTCGGCTGCTGACAAAGCGGCAATGGATTGAATCACCGGGAGCTTATACAGATAAGTGACCCGGTGAACGATGGCAGCGGCCAGAAGCTGAAAGATAAATGGGGGAATCCCCGAAAGATTTCGGCTGCTGACAAAGCGGCAATGGATTGAATCGCCGGGAGCTTATACAGATAAGTGACCCGGTGAACGATGGCAGCGGCCAGAAGCTGAAAGATAAATGGGGGAATCCCCGAAAGATTTCGGTTGCTGACAAAGCGGCAATGGATTGAATCACCGGGAGCTTATACAGATAAGTGACCCGGTGAACGATGGCAGCGGCCAGAAGCTGAAAGATAAATGGGGGAATCCCCGAAAGATTTCGGCTGCTGACAAAGCGGCAATGGATTGAATCACCGGGAGCTTACACAGATAAGTGACCCGGTGAACGATGGCAGCGGCCAGAAGCTGAAAGATAAATGGGGGAATCCCCGAAAGATTTCGGCTACTGGCAAGGCGGCAATGGAGTGAATCCCCGGGAGCTTACACAGGTAAGTGACCGGGGTGAACGACGGCAGCCAACGCGGCCAGAAGCTGAAAGATAAAGGGGATTTATGGCTGGGCGCATTCCGCGTGTATTTATCAATGACCTGCTTGCTCGCACGGATATCGTTGATCTTATCGATGCCCGGGTTAAGCTGAAAAAGCAGGGCAAGAATTACCACGCATGTTGTCCTTTTCATAATGAGAAAACGCCTTCGTTCACCGTAAACGGTGAAAAGCAGTTTTATCACTGCTTCGGCTGCGGTGCTCATGGTAACGCTGTCGACTTCCTGATGAATTACGATCGTCTGGAGTTTGTTGAAAGCATTGAAGAGCTGGCTACCCTTTATGGGCTTGAAGTGCCGTATGAAAGCGGCAGTGGCCCCACCCAGCTGGAGCGTCATCAGCGTCAAAGTCTTTATCAGTTAATGGCCGGTCTGAGTGATTTTTATCAACAGTCACTGACACAAAATGCAGCAGCGGGTGCGCGCGACTATCTGGCGCAGCGTGGTCTGAGCGATGAAGTCATTAAGCATTTTTCTATCGGTTTCGCTCCGGCAGGCTGGGATAACGCGCTGAAACGCTTTGGCCGCAATCCTGATGATAAACAGTCGTTGATTGATGCCGGCATGCTGGTTACTAACGATCAGGGCCGCAGCTACGATCGCTTCCGTGAGCGGGTGATGTTTCCAATCCACGATAAACGTGGACGAGTAATTGGTTTTGGTGGCCGCGTACTTGGCGATGCAATGCCAAAATATCTCAACTCACCTGAAACCGATATTTTCCACAAAGGCCGCCAGCTTTACGGCCTGTATGAAGCGCTAAAAAACCACCCTGAACCCGCCAAACTATTAGTTGTCGAAGGCTATATGGATGTGGTGGCGCTGGCACAGTTTGGCGTTGATTATGCCGTAGCGTCACTGGGCACCTCGACCACCGCAGAGCATATTCAGCTACTGTTCCGGGCAACCGGTACGGTAATTTGCTGTTATGACGGCGACAGAGCTGGCCGCGAAGCCGCCTGGCGCGCGCTGGAAACAGCATTACCTTACATGAATGACGGTCGTCAGCTACGCTTTATGTTTCTGCCTGACGGTGAAGACCCGGATACGTTGATACGTAAAGAGGGTAAAGAAGCGTTTGAAACGCGGATGGAGCAGGCGATGCCGCTCTCCTCGTTTCTGTTTGACACGCTAATGCCTCAGGTAGACTTACGCTCTCCTGACGGACGTGCGCAGCTGAGTACACTGGCGCTGCCGCTGATAAGCCAGGTGCCGGGTGAAACCTTACGTATCTATTTGCGTCAGGAGTTGGGCAATAAGCTGGGCATTCTTGATGACAGTCAGCTTGAGAAATTACTGCCCAAGCAGGCGGATAATGCAAAACCAGCACCGCAGCCCCAGCTAAAACGCACAACCATGCGTATACTTATCGGGCTGCTGCTACAAAATCCGCAGCTTGCCACCATGGTACCGTCACTGGATGGGCTTGAGCAGTCAGAAATACCTGGTTTCCCACTATTTGTGGAGTTAGTGAGCACTTGCGTAGCTCAACCTGGCCTGACAACCGGACAGCTACTAGAGTTATATCGCGGAACAAAATTTAGCCAGCCCCTTGAAACCCTGGCAACCTGGAACCACATGATCGTAGATGATGAAGTGGACACCATGTTTAAAGACGCACTGGCCAGTATGTATGACGATGCGCTGGAACGCAGGCTCGAAGATCTCATCGCCCGCGACCGCACCCACGTACTGAGCGCAGAAGAGCGCCGCGAGTTCTGGACATTAAGTCAGGCTCTGAAGAAGCAGTAAACAATTATTTATCAAATAAGGTTTTACCTTATTTCACAAAATTCAGAAGCGTTATCGACGCGGTCAGTTCAGGTGCTGCCAGTGCACTGAAACCACAGTCTACTTACTAAAAGTACGTGAGGGTTTCGAGCACTGCCCAATCCTGAAATGACAAGCAAGTACGATAGCTTCGAGACAAGATTAAAGCGGCTTAGGTGCCGAATATCCGTCAGGCAGCCCCTGACAGCCGCCATGACGGGCAGCGGCAATAATCCAAACGCCCTCACTGTTATTGTTGGCACGTTAGCCGACCCGACACCAATCTAATTTAACAGAAGTGTGGATACCGTCTTATGGAGCAAAACCCGCAGTCACAGCTTAAGCTACTTGTCACCCGTGGTAAGGAGCAAGGCTATCTGACCTATGCCGAGGTCAATGACCATCTGCCGGAAGATATCGTCGACTCCGATCAGATCGAAGACATCATTCAGATGATCAACGACATGGGCATCCAGGTAGTGGAAGAAGCGCCTGATGCCGATGATCTGATGCTGAATGAGAACAACAACGATACGGACGAAGACGCTGCCGAAGCAGCTGCTCAGGTATTATCCAGCGTAGAATCTGAAATCGGACGTACAACTGACCCGGTGCGCATGTACATGCGTGAAATGGGTACAGTTGAACTGCTGACGCGCGAAGGCGAGATCGATATTGCGAAGCGTATCGAAGAGGGTATTAATCAGGTTCAGTGTTCCGTAGCTGAATACCCGGAAGCCATCACCTATCTGCTTGAACAGTATGATCGTGTTGAAGCAGGCGAAGCGCGCCTGTCCGACCTGATCACCGGCTTTGTCGATCCAAATGCTGAAGCTGAGATCGCACCAACTGCTACTCACGTTGGTTCAGAACTCTCTGCTGAAGAGCGCGACGACGAAGAAGAAGAAGATGAAGAAGACGACAGCTCCGACGATGACAACAGCATCGATCCGGAACTGGCGCGTGAGAAATTCAACGATCTGCGCGTACAGTACGAAATCACCCGTACCGTGATTAAGGCTAAAAGCCGCAGCCACGCCGACGCCATCGCTGAAATTCAGAATCTTTCTGACGTATTTAAACAGTTCCGCCTGGTGCCGAAGCAGTTCGACTTCCTGGTGAACAGCATGCGTACCATGATGGATCGCGTTCGTACTCAAGAGCGCCTGATCCTGAAGCTGTGTGTTGAAATCTGTAAAATGCCGAAGAAGAACTTCATCACTCTGTTTACCGGCAATGAAACCAGCGAGACATGGTTCAAAGCTGCGCTGGCGATGAATAAGCCATGGTCTGAGAAGCTGAACGACGTCGCCGACGATGTTTATCGTAGCCTGACCAGACTGCAACAGATTGAAGCAGAAACTGGCCTGACGATTGAACAGGTTAAAGATATCAACCGTCGTATGTCCATCGGCGAAGCGAAAGCGCGCCGTGCGAAGAAAGAGATGGTTGAAGCTAACCTGCGTTTGGTTATCTCCATCGCTAAAAAGTACACCAACCGTGGCTTGCAGTTCCTGGATCTGATTCAGGAAGGCAACATCGGTCTGATGAAAGCGGTAGATAAATTTGAATACCGCCGTGGTTATAAGTTCTCAACTTACGCCACATGGTGGATCCGTCAGGCAATTACTCGCTCTATCGCGGATCAGGCACGTACCATCCGTATTCCGGTGCATATGATTGAGACGATTAACAAACTCAACCGTATTTCGCGCCAGATGCTGCAAGAGATGGGCCGTGAGCCAACGCCGGAAGAGCTGGCAGAGCGTATGCTGATGCCAGAAGATAAAATCCGTAAGGTGCTGAAAATCGCTAAAGAGCCGATCTCTATGGAGACGCCGATTGGTGATGATGAAGATTCACATCTGGGTGATTTTATCGAAGACACCACGCTGGAGCTGCCGCTGGACTCTGCTACTTCTGAGAGCCTGCGTTCAGCAACCCATGACGTGCTGGCCGGTCTGACCGCTCGTGAAGCGAAAGTGCTGCGTATGCGCTTCGGTATCGATATGAATACCGATCACACACTGGAAGAAGTTGGCAAACAGTTCGACGTAACGCGTGAGCGTATTCGTCAGATTGAAGCGAAGGCGCTGCGTAAACTGCGTCACCCAAGCCGCTCTGAAGTGTTGCGCAGTTTCCTCGACGATTAATCGAGGGTTCGCGCAAAAATGGCTCCTCTTTGAGGGGCCATTTTTTTTACCTGCGTTCTGCTATACCCGGAATCATTCGCGATGAAGGTTTATATACCCCGCGCCTTCAGCGCCAAGTCCAGCTCTGCATAGGCGGCGGTCATCGCCTCCTGAGAGGCACGGTTCAGCCCGCTGGGATTGGGCAGCACCCACACCTCCGTCTTGCCGAGCGTCAGCGGCTGCCTGCCCCACTCCACCTTGCTACGACGGAAAGCCTGCTGATAAGCCTGCTTACCCAGCACTGCCAGCGCCGCCGGCTGATAGCGCTCTACCTTGCTTACTAGCGCCTCTCCACCGCTGCGTAACTCACTGCCCGCCAGTTCGCTGGCCTGCACGGTCGGGCGCTCCACCAGCATCGTTATGCCGCAGCCGGTATCCAGCAGCTGCTGCTCCTGCTCAGGACGGAGCTGGGTATAAGTGAATCTCGCCTGAAAAATCGTTTTCCAGAAGCGGTTACCCGGATGAGCAAAGTGATAGCCGCTGTGTGCGGAAGATTTACCCGGGTTAATGCCGCAAAACAGCACCCGCAAGCCGGGCTGAATGATATCGCTAATGCCATGTGATTCGATGATAAATTCCTCCCTGACGGCAGCCTCACGGGAAACAGCAGCCCGCACGGCTTAGATTGCCGCGATCACCGCTGCGGTGATCTCTGTGGTTTTCATGCCGTGATTTACCTGTTGCTGTGCAGTGACCGTCTCCACTGCCTCAAGAATAGCTCTGGCGGCCGTCGTCTCACCCAAATGTTCCAGCATCATCGCGGCCGACCAGATCGCAGCGACAGGATTGGCAATCCCCTGCCCGGCGATATCAGGAGCAGAACCGTGCACCGGTTCGAACATTGATGGCACCGTCGGATCCGGATTCAGGTTAGCAGAAGCCGCATAGCCCAGCCCGCCCTGAATGGCCGCACCGAGATCGGTAAGGATATCGCCAAACAGATTAGAGGCGACGATAACATCAAGGGTTTCCGGATTCATCACCATGCGCGCGGCAATGGCATCAATATGATAGCGATTCACCGTTACATCCGGGTAGTCGCGGGCGACCTCTTCCGTCACTTCATCCCACATCACCATGGTGTATTTCTGTGCATTCGATTTGGTTACCGACGCCAGGCGCTTGCTGCGTTTTTGCGCCATCTCAAAACCATAGCGCAGGATACGCTCCACGCCGCGACGGGTGAAAATAGAGGTTTCCACCGCGACCTCAGCCGGTGTGCCCTGATGGAGACGCCCGCCAGCACCGCTGTATTCACCCTCGGTATTTTCACGGATGCAGAGAATATCAAACTCACTTTTACGTAACGGGCCTTCCACACCGGCCAGCAGACGGTGCGGCCTGACGTTCGCGTAGAGGTCGAACTGCTTGCGGATTGGCAGCAGCAGCCCGTGCAGCGAAACGCTATCCGCCACTTTTTCCGGCCAGCCCACGGCACCCAGCAGCACGGCATTAAACTGACTCAGCGTCTCAATGCCGTTCTTTGGCATCATCTCGCCGTGCTCCAGGTAATACTCACACGACCAGGGGAACCATTTGCCGTTCAGGGCAAAATCAAATCGCTTCGCGCTGTGCTCCAGCACCTGCCAGGCTGCTTTTGTCACATCCACACCGATACCGTCACCGGGGATCACTGCCACTTGATAGCTTTTCATGACTCTCCTTGGATTAATAAGATAACCATCAGAGTGATATCTTCGCCCAGGTGGCTAATTTGTGCTGCTTTTTTCGCGTTGTCAGGCGGCAGATGCTGCCGAATAAGCAGGCTGTGCACATGCGGCATTTTGCCGATGGAAGATCATATGGAATTTAGAGGATCTGCTGGATCCCCCAGATCGCCAGCGCATGATCCTCATGAGAAGGCAGCCCGCTGACGGTCACGGCACCGATCACGCCACCGTTCGCCAGCAGCAGCGGAAAGCTGCCGCCGTGGTCGGTATAACGCTGTTGATCGATATAGTTCATCTGATCCATTGCGGTGCCCTGTGCACGGTTTAGCTCACCGGTATAAAGCGACGAGTGCGCATTCCTTAGCACGCTGCGGCGCTTGCGGGCGATCCACTCCAGATTTTCAGCACTGGAACCGCTAAGGGCACTGCTGAACAACACCTGCCCGAAGGCATAAACTTCGATGGCAACAGGCAGATTGTCACTGGCGGCGCGTTCGCGCAGCAGGCTACCGATTTTCCACGCGCTATCAAAATCAAACTGGCTGACGCGAACAGTGGCTTCCTGCTGTAACAGAGTTTCAAGGCTGGGGATTGCTGACATGATTTTCTCCTGAAAGGGTAATAAATCTGCCTTGCAGGATAAATGACATTAAATTTTCACTGAATCAAAAAAAGAAATAAAAATTTTATTTGGGAGGGAGATCAAAAATTGCGCTGCAACGGAAAGTAATAACGGGCCGCAGGCGACCCGTTGATAACGCTAGCGGAATACGCTGATCGCTTCAACCAGTCGTTCGGCCTGATGTTTCATCCGCTGTGCGGCCAGCGCCCCCTCACTTACCAGTGCGCTGTTATCATGGGTAAGACGATCCAGTGCCTCAACGGCCTGGCCCACGTCCCTCAGCCCGGCGCCCTGTTCAGCGGTAGCCACGCTAATCTGCTGCAACAATTCAGTGACGTTTTGCACTTTCTCTACAATATCGCCAATCGCTGTTCCGGCCTCATGTACCTGCCCGGCACCGGACTGCACCTTGAGGTTACTGGCCGCAATCAGATTACGTATCTCGCTGGCAGCTCCGGCGCTGCGCTGCGCAAGGCTGCGTACTTCACCGGCCACCACGGCAAAGCCTTTACCCTGCTCTCCGGCTCGCGCTGCTTCCACCGCTGCATTCAGCGCCAGGATATTAGTCTGGAAGGCAATGCTGTCGATCAGGCCGGTAATAGTGGCAATCTGACGCGAACTTTCGGCAATTTCGTCCATTGTCACCACCACATCTTGCATCACCTCTCCACCTTTAACGGCGGCACTGCTGGCTGTGCGTGAGAACTGATTCGCCTGTTCGGTGCTTTCACCATTGCGCTGAACTGCGCTGGTCATCTGGTTCATGGTGCTGGCCGTCTGCTGAACGCTGGCCGCCGTCTGCTCAGTATGGCTGCTGATTTTATCATTACCACGCGCCAGCTCATCGCTGGCCCGGTGAACATCCAGCACCTGGTCGCTGACATCATTTAACAGCCAGCGGAACATCAGCCCCAGCTGCCCCACCGCACGCAGCGTGGTACCAATCTCATCCACCCGATCAAGATGATCAACATGCGGGTTGGCCCCGGTCGCCACATTCAGCGCCTGACGGCACACCGCAGCCATGGGCCGGGCAATCTGCTGTTGCAGCCAGCTGTCCACCAGCAGAGCCATCAGCCCTGAGAACAGCGTAAACCCACCCAGCATCATCCCTTCCAGACCTGCCACCGCAGCTGCTGCCACCAGCGGCAGCCACATGGCCAGCACCGCACTGCGAATGCGCCAGCGTAGCGACATGGTTTTCATTACGGTAAGGCCACGCAGCCAGCCACTACGCAGCAGCAGGCCACGATGCAACCGCCACCCCTTCAGCCGCCCCTGATTCATTTTTTGATACAACGCCTCAGCCCCGCGTACCTCTTCCGCCGAAGGTTTGACGCGCACCGACATATGTCCCTGAATCTTACCGTTGCGGATCACCGGCACCACATTGGCACGCACCCAATAGTGGTCACCATTTTTGCGACGGTTTTTCACCAGCCCCGTCCAGGGCAGTCCCTGATTCAAGGTGGCCCACATATCGGCAAATGCCGCTTTTGGCATATCAGGGTGGCGCACCAGGTTATGGGGCTGACCGTCGATTTCACTACGGTCGTAGCCACTGACTTCGATAAAGGCGTTGTTCGCGTAGGTGATATAGCTACGCGCATCGGTGGTGGTCATCAGGGTGGTATCGTCGTCGAGCAGATGTTCCTGTTGAGTCACGGGCTGGTGGGTGTTCATATAACGACCTTGTTATGATTGTATGTATTTTGCAGGAATTAAGCAGGGGTTGTCGGCAGGATGTAACTAAATCTTTAATAATTTTCATCTAATTTGTGCGGCAGCTCACGACTGCCGCGCTAAATCAGACTCTGGAAAACGCCTCACGCAGCCAGTGAATAAAACCACTGACCGCGCGTGGAACCTGAGCAGACCAGGGTCGCACCACATAAAGCATATCGGCAAATGCACCGACGGCATGCCACTGCGGTAATAATTGCACCAATGAACCATCCTTTAGCGCCGCTTGAGCACTGAAGTCCGGCAACAGCGCAATACCCAGCCCCTCTAGGGCAGCATCACGAATCGACTCGCTGTTATTGGTGGCAAACGGCCCGCTGACATTTACCGCCACGCGCTCACCGCCCGTCAGCGGCTGGAAGCTCCAGCGCGGTGTCTCCACCCCTCGTGGATAATAGAGGCACAGATGCTCACTCAGCGCCTGCGGATCCTCAGGGTGGCCGTAGCGGGCAAGATAAGCCGGTGACGCCACCACCACCGCGTGAGTGCGACACAGCGGCAGGGCGACGTGAGTTTCCGGCAGGCTGTCGCTATGACGGATCGCCAGATCAAAACCTTCGCTGGCAAGCGATACCAGGCGATCAGACACCTCCAGCTGCACGCGCACCTGAGGATGCTCACGCAGAAATGCGGTGATATGCGGCACCAGCTGCTGACGGGCAAACGCCACGGGAGCCGTCACACGCACCAGCCCGCGCAAGGGGCCGGCAGAGTCGCGTACGCTGAAAAAGCTCTGTTCAATCTGGGCGAAAGGCGCACGCAGATCGTCCACCAGTTTCTCGCCGGCGCTGGTAAGACGCACACTGCGCGTAGTACGAGTCACCAGCGGCACACCGGCCAACTGCTCCAGCTCTTTTATCTTCTGTGACATCGCCGCTTTACTCACTTCCAGCCGTTCGGCGGCGGCAGTAAAACTGCCCTGTTCAGCCAGCACCGTCAGCCAGTGCAGGTGAGTCCATAATGCATCAGTCTTCAGCTCTTTCACGGTATTGTTCACTATAGTAAATAATCAATTCAAGTATAGCGCTTTTTCCCGGCGGAGATTATGGGTAAGTTGGTTCCCAGAGACAGAGGCAAAGAGGCCGCTTACACCCCCTCTTCAGCTATAAATTCCACCGGTAAAATCGAGGTTTATATGCCATTACTGCAATTTGATGTCATTCAGGGTCGTTCAGAATCAGAGCTGAAAACTCTGCTGGATGCCGCACACCGTGCGGTACTGGCTGCGTTCAAAGTGCCGGAGCGCGATCGCTACCAGATTGTTCACGAAAACAAAGGCTATCAGATGGTATTTGAAGATACCGGGCTAGGCCTCCAGCGTACCGATAATCTGGTGATGGTGCGGGTCGTTACCAGCCCACGCAGCAGCGAGCAGAAACAGTTCTTTATGGCGGAGCTGTGCCGTGAGCTGAAGGAGAGCTGCGGTATTCTGCCCTCTGATGTAATGATCACCTTTATTACCAATGACAAAGGCGACTGGAGTTTCGGCAACGGCGTAGCGCAGTATCTGAACGGCGAACTGTAAGAGCCGTCAGACAGGCAGCCGTTACCTGGCATAACTGTGCAGCCCTTCTGCCCCGGTAATACAGCGTGGCGTCAGCACTCAATCAGAAGTCATAACGCAGACGGACGAGGTTCATATCGCCCAGCTTGTCGGTGCTGGAGGTGAACACATGCTCATAATCCACGCGGAAGCCATAATAGAGTTTAAAGGTGATCCCCAGCCCATTATCAATGCGCAGATAATCGCGCCCTGACATATACTCCAGGCGGTCACCCATCAGGTACGGCATCACCGACTTCAGCCCAAATCTTCCTACCGGCACGGTATACCCGGCGAGGTACTCAATTCCCCATGCATTACCGGAGAAGTAATGATGCACATCTGCTTTTTTGGTGGTAAGGAAGTTATGGTACCAGCCGCCTCCGACGGCAAACGTCCAGCGATTTGGCGTCCAGCTGAAAGCACTACCGATAATATGATGATCATAAGGCTTATAATCATGATTGCGAGGGTTGCGCATTTCTGCACGGGTGTGGCTCCACGCAACGCCCCACGTCAGGTCTTTGGTGAAATGGTAATCCACGCCTAAAGAACCACCGCTTTTACGCTTGTAACGCAGGCCGTCTCCCGGCAGATATTCATTATCAGCGAACAGATATGAGGCATAAACATCAGCCTTGCCAATAGTATTGGTATATTTAAGCATCTTGCGGCCACGATATGAGCCATCATAGTCGCCACTAACGCCATTACCCGGTGCCTGGGCGATCATATCGTAATCCCAGATATCAGTTTTCACACCGACAATATCGTAATACACACTGTTCTGCTGACCGTAAGTCAGCTGGCCCCAGGTATCATTTTTCAGACCGGTATACAGCATACGACGAGTGGTATTACGGGCCCCCTCTGCATGGTGATGATTCCATCCTAATACTTTCGGAATATTGACGCCCAGTTCATAAAAATTGACCCAGGTAATACCATCAAAAAGGTAATAGTCAGCGGCGAAACGGAAACGGGTTCCTCCATCAAAAAGTGTCCTTTTATAGGAACCTTTATCCCCATCTCCCGTCATATTATTGCTTTGAGGGCGGATACTGCCCCCTACGGTAACGTTAAGGCGACCTAACGGGTTGTCAGCCTGTAGATCCTGCTTCAGTAAGGTAATTTCAGCCCGGGTAGCGAACGAAGCACTGCCAAAAAGCATCCCCAGACCGATAGTCTGGGTTAATACCCGCATTGTTTTTAACATTTTTCATCCCTGCGTAATAAAGTTAAATAATTTGCAGGAAAATAGTAACCGGAATAAGTTTTAAAAAAAGCCATCAACTTTATGTGTTTGTGCTGTTCACCGCAAAATAGCTTTAAAGAGTATTTCTATAAATACATTTATTTATACAATTAACCTTATTGTGCTTTATTTATGCTTTTAAAAAAACGGTTGTACCTATCTGATTGACTTTGTGCGTTCCGTTAACCTCACCGCTCCTTTTTTCAGCCCAGTGACCAACCCCGGCACAGTCGTTCTGCTGTTCCCCTGCTTAATGACCCATTATTAACAGCAACCGGAGATGAAATTATGTGAGCTAAATCTGAAATTTATGATTATTCTGGTGCACAGGAAATGGTTAGCATTATTTACTTTCCCTGCAACCAAAATCAGGAAGATACCCGTCATGCTTCAGAGCAGGCATCCTCTCTGACAGGCTGCAACGGTGTCATTCCCCCGTTGCAGCCTTGCTAAGTCAGGGTTTTCGTGTTGCGTACTACGCTTATCAATCATCCGGATTTCTGCGCGATAACTTAAACGAAGGTTAAACAACGGCGATACAGCAGCCTCTAAACCCACATTTCGCTGTTACCACCGAATATTGCCAGGGATAATTTGTTGCGTTAAGTTACTTCGTTAAATTTTAATTTCTCACCTCGCAGACACCTGACAGGGATTGCGTCACAGACAGGGTAAGATCGATCTAATGGTTTCAGAATGGGTATCGCTACTATTTTTTATCGCTTCAGTCTCGCTCTACACATGGAAGGCAGGGCGGCATAAGCTATGGTTTTTCGCGGTGCTGGCACTGCTTGGGATCTATATCATTCTCAATGCTTCGCTGTTCGCCAGTAATTACTTTACCGGTGAAGGGATTAATGACGCGGTCATTTATACCATTACCAGCAGCCTGAGCGGTGCCGGGCTGCAAAAGTATATTCTGCCAGCGGCCGGGCTATTAATAAGTTTATTCTTACTATTTTTATTATTATCCTGGGTATTACGCCTGCGGAAAAGCCACGACTACAGTCAGCTGTATAGCGTTCTGGCGCTGGTTCTGGCTGCGGCATCGATTAAAACCACTCCAGCCTATCAGCAGGTCACCGCGCTGATTAAGTCGCAGGTCAGCAAGGGCGACTCGGATTTTGACACCCATTATCGGGTGCCGGGTACCACCCTGCGCGGCGACCGTCCGAACCTGGTCTATATCTATGCAGAGAGCCTGGAACGCACCTACTTTGATGATAAAGCATTCCCCGCGCTGGCTCCGGAGTTGAACAACATCAAAAACAGTGCGGTGGATTTCAGCAACACCGAACAGCTTCCCGGCACCGAATACACCATTGCAGGAATGGTGGCATCGCAGTGCGGTATTCCGCTTTTTGCGCCGTTTGACGGCAACGCCTCCAGCTCGCTCTCGGCTTTTTATCCGCAGAATGTCTGCCTTGGCGATATCCTCAAATCTGCCGGATACCAGAACTATTTTTATCAGGGTGCCAGCCTGAGCTTTGCCGGTAAGGATCTGTTCCTCTCATCCCACGGTTTCGACCATCTGTACGGTTTCAACGAACTTAAGAGCGTGGTGAAAGACCCCAAATACCGCAACGACTGGGGCTGGTATGACGACACGGTACTTGAGCTGGTATTTGATAAATACGTGGAGCTGGCACAGAAAAATCAGCCGTTTTCGCTGTTTGCCCTGACGGTTGATACCCATCATCCTGACGGATTCATCTCGCGCAGCTGCCAGCGTAAGTCTTACCATTTTGACGGCAAAGAGAATAAATCTTTCGCTGCGGTGGCCTGCGGTCAGGAGCATATTGCGAAGCTTATCGAAAAAATACGCGCCACTCCGTACTTTAAGAATACGATTATCGTGGTCAGCTCCGATCATCTGGCCATGAATAACACGGCCTTTAAGTACCTTAATCAGCACGATCGCCGTGACCTGTTCTTTATGCTGCGCGGTGACGACGTCAGCAGCCGGGTGATCAGCGTCAAGCGCAATACGCTGGATAACGGGGCCACGGTGCTGGATGCGATGGGGGGCGATAACTTTATTGGTCTGGGCCGCAGCAGCCTGTCGTCAACGTCCCTCTCGGCGACCTATCTTAATATCAAAGAGAAGATTAACCAGTGGAAGCCGGATGTCATCGGGCTGTGGAACTTCCCTAAAACCATCGCTGACTACAAAGTCGATACCGAAAAAAACACCTTCAGCTTCTCCGGCTCCCATTTCAAGCTGCCGCTGCTGCTTTCGGTGATGCCGGGTAAAATAGAACCTAAGCTGGATACCTGGCTTGCCACGCCGCTAAAACGACAGCTGGCTAAGTTCGCGCCTGACGACAAGTTTGTCTGGATTGATCGCTGCTATAAGATCGGCAGCGTCTGGGATGAGAAACTGGCAATGAACAGCGGCCTGTGCGTGGCAAACGGCACGCTGAATGCGGTTCCGACCATCAGCGAAATTCAGCCCGGCAGCACGCTGGGCAGAATCACCTTCCCGAAAAAAAATACGCGCAGAGACGAGCAGTATCAGCGTAGCGTGACCCGTCTGAACATCGACGATATCAACCTGAAATATCACTCTGATACCATTCTGTTTAATCTGCCAGGGCTGCCGCAGCAGGTACAGAAGGTATCGGGGCTATCTTACGTTGAGTCCTGGGGACGCTGGTCTGATGCCAATCTGCTACCGCAGGTCAGCGTACAGTATCTGGAACCGCTGCCTGCTGCCTTTACGCTGACCCTCACCGCGCGGGCGTTCGGTGATAATGCGCTGCGCCCGATTACCATTAAGGTTGGTGGGTGGCAGCAGGAGGTAACCTTTGGTGAGCACGACAGTACGTTAACGCTTCAGGTAAATAATCCAACAGGCGCGCGCAGCATTGTCATTACTCCACCAGCACCAGTGGAGTCCAGCGTTGGCGTTATTGACGGTTTCGCCGCAAGAAAACTGGGTGTGGGCCTTGTCAGTCTGCGGGTAACTCCGCAGCCCTGACAGGGCACGTTTTCACCACAGGAAAGACTTGCAGATATAATCAGAAAACCTACTATAAAGCGGTTATCCATTTACTGACAGGGATGCATGCCCGTTGAAATCATCGTTTTATGCTTTTCTGCTGCTCCCTGCACTGGCACTGCCACTGCAAAGCCTGGCGCAAACTAAGCCAGATCCGCTTCTGGCGTCGCAGACGGTCGAACGCTACGCCGACAATATTTTCTATAACACCAAAGCCAGCGGTATGGCGATAGTTGCTATCGATGCTAACCAGCGGATGTTTGTCAGCCGCGGAGTTACACGCCCTGGCAGCTCACAGCGCCCGCAGAAAGACTCGCTGGTGAGGATCGCCTCACTCAGCAAACTTATGACCAGCGAAGTCATGGTCAAACTGGCCGAAGAGGGCCGATTAAAGCTCAACGATCCGCTAAGTAAGTATGCACCACCCGGCAGCAGCGTACCGAGCTTTAACGGCCAGCCTATACGTCTGATCAACCTGGCCACCCACACCAGCGCGCTGCCGCGTGAACAGCCCGGTGGAAAAGCAAACCGCGCCGTGTTTACCTGGCCGACCAATAGTCAGCGCTGGAACTGGCTGCGCACCGCAAAGCTTAAATGGGCACCGGGCGAACGGGCTGGCTACTCCAACCTCGCCTTTGACCTGCTGGGCGATGCGCTGGCGCGCGCCGGGGGCAAACCCTATCCTGCGCTGCTTCAGGAAAAAGTGACCCGCCCGCTGGGCATGAAAGACACCACTTTTACGCCTTCCACTGAACAGTGCGGCCGCCTGATGGTTCCGGCAAAAAGCCCGAGCCCATGCAATAACTCGCTGGCCGCCATCGGCAGCGGCGGCGTCTATTCTACCCCGGATGATATGGGCCGCTGGATGCAGCAGTTCCTGGCTTCCGACGTATACAGCCGTAGCCCGCAGGCAGACCGTCTGCAAACCATGATTTACCAGCGTAATCAGTTAACTAAAGTCGATGGTATGGATGTACCCGGCCGCGCTGATGCGCTGGGAATGGGCTGGGTATATATGGCTCCCCGCGACGGCCGTCCGGGAATTATTGAAAAAACCGGCGGCGGTGGCGGGTTTATTACCTATATCGCCATGGTGCCGCAGTACAGCGTCGGCGTCTTTATCGTGGTCGCCCGCTCACCGGAAACCCGTTTTACGCCCATGAGTGACGGTGTAAACAACCTGCTGACCGAACTTATCGGTAATACTTCAGGCAGCGCTCAACTTGCTGCCAGCATCATGTCTAACTGATTCTCTTCGCTGCGTCGTTCCTTCGTCGTCCCGGTCATACTGACCCCATAATGGCGGTCAGTATGATGGGACACTGCCGCTACCGGAGAATCAGCTCTCACTGCCGCCTGAGCCTGCTTGCAGGCTTTTGCTCATTTCCGTTGCCTCTCTGTGTTTAGCCGATGACGAGTCGTCAGAATTGCGCGGACTTCGTAACAGCTGCTCACGGGCCAGCAGACGACCACGCTTATCATAGTAACGGCTGGGCCAGATTTCAGATGGATGCATTCCCAGTGCGGCCGCAATGATGAACTCTCCTTTTGGCCATGGTCTTTTCAGGGCGTTTGCCAGCGTGCCCGAACTCAGCCCCACCCTGCGGGAAAGCTCCGCGAGTGATGTTTGCCGTTTTTTTATCGCCGCTACGATATCGGCGGGGTGCATATCAGTTTTTTTCTTCATGCCTTCCTCTGCTTGTTATCCAACTCCTGTTATCTTTCAAACCAGTACTAAGTAACACTTAGTATATTTTACACGAGTAGCTAAGAGAATCCTGTTAAATGTTCACAAATCAGGATCGTTATGCTGCCATATCGTTTGAAAGAAGCTCGGGTGAAGAAAGGTATATCACAACAAAAGCTTGGAGTTTTAGCGGGGATTGACGAAGCCACCGCCAGCGCACGGATGAATCAATATGAACGAGGCATTCATGTCCCGGACTTCGAGCTGGTTTGCCGTCTTGCAGAAGTTCTTGATGTGCCTTCCTGCTATTTTTACACTCTCGAAGATGAGCTGGCCGAGAAGGTGTGTCTGTGGCATGCTGAAAGCAAAAAACCTCAATAATCTGATTTTCCCCGCCTTACAACTTCCGATTATAACTTCATCCTTTTTATCATAAGCTGCGGCGTTGACTCAGCGGGCAATATGCGGTTGTTTGTTACGCTTCCAGCTTATTGAAATTAAGGAAAATACCGTGAAGTTTACCCTGAGCCGCACACTTAAAACCGCCGCGCTGACGCTGGCCGTTCTGCTGGCAGGCTGTGACCAAAAAAATGACGATGCCCACCATATTAAAGTCGGCGTGATTAACGGTGCCGAGCAGGATGTGGCGGAAGTTGCTAAAAAAGTCGCTAAAGAGAAGTACGGACTTGAGGTAGAACTGGTGGGATTCAGCGGTTCACTGCTGCCTAACGATCCGACAGCGCACGGCGATCTTGATGCCAACGTTTTTCAACATCGCCCCTTCCTTGAGCAGGATAACAAAGCTAAAGGCACCACCCTGGTGGCGGTAGGTAATACCTTTGTCTTCCCGATGGCTGGCTACTCGAAAAAAATTAAGCAGGTAGGCGAACTGAAAGACGGTGACACCATTGCCATCCCTAACGATCCGACTAACCTCGGACGCGCACTGCTGCTGCTGCAAAAGGAGAAGCTGGTAACGCTGAAGGCGAATACCGGATTGCTGCCAACCACGGTAGATATCACCCAAAACCCGCTGCATCTGAAGATTATGGAAATCGAAGGCGCACAGCTGCCGCGTGTCCTGGATGATGCCCAGGTGACGGTAGCGATTATCAGCACCACTTACCTGCAACAAACAGGGCTTAATCCGGTACGGGATAGCGTATTTATTGAAGACAAGCAGTCACCCTACGTGAATATCATCGTCACCCGCGAAGAGAATAAAGACGCGCCAAACGTGCGTGACTTTATAAAATCCTATCAATCCGCTGAAGTGGCGGCAGCAGCGGATAAGATCTTTAACGGTGGCGCAGTCGCGGGCTGGTAGTGCGCATGGCGTAGCGCCTGATGGAGGCGGCTGTCAGTGCAGCAGCCATTTGGCATGCAGGCTGATAGCCGCAGGGAGGATCGCCTCAATACTCTGCTCATACTCTTCCGGCGACAGCTTTTGTAGCCGGGGGAGATGCTCTTCCTGGCCGTGCAGGGCAATCGCCGCCAGCTCAGGCTGCAAGGCAACCGGCAGTGACGACCAGTCACCCAGCGCGACACCTTTCATATAGCCGCAGCACCAGTCTTCCACCACGGTAAATTCCTGACCCTCTACCGTATTCAGGCCAAACAGTGGCTCAAACTGGTCAGGATATTCATTAAGGCGGTCAGCGATATCATTCATATGCTGGGCAATCAGATCCATAAACTGCTCAAACTCTTCCTCTGATTCCCATTCCGGATCGTTCTCTTCACCACCCCAAATCAGCGGCAGCCAGACCTGAGGCTCAATCAGCACCGGCCCGGAGAGAATAGCGGTGAACAGGCCGTCAAGCTCTGAGGCATCCACCACCGACTCGTCGTTGCCATATTTAAGCAGGACATCGTCCAGCCACTCCAGCTCTTCTTCCGTCAAAGGCCCTTGTTGCATGCTGTTACCTCGCTACACATATCGGTTTTCACCCGGCATTTACCGGTTTATGGGGGGTATTTTGGTTGTCCGGGCGGGAAAAAGCCACCATCGTGACGTTATATTTGATCATACCGCCATGCCCCTGCCGCCCGGCCTCATCTCCACCAGCACAGGTGACCTGTATTTTTACTGGATCTGCTCCGCGGTTCGCGCTATTTAAAAGCCCTCAAAAATAACCGGATAAATAAAATGAGACGGACAGCACTGCTTTTTTGCATTTTCTCAGTGGGTGCCCACGCGGCGAGTTTTGACTGCACCAAAGCCAGCAGCGTGAGTGAAAAGCTGATCTGCACCACTCCGGCTCTTTCTCAGGCGGATGAGCGGCTGGCAAAAGTCTACCGCGAGGCTAAAACGGCCAGCGGCAACAGCAGTGAGTTCCGGCAGATGACTAAAGAGAACTGGCGCTTACGCCAGCAGTGCCAGACGGTAAGCTGCCTGAGCGACTGGTACACCCATTCGCAGCAGAAATACCTTCAGCTGATGCCGATGTCTGCCGCCTGCCCTGACGAAAACAGCGAGGTGAACGCTACCGGCACGCTGCTGCGTATCACCTTTCCTGGCCCGCCAAACTATGAGAGCGTAGAGCAGGGTGATGAAGCTGAAGTTTACTGGGTGTTGCAGGCGGATAAACCGCTGTGCACTCAGGATGCGGCCGACTGGGGGGATCAAACACAGATGCAGCTGGTAGTGGAGGCGGGGATGTATAAAACCCATCGCAGCCTGATTGGGCACCGCGTACGCGTACAGGGTTCGCTGCTGTTTGCTGAAACGGGCCACCACCATACGCCGCTTATGATTGGCGTGGGGAAACTGGAAGCAGAGTAGCGATTGCGGTAATTAGAACGCCCGTAGCTGTGCCTGAAAGGCTGGCCCCGCTATTTAGCAGGGCCGGGTATCAACAAATTGCCCTCAGGCAATATGAGATGGGGCTGAGTCTGCCCCGTCGTATGGTCAGCGTTTAACGCTGTCGATAAAGGTTTTACGTGCGGTTTTTGATCCCAGGCGCTCCGCTTCATCCAGCAGTTTCAGCGCTTTATCAACATTCCCCGCTTTGACGGCTTTCTTAATTGCATCGTTAAAGTAGCTTTCAGAGTCGTCAAGCATCGGCTCACCTGGTTTCGCTGGTGCAGCCGCAGCAGGTGCGGTATTGCCAACCACGACGGGTGTAGTCGCCGCCGGTGCGGATGACGGGAAGATCTGACCAATCATCACGTTACCTGTTTTCTGCTCCGCGCTGACTTTAAGGCTTAAAGTGCCGGTTGGCGTATGGCGCGCAATCGGATCCGGAATATCCGGCACGGCATTACCCACGCCCGCCGCAAAGGCTTTTGCCGGGTTAACCATCTGCGTTGTCTCAGAGAGATCCTGACGCGTGGTATATACCAGCAGGAAAATTTGTTTCTGACCCAGTGCTGGCGTCAGTTTCATCGTGCCCTCCAGACGATCGCTGGAAACGATGCCCGGCTGCTGATAAGGGAAGTAGCTGGAGGGATAAAAAGCGGCAGGACGCATCTGCTCATCCAGCACCAGTACATTCGGGGCATACACCGTTTTACCGGTGGCAATACTGCTCAGGGTGATCTCAAGCGATCCACGGTCAGCTGGCAGCGCAAACGCCGCCACGGCTCCCTGAATATCGCCCTGATTAATTTCTACGCTGGAGGTGCCAAGCGTCACGTCCTGCGTCACCGGCGGTACCAGCGGCGTCCATGAAAGATTACGTAACACCTGGCTGGAAATAGCGGGCGCGGTATTCGCATCAACCTGCGCGGCATACACCACAGCAGGTGCCGCAGCCAACAGACTCAGCGACAAACACAGTGACAGCAGATTTTTTCTCATCGTTATTTCCTTTTGATCACCATAAAAGCTGGCGGCTATCCACCGCCAGCCTGCACTTCTTTCTATCACTCTTCGACCCGATCGCTTAACTCAACATCATTTGAGTTGCAGGAAGAGGGCAACCAAATAACTCCCCGGGAGCGCAGATCGCTACGTAACCGGGGCGCACACGGGCAGCCAACGCATCTGCGGCTCAAAGGATGAAGAGGTTTACCACCAGATTTCCATTTGAGCGCCAAAGGTCACTTCGTCGTCGTTACCACGGCTAAAGGTACGTGCACTGGTATCGTTCATCGCTAAACCGTTGCTGGTGCCGGTATCAGTGTCATAGCCCCATTTTTCATCCCAGTTCGCATAAGTTGCAAACACGCGGATTGCCGGACGTGACCAGATGCTGTTACCTGCCTGCCACTGCTGGGCAAGGGTCACTTTATACTGGCCGTTTTTATCGCCGGTGCGCTGGGACTTAACGTTATCGTAGCCGACTTCCAGCAGGGTGCTCATAATTGGCGTCCATTTGTACATCGGGCGCACACCTACGGTATACCAGGTAGTACCGTTGTTGTTATCGCGATCAACATCCTGGTACATACCCACATACATCAGGCTCCAGGTATCGTTGAAATCAATGGCGCCGTGGTCAAGCAAGCGCACCATGCTGCCGTTGTTATTGATCGCTGAACCATTTGAGTGGCCGTTTGCTGCACCCTGCCCTGGATCGGTCATAGAGTCAGCCGCATACTGCACAACAAACTTGTTGAAGCCGTTGTAAATGCTCTGCGTGTGTTCTGCCGTCAACAGCCAGCCATCTTTGGTGGCATCGTCTGCCAGCGAGTAGCCGTCACGGGCATTGGCACGACCGTAATCCACACCTATCTCCAGCACGCCGCCCGGGTTGGTGTTCAGCCCTGCCAGACGCACGTCAAACACGTCATTGGAGGTGGCAACTTCATTACGCTGGTCGGCAATATAACCAAATGATCCGCCGCTCTCGGTATTACGGGTTGCAGCGATTGACAGCTTACCAAAGCCGAGATCAACATCTTCCAGACCTGCACCCGGGCCAGAAATATCCCAGTAGTAGAAGTCGATCATATGAACGTCATGACGCTGGTAGAAACGCTTACCGGCCCACATGGTTGAACCTGGCAGCCATTCGATCAGGTTTTTCCCTTTCACGTTAGCTTCGCGGAAAGCCGGATCGGTTGACTCCCAGTCATTCTGCTGTGAAACGGAATAGGCCACGTTGGTATCAAAGTAGAAGCTTTTATCCCCCTCTTTCCACACTTCCTGGCCCAGTTTTAACTCAGCATAGGTTTCACATTCGTTACCCAGACGGTATTTACTGTCTGCACCCGTTGCTTTGAAACATTGCTGCTCGCCGCCGCTGCCAGACCAGCCAATGCCCGAACGTGCATAGCCGGTAAAATCAACAGCCATTGCTTGTGTAGAAAGGATTCCAGCAGCCACTGCCAGTGACAGGGAAGCAATACGCATTGTTCTCATCATTTTCTCCTGTAGGGGATCGCGTGCTTTAAACGCCGGGTTCCGGGTGTAACCGACGACATGCTGTTCCATCCTCACGGAACAGATGACAACGGTGTGGCGGCAAACCGATGGCGAATGTTGCACCTTCTTCTACCAGCACCACGTCATTCTGGCGGTACACCAGGTTCTGACGAATTGCCGGAATTTGGATATGAATCTGGGTTTCATTGCCCAGCTGCTCAACGACCTGCACTTCACCGGAAAGCGTCACTTCGGCGACCTCCCCTGGCAGCAGATGTTCAGGGCGAACCCCCAGCGACAGATTGCTGCCCACCGTGACGTCCACGCCCTCTACCGGCAGCCAGACCAGCTGGCGGTTTGGCAGCTCAACCTGCACACGTTCGGGTTCGGTAGCGGTGACTTTTACCGGCAGGAAATTCATTTTTGGTGAGCCGATAAATCCGGCGACAAAGCGGTTAGCCGGGTAGTGATAAAGCTCAAGAGGCTTGCCAACCTGCGCGATATGCCCGGCGTCGAGCACCACAATTTTGTCGGCCAGCGTCATCGCTTCGACCTGATCGTGGGTGACGTAAATCATGGTGCGCTTCAGGCGCTTATGCAGGCGTGAGATCTCAATTCGCATCTGGACACGCAGGGCGGCATCCAGGTTAGAGAGCGGTTCATCCAGCAGGAATACCGTTGGTTCAGCCACCAGCGTACGGCCAATCGCCACGCGCTGACGCTGACCGCCAGAGAGGGCTTTGGGACGGCGATCCAGCAAGTGCGCCAGCTGCAACACCTCTGAAACCTGGTTCACCCGCTGATTGATTTCTGTTTTTTTGGCCCCGGCCAGCTTCAGGCCGAAAGACATGTTCTCTGCCACCGACAGGTGGGGGTACAACGCATAAGACTGGAAAACCATGCCGATACCACGCTCTGCGGGCGGCACTTCATTCATGCGTTTATCGCCGATCTTCAGTTCGCCGGAAGTAATGTCTTCCAGTCCGGCAATCATGCGCAGAAGCGTTGATTTACCGCAGCCGGAAGGCCCGACAAACACCACGAATTCGCCTTCATCTATTTCCAGATTGATGTCGCTGGAAATCACAGTTTTGCCAAAGGCTTTGTACACGCTGTTAAGGGAAACGCTCGCCATCCTGAACTCCTGTACTTGCAACTCGATGCAACGAAGAGTGAAGGATTAGCGGTTAAGCGTAATCATCCGTAACAAAGTTTTTCACGGGGTAGGCGCAGGGAGGACGAACTGTTCTTAACGTCGGCTAAAAGTTCACAGCAACTCTCAAATTCGTGATCGCAGTTGCAAAAAATGAAGCAACATTTTGTGTGTTAAACCACATAACGCCTGAGAGTGTCGGTGAGATCACACTCTGAGAGACGGGGGCGTAGAGGGGGGGATGATGAAGCCTGGCCGGGTTGAATCCACACTGGCGCGGTACCCTGTCATTCCGTCTGTGACATGAAAAAAACCGACTCCTAACAGGAAAAAGGATTGGATTATGACTCTCAGCATCAAGGCTCCTTTCATTAAAAAAGTCGTTAAACAAACTCTGGCACTCACCGCACTCGCTACGCTGGTTATGTCATCTTCTGTTTTTGCCAAAATAGAAGAAGGGAAGCTGGTCATCTGGATCAACGGTGACAAGGGCTATAATGGCCTGGCAGAAGTCGGTAAGAAATTTGAAAAAGACACCGGCATTAAAGTTACGGTAGAGCACCCGGATAAGCTGGAAGAGAAATACCCGCAGGTTGCTGCCACCGGCGGCGGCCCTGACATCATTTTCTGGGCACACGACCGCTTTGGCGGCTACGCGCAGTCCGGTCTGCTGACTGAGGTCACTCCGGATAAGGCGTTTAAAGACAAGCTGTTCCCCTTCACCTGGGACGCCGTTACCTTTAACGGTAAGCTGATCGGGTATCCGGTCGCCGTAGAAGCGTTGTCGCTGATTTACAACAAAGACCTGATCAAAGACGCGCCAAAAACCTGGGAAGAGATCCCGGCGCTGGACACTTCACTGCGCGCGAAAGGCAAAAGCGCCATTATGTGGAACTTACAGGAACCCTACTTCACCTGGCCAATCATCGCCGCTGATGGCGGTTATGCGTACAAATATGAGAACGGCAAATACAACATTAAAGACACCGGCGTAAACAACGAAGGTTCCAAAGCTGGCCTGCAATTCATTATTGATTTAGTGAAAAACAAACATATCAACGCCGATACCGACTACTCCATTGCCGAAGCCGCCTTTAACAAAGGCCAGACCGCAATGACTATCGACGGCCCATGGGCCTGGTCAAACCTCGATAAGAGCAAAATCAACTATGGGGTAGCAACGCTGCCAACCTTCCACGGCAAACCGTCTAAACCGTTTGTTGGCGTACTGACTGCGGGTATCAATGCCGCCAGCCCGAATAAAGAGCTGGCGAAAGAGTTCCTGGAAAACTACCTCATCACCAATGATGGCCTCGCCTTAGTAAACAAAGACAAACCGCTGGGCGCGGTTGCGCTGAAGTCTTACCAGGAGCAGCTGGAAAAAGACCCACGCATCGCGGCTACCATGACGAACTCTAAAAACGGGGAAATCATGCCAAACATCCCGCAGATGAGCGCCTTCTGGTATGCCGAACGCAGCGCCATCATCAACGCAGTGAATGGCCGTCAGACCGTTCAGCAGGCGCTGAAAGATGTTGAGACACGCATTACCAAATAGTGAAAGTGCAGTGACTGATGTTGCTCAGGTAATGAAATAAACGGCGCGGAGCCAGCAGGCTCCCTGCCGTTACTACAAGGATAGCCCCTATGCCAGTAGCCCAAACCGGTCTGACCGCTCAAAAAAAATGGCCGCTGAGTCAGGCGATTAAATGGCTGGCCATCGGCCTGCTCGCCTGCTTAACCGGTTATCTGATCGTGCTGATGTATGCGCAGGGTGAATACCTCTTTGCCGTGATGGCACTGATTCTCTCCAGTACCGGCCTCTATATTTATGGTAACCGCCGCGCCTATTCGTGGCGTTATGTCTATCCTGGCCTCGCCGGGATGTCGTTATTTGTTCTGTTCCCGCTGATTTGTACTATTGCGATTGCCTTCACCAACTACAGCAGCACTAACCAGCTGACGTTTGAACGCGCGCAGTCGGTGCTGATGGGGCGTGAATTCCAGGGCGGTAAAGCGCTGAACTTTGCCCTGTATCCGGCGGGCGAGCAGTGGCAGCTGGCGCTCAGTTCCCCCGACAGCAGCGAAACTCTGGTTTCTCCTCCTTTTGCCTTTAACGCTGCCGCGCCACAAACCCTGGAGATGACGCCAAAGCCCCTTCCCAACGGGGAAAAAGCCGGGCTGCGCATCATCACCCAGAACCGTCAGGCGCTGGCCCGGTTAATGGCCCGGCTGCCCGATGGTACAACGCTGCGTATGAGTTCTTTACGCCAGTTCTCCGGCACGCAGCCGCTCTACCAGCTCAATAAAGAGAATCAACAGCTGACTGATGCGCAGACCGGCGTGGTCTACCGGCCGAATATGGAGAGCGGTTTTTATCAGGCGATCAACCCGCAGGGCGAGTGGCAGGCAGAAAAACTCAGCCCCGGCTTTACCGTCGGTATCGGCTGGGGCAACTTCCTGCGCGTACTGCACGACGAAGGTATCCAGAAGCCCTTCCTGTCGATCTTCGTCTGGACGATTGTCTTTGCGCTGCTGACCGTAGTGCTGACCGTCGCCGTCGGCATGGTGCTGGCCTGTGTGGTGCAGTGGGAGGAGCTGAAAGGCAAAGCGGCTTACCGTATCCTGCTGATCCTGCCTTATGCGGTTCCGGCGTTTATCTCGATTCTGATTTTCAAAGGATTATTCAACCAGAGCTTCGGGGAAATCAACCTGATGCTGGATGCGCTGTTTGGCATAAAACCATCGTGGTTCAGCGACCCGTGGACGGCAAAAAGCATGATTATTATCGTCAATACCTGGCTCGGGTATCCGTACATGATGATCCTCTGCATGGGGCTGCTGAAGGCCATTCCGGACGATCTCTACGAGGCTTCGGCAATGGACGGTGCCACACCAATGCAGAACTTCTTCCGCATTACGCTGCCTCTGCTGATCAAGCCTCTGACACCGCTGATGATCGCCAGCTTTGCCTTTAACTTTAATAACTTTGTGCTGATTCAGCTGTTGACCAACGGCGGCCCGGATATGCTTGGCACCACCACGCCAGCCGGACATACCGACCTGCTGGTGAGCTACACCTATCGCATCGCCTTTGAGGGCGGCGGCGGACAGGACTTCGGTCTGGCGGCCGCGATTGCCACGCTGATCTTCCTGCTGGTTGGTGCGCTGGCTATCGTCAATCTGAAAGCGTCACGTATGAAATTCGACTGAGGAGAAACAGACAATGCCAATGGTAAAACCAAGGTCGCAAAAAGTGAGATTGCTGGTAACGCATCTGCTGCTGCTGTGCTTTCTGGCGCTGATCCTGTTCCCGCTGCTGATGGTATTTACCATCTCCCTGCGGCCGGGTAACTTTGCCACGGGGAGCCTGATCCCGGATCAGGTGTCGTGGGATCACTGGAAGCTGGCGCTGGGGATCGCGGTAACCAACAGCGACGGTAGCCTGACCCCGCCGCCGTTCCCGGTCATGCTGTGGCTGTGGAACTCGATCAAGATCGCCGGGATCACCGCCGTGGGGATCGTGGCGCTTTCCACCACCTGTGCCTACGCCTTTGCCCGCATGAAATTCCGTGGCAAAAGCTCGCTGCTGAAAGGGATGCTGATCTTCCAGATGTTCCCGGCAGTGCTGTCGCTGGTGGCGCTCTACGCCCTCTTCGATCGTCTCGGCATTTACGTGCCGTTCCTCGGGCTGAACACCCACGGCGGCGTTATCTTCGCCTATATGGGCGGTATCGCCCTGCATGTGTGGACGATTAAAGGCTATTTCGAAACCATCGACGGCTCACTGGAGGAAGCCGCCGCCCTTGACGGTGCCTCACCGTGGCAGGCTTTCCGTCTGGTGCTGCTGCCGCTATCGGTACCGATTCTGGCGGTGGTGTTTATTCTGTCCTTTATTGCCGCCATTACCGAAGTGCCGGTGGCCTCACTGCTGCTGCGCGATGTGAACAGCTACACGCTGGCGGTAGGTATGCAGCAGTATCTCAACCCGCAAAACTATCTGTGGGGCGACTTTGCCGCTGCCGCTATCCTCTCGGCCATCCCGATTACTGCGGTGTTCCTGATTGCACAGCGCTGGCTGGTGGGTGGCTTAACGGCCGGCGGGGTGAAAGGTTAGCGGATGTAAGAACGTATGCGCTTAATCCCAGCAATGGGTGTATGACTTGTTTGAATCCCTGTGTCTTGGGCGGCTGAAAAAGCCGCCTTTTTTTATGCCTGAATAAGATGAGTTACTTCCACCAGCAACAACGATGAAAAATCTCAGCACCCGCTTAATGTCAGACCTATCTGCGACAGCTCTGCCACCCTGTAAGACGGGCCGTCAAACCACCAGGACGTGTTTACAGGAGCATCCTGCTAAGACCAGACGCTTGCCGCCTCGCGCTTCTGTCAACGTCTGACACTTATGATTTCTACCCAAAAAAAAGGGTTCCTCCCCAGGAGAAACCCTTTTTTCATCACTTATTGCCTCAGCTCACGGAGACTTTACGCCGCCGTTTATCCAGGTCTTTAATCAGCTTATTAACCTGCTCATCGGCAAACATCTCTTCGAGCGAATGGGAAAGCTTACGCCGCCAGTTAGGATATTCATTGCTGGTTCCCGGCACGTTGACTGGCGTATCCATATCAAGCCAGTCCTCCGGTTGCAGCCCGAGCAGCGCGCAGGCGCTGTCAGCAACATAGCGCTGTAACCCACGATTAATTACCGGCGTCATCGCCATCAGATCCGCATGACGCCCGGTCTTCCTCGGAATGCAGTCGTAATGATGTAGCCCGTCGAGTAAGCCCTGACGCGCCCGTGCCCGATCCGCATACAGCTCCTGCAATACGGCTTCATCACGGTACAGCCCGAGCGTTTTCCCCAGCGTCAGATCGTCACTCTGCCAGTAACCGCGCAGCGTAGGCAGGTCATGCGTGGTAATGGTCGCCATCGCCTGCACCGGATAGGACTGCGGCGCACGGAAGTTGTTCTCCTCATCGCGCTCAAAATAGAGCACCTTGTAAGAGTAGACCCCTCCCTCGCGTAGTTTGCTGACGATCTCCGCTGGCACGGTACCCAGATCTTCGCCGATCACCATACAGCGATGACGCTGGCTCTCCAGCGCGAGGATCGCCAGCAGATCGTCAACCGGGTAGTGAACATAGGCCCCTTTGTCCGCCGTTTCTCCTGCCGGGATCCACCACAGGCGCAGCAGCGCCATCACATGATCAATACGCAACGCGCCGCAGCTGGTCATATTGGCGCGCAGCAGATCGATAAAGGGCTGATAGCCGCGTTTGACCATCACATGCGGATCCATCGGGCGCAGATCCCAGTTCTGCCCCAGCGGGCCGAGGATATCCGGCGGCGCACCAACCGATGCTTTCAGGCAGTACAGCTCGCCATCGCCCCAGGTTTCCGCGCCTCCGCCAACGACGCCTACCGCCAGATCGCGATACAGCCCCATCGACATCTCCTGCTGCTGGCTGGTGTGATAGCACTTCGCGAACTGCGTTTCCGCCAGCCATTGCAGCCACAGATAAAACTCCACTTCCTGCGCATGCTGCTCGCAGAACGCCCGCACGGCCGGGCCACGGGCATCATGATACTGCTCAGGCCAGTGGTTCCAGCCGAGGGCCACATCGCTCTCTTTGGCCAGGTGTGCGTAGAGGGCGTCGAAAGCAGCCTGTAAATAGAGGCTCTCTCCGCCCTGCCGGGTAAAGTTTGCCAGGGATTTGACCTGCGCATCCTGCGCCTTACGCCCGAGGAAATGCGCGTACGCCAGCCGCAGCCCTTCCAGCTTCAACGGCATCACATCGGCGTAATCCACCCATTCGCTGGCCCGCACCGCCTTCAAGCGCTGCCGGGTCTGCGGCAGCTGCCACCAGCGCTGGGCCGCCTCGCTCTGCCTGAAGTCATCTACCGCATTGACGTCGATATAGATCACATTCAACCAGCTACGCGACGACGGGCTGTAGGGGCTGGCCGCCGCCGGATTGGCCGGATAGAGCGCATGGATCGGATTCAGGCCAACAAAAGCCCCCCCGCGCTCGGCAATATTTTTCAGCAGCAGATTGAGATCGCCAAAATCACCAATACCCCAGTTATTTTCCGAGCGCAGCGTATAGAGCTGCACGCAGGCTCCCCACAGTTTTTTACCGGCCAGCAGTGCATCCGGTTCATAGCAGCGCTTTGGGGCAACAATCACCCGGCAGTGCCACTCCTGCTCATCCTGCGTCAGGGTCAGCTGGTGATAACCCGGCGGGATTTTCCCCGCCAGCGCCAGCGTCATTTTACCGCTGATACGGCCGCGCTGCGTCGTGCCGCTTTCCAGCTGCAACGTCCAGTGATATTCACCATCACCCTCGATCGGCAGCGCCAGGCGGTGACCGGTAACAAAGACTTTTACCGCCGGAACCGGGGTGGACTGCTGGCGGCGATCCGCCCCCCAGCCCATCGCCGATAGCAACTCACGTTTAGTTTCCGGCGCAATCGCCTGCGGCTGACCGTGCGCATTAATAAAACCGGAAGATATCCCCGCATCCCTGGCGGCCTGCTCCAGTGTGTTGTTCTCCATGGGGACTCCTTAGCGTTTCGCCTGCCAGATGCGCTGCTGATAATCGCGGATAGAACGATCAGAGCTGAACATCCCTACGCGGGCGGTATTAAGAATGGTTTTGCGCGTCCACTCGTCGCGATCGCGGTACAGAACATCAACTTTCTGCTGCGCAGCGCAGTAATCCGCGAAGTCGGCCAGCACCAGGTAAGGATCGCCGCCGCCGAGCAGGCTGTCGAGCATCAGGCTGAACGCCTGCTTGTCACCGTTGCTGAAGAAGCCGTTTTCCAGCTCTTTGAGGATCGCATCCAGATGCTTATCTTTTTTACGGATTTTCAGCGGATCGTAGCCCCCGGCCAGCAGCGCTTTAACCTGATCGACGGTGTTGCCAAAGATAAAGATATTCTCTTCGCCCACCTGCTCGGCGATCTCCACGTTGGCCCCGTCCAGCGTGCCGACGGTCAGCGCACCGTTCAGCGCCAGCTTCATATTACCGGTGCCGGAAGCCTCTTTACCTGCGGTAGAGATCTGCTCGGAAACATCCGCAGCCGGGATCATCAGCTCCGCCACTGATACGCGGTAATCCGGAATAAACACCACTTTCAGACGATCGCGCACCAGCGGATCGTTATTGATCTTCTCCGCAGCCTGGTTAATGGCGTAAATAATATTTTTTGCCAGGTAGTAGCCCGGCGCGGCTTTGGCGCCAAACAGGAAGACACGCGGCACCATATCCATTTCCGGATTATCGCGCAGCTGGCGATAGAGCGAGAGAATATGCAGCAGATTGAGATGCTGGCGCTTATATTCATGCAGGCGTTTGATCTGCACGTCGAAAATTGCATCCGGATTCAGCGTCAGCCCCATTACCTGCTTAACATAGGCGGCGAGCTTGATCTTATTCTCGCGCTTAATCTGCTGATAACGCTGGCAGAAAGCCGCATCCTCTACAGAACTTTCCAGCCCTTGCAGCGCATCCAGATGGTTAACCCATTCGGTTTTTAATGTCTCATCAATCAGCGATGAGAGCGCCGGGTTGCACTGTTTCAGCCAGCGGCGCGGGGTAATGCCGTTGGTGACGTTGTGGAATTTATTCGGCCACAGCTGGTGATATTCCGGGAACAGATCTTTCACCACCAGCTCGGAGTGCAGCGCCGCAACGCCGTTTACCGCAAAGCCGCTGACCACGCACAGGTTCGCCATACGCACCTGACGGTTCTGATGTACCGAGAGTTTTTCCCACACCGCTTTGTCGCCCGGCCACTGTTTTTCCACCACTTTTTTAAAGCGGGCATTAATGGCTTTGATCAGCGAGAAGTGACGCGGCAGCAGGCTGCGTACCAGCTTCTCATCCCAGCACTCCAGCGCTTCCGGCATCAGCGTATGGTTGGTGTAGGCGAAGGTGTTCTGGACGATCGCCCAGGCGGCATCCCACTCCAGCTGATGCTCGTCGAGCAGAATACGCAGCAGCTCCGGGATAGCAATGGTCGGATGGGTATCGTTTAGCTGGATCACCTCGTATGCAGGCAGATCCTGGATTTTACGGCCGAGGAAATGATGACGACGCAGAATATCCGCCACCGAACAGGCGCACTGGAAATACTGCTGCATCAGGCGCAGACGTTTCCCGGCGGCGTGGTTGTCATTCGGATAGAGCACTTTGGTGAGCTTCGCGGCATCGATGCCTTTTTGCTCCGCCTTGAGGAAAGCACCGTCGTTAAACAGGGTGAGATCGAACGGATGCACATCGGTGGCCTGCCACAGGCGCAGCGGCTGGGTGACACCATTTTTATACCCCACCACCGGCAGATCCCATGCTTCACCGCGCAGCGTAAACTCAGGCTGCCACTGTTCAGCGCCCTGCGCATCCTTCACCAGTTTGCCGCCAAAGGCGACATCCACCGACAGCGCGCTGTTGTGGCTGAACCACGGATAGCTCTCGCGATGCCAGTTATCCGGAGCTTCCTGCTGCTGACCATCTTTAAACGACTGACGGAACAGGCCGTACTGATAATTTAATCCGTAACCGGTGGCTGGCTGCCCGACGGTGGCCATCGAATCGAGGAAACAGGCGGCCAGACGCCCCAGCCCGCCATTACCCAGCGCCGGGTCAGTTTCCTGCTCCAGCACATCGGCCAGATCTGCGCCCTGCTCTTTCAGCGCCTGATTCACCGTTTCATACCAGCCGAGGTTAATCAGATTGTTGGCAGTCAGGCGGCCAATCAAAAATTCCATCGAGATATAGTTCACATGCCGCTGTGGCTGTTCAGTTACCTCTGGCGCTGGCTGCGCACTCAGCTGTTCTGATAGCGCTGCACTGGTTGCCTGCCACCACTGGTGGGGCGTCATATCCTGTGCCTGCTGCAAACCAAATCCCTGCCACTGGCGTTTTAGCGCGGCGAGAAACTGCGTTTTATCTAAAGTCACCTGCATCACATGCCTCTTTATCCGGGAATTCGTAAGAAAAATGGGTTGTTTATAAACGCTATGCTGAAGCCTTCAATAACGCGCAACATCCTCCTGTTAAAAATTAGACAGGGAGGAGAAACGGGGCGTAGCCGGAGGAGAGAGGCGGTCAGGGGGTGTGGTTAAAAATTTGTCTTTAGAAATGTGATGCAGAGCAAGTTAACAGCATGTAAATACGTAACATTGTTGCATTCGATGTTTCAAAGGAGGACTTTAGAAAAAGTGATTAATTACACGCTGCGAAATAATTATTACGCTCTCTGACAATCGTCAAAAGAATCGATAAAAATGCTGATCCCATCAAAACTGAGCCGCCCGGTGCGGCAGCAAAATACCGTCGTGCGCGATCGACTGCTGACAAAGCTCTCGTCGGCACCCAACTATCGTCTGACCCTGGTCGCCAGCCCGGCAGGCTATGGCAAGACGACGCTGGTGGCACACTGGGCCGCGGGTAAGAGCGATCTGGGCTGGTATTCCCTTGATGAAAGCGACAACCTGCCGGAGCGTTTTGCCAGCTATCTGATCGCTGCGGTTCAACAGGCCAGCGGCGGCCACTGCGTAAAAAGCGAAGCACTGAGCCTGAAGCATCAGTACGCCAGCCTGTCGGCGCTGTTCGCCCAGCTGTTTGTTGAGCTGTCCGACTGGCACCGCCCGCTGCTGCTGGTGATCGATGATTATCATCTGATTTCTAACGATGCGATCCATGAAGGGATGCGCTTCTTTTTACGACATCAGCCTGAGAACCTCTCACTGGTGGTACTTTCACGCACCCTGCCGCCGTTAGGCATCGCCAACCTGCGCGTGCGCGAGCAGCTGCTCGAACTGAATGCCACGCATCTGGCGTTTACTCACCCTGAGACTCAGCAATTTTTCGACAACCGCCTGAAGGATCCCATCGACCAGGCTGACAGCAGCCGCCTGTGTGATGACGTCGCCGGTTGGGCCACCGCCTTACAGCTGATCGCACTTTCGGCACGCCAGTCCAGCACGCCTTCACGGCAGTCAACGCAGCAGTCTGCCCGCAAGCTTTCGGGCCTGAACGCCAGCCATCTTTCAGATTATCTGGTTGATGAAGTGCTGGATCGCGTGGATGCACCGACCCGTGATTTCCTGCTGCGCTGCTCGCTGCTGCGCTCGATGAATGATGCCCTGATTGTGCGCCTGACCGGCGGTGACAATGGTCAGCAGCGCCTGGAAGAGTTAGAGCGCCAGGGCCTGTTTATCCACCGTATGGATGACACCGGCGAATGGTTCAACTTCCATCCTTTATTTGCCTCCTTCCTGCGTCAGCGCTGCCAGTGGGAGCTGGCGAATGAGCTGCCTGCCATCCACCGTGCCGCCGCAGAGGGCTGGCTGTCACAGGGGTTCCCGGCGGAGGCGATTCATCATGCCCTGGGGGCCGATGATATCGATATGCTGCGCGATATTATGCTGCAACACGCCTGGTCGCTGTTTAATCAGAGCGAGCTGGCCCTGCTGGAAGAGTGTCTGGCTGCGCTACCCTACGACCGTCTGATCCAGAACCCTAAGCTGGTGCTGCTACAGGCGTGGCTGGCCCAGAGCCAGCATCGTTACGCGGAGGTCGACACCCTGCTGGCGCAGGCAGAGAGCGAGATGCTAAAGCGTAATATCGTGATGGATGAGGATCTGAACGCCGAGTTTAATGCGCTGCGTGCGCAGGTAGCCATCAATGACGGACGCCAGGATGAAGCGGAACAGCTGGCCGCCGAAGCGCTGCGTTTTCTGCCCTATGAGAGTTTCTACAGCCGGATTGTTGCCACCTCGGTGACCGGAGAGATTCAGCACTGTAAAGGCGACCTCGCCCGCGCCCTGCCGCTGATGCAGCAGACGGAGCAGATTGCGCTCCGCCACGAAGCCTATCACTACGCGCTTTGGGCGCTGCTACAGCAGAGCGAGATTCTGATCGCCCAGGGATTCTTGCAGGCGGCCTTTGAGATGCAGGAGCGCGCCTTTGAACTGGTGCGCGAGCAGCATCTGGAACAGCTGCCGATGCATGAGTTTTTACTGCGTCTGCGTTCGCAGCTGCTGTGGTCGTGGTCGCGCCTCGACGATGCCGAAGATGCGGCACGCCAGGGCCTTGAAGTACTGACCAACTTCCAGCCCCAGCAGCAGCTACAGTGCCTGGCGATGCTGGCGAAGTGCTCGCTGGCGCGCGGCCAGCTTGATAATGCTCATCATCATTTGCAGCGTTGCGAAGCGCTGTTAAAAACCGGGCAATATCATATCGACTGGCTGACCAACGCCGATAAACCTCGGGTCACTTACTGGCAGATGACCGATGATAAAGCGGCCGCGCGGCAGTGGCTGCAACAGGCACGCAAGCCCGATATGGCAGACAACCACTTCCAGCAGGGCCAGTGGCGTAATATTGCCCGCATGCAGATTTTGCTGGAGAAGTTTGATGAAGCCGAAGTGGTGCTGGATGAGCTGAATCAGAATGCGCGCCAGCTGCGCCTGACCAGCGACCTGAACCGCAATCTGCTGCTGAGTAATCTGCTTTACTGGCACACCGGCCGCAAAGATGAAGCACAGCGCGCCCTGATTGAAGCGCTGGGGCTGGCGAACCGTACCGGGTTTATCAGCCACTTTGTGATCGAAGGCGAGATGATGGCACAGCAGCTGCGCCAGCTGATTCAGCTCAACCTGCTGCCCGACCTTGAGCAGCGCCGCGCCCAGCAGATTTTACGCGAGATTAATCAGCACCATCGCCACAAGTTCGCGCATTTCGACGAAGGTTTTGTCAATAAGCTGCTGACCCATCCACAGGTGCCTGAACTGATCCGCACCAGCCCGCTCACCCAGCGTGAATGGCAGGTGCTGGGGCTGATCTACTCCGGCTACAGCAACGATCAGATCGCCGGGGAACTTGACGTCGCCTCAACGACGATCAAAACCCATATTCGAAATCTGTATCAAAAGCTGGGCGTGGCACACCGCCAGGAAGCCGTGCAGCAGGCGCAGCATCTGTTGCAGGTGATGGGATACGGGGCGTAAGCCAGGCTGTGCAGGGGCGGGCTTGTTTTCCGGTTCGCCTGAATGTTCAGCGATCGGTCTGAAGAAGTGGCGGAAGTGGAACGCTATGACAGATAGCTGGATCACAGGGGATAAACGTCCCGGACGTCAGGATGAGCAGTGGTTAAATTCTTTACTGTATAAAAGTTAATAATAAATAAAACTGCAAATCAGAGAGTGTATCCCGCCTGTAAAGGGGGATTACCGGTGCATCATTTTTACTTTTATTATCTTCACCCCAGTGCCTTAGCTTTCCAGCCACTGCCAGATATCGGGTATAGTTGGCATTCTTTTCTGAGTGAGAGCCACAGTGCTGATTAAATGAAACTGAATCTGTTGTGTTACCTGCTTATGGCCTTAACGGCGATGGGCAGCACTCTCCTGCCTCACCCCCTGGTGATGTGGTTTCTGCTTGCCAGTGTGCTGACGTTTCTTATTTATGGCGCGGATAAACTGGCTGCGCGCAAAGCCTGGCGCCGGGTACCTGAATCCACCTTGCTGCTGTTCGGATTTGCAGGCGGATGGCCTGGAGCGATTGCCGGTCAGCATATCTTTCGTCATAAAACGCAGAAACAGCCATTCAGACGTTACTTCATGATCAGTGTGGTGCTGAACATCGCGGTGCTGATGGCGGTATATTGGTTCAGAACAAACGTAATGTGACTTGCCCTGAGGTTGTGAGGGATAACCTAACGGGCGGCCATAAGCGAGATTCCAGGCTTGAAAAAACCACCCACAGGTAACTTTTTATCAGGTTACTCAAGTCGGGTGCGACACGACATAACACTACGGTGCCATCTGCATCACTCGAAATAATCCATATCCAGCTTAGGTACACGCAGCAACCGCGAAGAAACGCCCACCTCGTTTTCAATCATCAGATGAACAAGACGCAGCCCGTCTACCAGCACCATTCCCTCTACTGCGCGGGCAAAGTCACGTGCCTGAGAGGTAAAACCTGATGTGGTGATAAACACCCCACGCCTGGCTTTTTGCCCTGCCAGCGCACCATAAAAGGCCTGAAGCTCAGGACGACCTACAGTACTTTGCCAGCGCTTCGCCTGCACATAGACTTTTTCCAGCCCCAGCTTATCCAGCGAGATAATGCCATCAATGCCGCCATCACCAGAACCACCCACACGCTGGAGATCATCGCGGTGTCCACCATAACCAAGGCGATGCAGCACATCGAGAACAATCACCTCAAACCGCGCCGGGGAAACCTGTTTAAGATTCTCCAGTAACTCATCCGCGACAGCATTACGTAGCTCATTTAATGCCTGCTCCAGTCTGTCATCAGGGCTGCTCAGTGCCAGATCTTCTGTACTGAGCGGCTCAGGTTGCGGATCAAGATCTACGGCATCTGGCTGCTGTTTTAACCTGACGCCAATAAAATCAAACGCCAGATGAGTGACATCCTCCCTGGTCAGTGGTTGAGGATGTGCAAGAACCCAGCTAAAGCCTTCTGGTGTAAGGCACCATTTTCCCCGTGACAGACTTTGCGATAAACCAGCGCGCTTGAGACGATCGTGCGCCCAGCCAGCGCGATTTTTATAGGTTAACTGACCGCTGGCGAGAACATCGGCGCGTTGAAGCTCATCCAGCTTGAGGGTATCTGCTGCTGCCTCATGCACTTCGCGTGCAGCGACACCATCAGGCCTGCTGGCCAGGAAACGCAGTACAGGTTCAATAAACTTATCGAAGGTGGGTACAGACACGGACATTTCCTTATGCATAGATGTTAAACATCCAGGGTTCTAATTAAGGTTCCTTGAGCATATCAAATACCCTGTGGGGAAATCTCCTTGTAAATAGGCCCGTTTTATTTTCCATGTGCTTTTGAGATATCTGGTTTGCTGCCCGCGAACTCTGTCATAAGCACGCAATTTCCAACACAACATTTTTCGCCTGTTGTAAAAAGTATGCTGGTATGGAAGAGCCTGAGGTTAAGCACCTTAAGTCGCTTGAAGATGATAATGCTCGGTTCAAGAAGTTACCTGCAGAAGCCATGCTGGATAATGAAGCGCTTCAGATGGCTCTCGCCAAAAGTATCAACGACAGATCAGAAGCGGGAAGCCGTGGTGGTGATATGTTATTCAACCGGTCTGTAGCAACGTCATACCTGCAGACTCACAGATGTGTCCCTGTCGATCGGCCACTTAGTGCACGAGCATGATAAGCAGCCTTCATAACGGAATCATTCCATCGCGTCGATTCATAATTTTAGAATAAAGATGAAAAATAGCCAAAATATAAATATACATTTACATTTAAATATCAAAATAAACACAAAGCAAAAGCGCCTGTGTCTGTTTTCGTTTTTCACTAGAAAAACGCTGGCATTGACGTTGATTTTTATTTTAACCTACATCAGGCAACTATCAGTATAATCTACAATTTTTAGGTGGTGAGTATTTTTATGTTTTTATATATTCTGAAATAGTTAAAAAATAATGAAAATTCCCATGCTTATTTAATAACACGAGTTTGAATGCCCGTTAAATTACCCTAGTTATAATCGGATTAAAGGTGGTGGTGGAGGTGGAGTAATGACATTGAACTTCGGATATTTAGAAAGCGCCTGAAAGAGCAGAAGAAGCGTATCCTCTACCGGCGAATGTAGGAAAGTTAAATTCAGATAAAATAGATAAAAAAAAGATGCCTTCACATGTTACATAACTCACAGGTTGAGAGAGGAAATCAGAGTGTTAAAGTAGCAGGTTATAATGCATTAATTAATTTTAAAAAAACAAGTGGCAGGGAGAGAATCAGTAATTTAAAAATTTGTAGTAACCTGGCATGTGTTTCACATTTTTATTTTGACATTACTGGCATGATTTTTAATACAAAAAGACTTTTCTTCAGAACAAATCTCATGATTAATAGCACAATCCTGTTCAATGGTGATTTTTTTATAAAATTCTTATACTATACAGTCTGATTTAAAATAAAAAAATTTACATTCCAGACTATTATCTGACCTTTCAATTCTTTAATTCTATTGTATAACCTTAACAACTAAGGTAATTTATTATAATTTAACTTATCAACTTTAATGTTCTTAATTTTAACAAGCTAGCAAAATAAAAATATGATTATCATATTTTTATGAAGAAAAAAGAGTAGAAGCTAAAGGTTTTGAATATGAGTTATTTTACTTTTACTGCATTATCGATCGCCTTCTCATAAAAACACAACCAATTATTACCCCATGAATATGGTAAATTCTGTGGGCCTCTGAAGATTTATCTGCATTCACTTATTTATCTCGATAAAGTTAACTCCATGAGTGCGTTAATCAGTATTTATCCCGCCAAGCTTTTTTGGCATAGCGTAGATACTGAAAATGAAATGACGTTCTCTTTTTTTATATCATTTTATATGATTTAATGATGGAAATATAATAACTTAACATTAATTCTAATATAGAAAAGGCAAAAGGGAAATAATTAACTAGAACGATAAAAAGATAGCCGAGAACATAAAATAAATGCACAATAAATTATCGAACTTTAAGGGTTTATTGCCTTCAATTATGTACCACTATTATTAAATAGTAGGTGGATTATTAAAAACTACCCACCTAAACAACCGCCAACAAATTATTTAATTAAAGAAGATATCCATTTTGCAACCCATAATTTACACCTCCCTCCCAGTCAGAAGTTAGAAAATCCTTCACAAGAATAAACAAATGCATCACCGCATCATTGTAAATTGGATTTTTTACATAGCCATCTAAAAATCTGTATTCTCTGTCAGTATTTTTTTGCTTGCGTAGCACATAGATCTGATCAACCTTATATTTTTTTAAATTTATATTTTCAGTTAATTTTATCCATTCCGCGACCACAATATACATTGCATTTGGATTTTTAAGTTTTATTTCTTCTGCTGCCGTTGAAACATCCTGTAGCATTGTTTTATCGAGGTACGTTTTACATTCAATTGCTATAGCAGGAATATCCCAAATATGCACCTCATTTTGCTGAGAACCATTACAATTCATCTCAGCATTTACACTGATTCCGATCGAAAAATCATGATCCTTTTTCTCAATAACAGCGCAGGGCCTTTCCACCATACTGCCATATGAACTTGACCTGAAAAATATATCTTTAAACGAATGTGATTTCCCTATTAGGGCATTTGGACTTATTTCCTCAACTATATCTTTAAATAAATAATACATAAACTCTTCAAGAACAGATGAGTGTAGATTGGACCTTGAATCAAAATGTTCTGCATATTTTTGTATATCAAGAAAGTCCTTGTAATTATTTAATAGTTCAACTCTCTTATATACTATTTCTTGAATTTCCTCTAAAGAGGAGTTTTTAAATGGCCCTTTAAGCTCTAAATTATCTTTCTTCCAAACTTCATATTTATGAATTATCTCTTCTAAAAATAAAACAGATTCTCGATCTGTATATTTAGCCTTGCTACTAAGTTTCTGTGAAATATTATTACCATGAACATAAACATTATTTCTTATCATTATAAAATACCTCACTAAAGATATTTAACGCAATTTCCTTTGCCATTAGTGGTGGAACTGCATTTCCTATTTGATTATATTGACATAAGTACTTTTCATCTTCACGACCTTCTCTCTGCAAAAGCTTATGACTTACTACTGTAGGTTTCCCCTTAAACACGTACCAATCTGGAAATGACTGAATTCTAGCTCCCTCTCTCGCAGTAAAGTTTCGATTTAAATAGGGATGAACGAAATTTGCATAAAATGAAGCTGCAATTGTATGACATGGTTTATTAGGATGCATACGCCTATTATTCTGATCATATACCTTTTCAGAGATTTCTTTGCTATTTCTTTTATACGGTTTTAAATGTTCAGGAACATCAGAAGTAGATTGGCCCCAAGTCATGGAAGAAAAACGTTCAACTAATCTTTTTGAATGATTCATTGCCTTATGGTTAGATATTTTATCACTATCCTCCCTGAGTTGTTTTTGATAATCAGTTAAAGCTTGTTTAACATATTCCATCTCTTCGCTACCTTCCCTGGCATTAATTTGAGGGAGATCTGAGATAGCATCCCACAATGTGGGGGTTTTTTTCAAACCATCACTACCAGTTATGTTATGTGTAGGATTCGGAAATGGATTTTTCAATTCTTTTTTCGATGCTATAATAAACAACCTTCTTCTTATTTGCGGCACACCAAAATCTGTTGACTCCAAAATATTGTGATATACATGGTATCCTAATGAGGACAGTTCCTCTTTTATGATATCGACTACAAATATTCCATCTTTTGTTTTTGCTTTAACGATATTCGGAACATTCTCCATTATCATTACCATTGGTGATAATATTTTACCAATGCGAAGAAATTCTTCGAATAATGAATTCCGTGGATCTTTATGATCGCCATTCTTTTTATTTGCTATTGAAAAACCTTGGCATGGAGGCCCACCAAGTATAATATCAGGCTTGTTGTTTTTAAAAGTATGCAATATTTCCTCATCACTAAACTGTGATATGTCTTTTTTTATCACCAATGACTCAGGATGGTTAAATTTAAATGTTTCAGTTGCCCAACTATCAACCTCAATAGCACCAATTATTTCGGCGCCTGCCATATGGAATCCTAGACTAAACCCCCCAGCTCCAGCGAAGGTGTCTAATACTTTAACTTTACTCATTTTTTAATCTAATCCTAATTCCACGTTGATACTTCTTAAATAACCAAGAGCCATACAGAAACTTGTTTACATTTTATCAAAAATGAATGGTTGCTTACAACACATTCTACATTGGTGTAAATAATGCCCTCGCCATTGAATCATGAGCCTACGATCATAAAAATTTTTAGCAAAAAAATGTAAGCAGCACGGACATTATTTCGTTCTTGATGGCTCATCTGACGATCTACAGCGTCTCTTGACAATAAACCTGATTTAATCAAGGCACTAGCCATAGCCCGAAATCCATGGCTACACACTTCTGTTTTTGTATCGCACCCCATAGAGCCAAGAGCTTTGTTAACCGTATTTTCACTCATGAGCCTATCATGATGATGGTAGCCTATAAAAACCAGTTCGCATTCATAACTTATCTTTTTGATTTATATTAATATTTTTACTATTTTCTGGCTAAGTGGTACAAGAATGGGATTACACATCTTCGAATCACGATGAGAATCCTTGACTCTTTTAAGTGCATCCCGTTCTGCGGGTGTCGCCCAGAAAGCATTTACAAAATCAATTTCTTTCCATCTGGCAAAACGACGTTCACTCGAACGAATGAAGACTAATAACGTTAACTCTAACACGGTCAATTTTCGACCGTTAAGGCACTCAATTTTTTCAATTAATACATGCAATTGCTCAAAAATGAGAGCAGTGCGGTGAACTCATTTAGCCACGGCTACCGCACCAGCTATGCCTTGGCGGGCTTATAGTTAAGCAGACCATTTTGTACCGCAAAACGCAGATTGCAGTCGTCCGCTGTTGCACTCGCGAGGCTACTTCATATCGCCTACTCGCCTCTACTACCTTTATAGGGGCGAGTTGTTCCCTTGTCTTCAGCTCCGATTTTTGCGTTTACCTAACGCAGAAAAAAGATTATCCACTGAGCTTTTAAACATTCGTTCACTCTGAGACAACAACCATTTTAACTACAAGATGCATGCCAATCTCTTGCAAAAACCTCAAAGGTTAGTGCTCCGCTTTCTTCAATTTTGCCCTCTTTTTTTCCTCTGGGAGGGATCGACGCTGTAAATAGACCTGTTTTAGTTCCATGCATTTTTTGAGATCCCAGCCAGATAATGTTGTAGTCGGTATTCCTACAGTGTCAGATTGTTCAGTGATTCATGTGGACGTTCGCAGCTATATTCCGACAACCATGTTTCCGTTACTCGAACTTCATTCAGTGTTCTGAACAGATAAAAATCGAGTATTTCTGTACGGTACGTCCGGTTAAAACTCTCAATGAAAGCATTCTGCGTTGGCTTGCCTGGCCTGATAAATTCCAGCTTTACGGCATGCTTCTCGGCCCATTCGGCAAGTATCAGAGAGATAAATTCCGGGCCATTATCCATGCGAAGCATGACGGGATATCCCCGGCTGGCTGCGATCCTGTCGAGTACACGAACTACTCGCTGGGCTGGCAGATTCAGGTCGGTTTCAATCGACAACGCCTCACGATTAAAATCATCAACGACATTGAACGTACGAAAACGGCGACCGAAAATCAGAGAGTCGTACATGAAATCAACGGATCGGCTCTGGTTTAACGCTTCAGGCGTAGCCAACGGTGCCGGATTGCGCACAGGCAGGCGCTGTCTACCTTTGCGGCGAAAGTTCAGCTTCAGCAGACAGTAAATACGGTGGATCCTTTTATGATCCCACAGGTATCCCTGCCGCCGCAGAATCTGAAATAACTTTGGGAAACCATATCGTGGATACCTTTCGACGGCAGCCTGTAATACGGAAATAACGGGTTCATCGCGGGGTAGTATCCGGGCGGTAATGGTAAACCGTTCTGCTCAGATTCAGACTCCGGCAGGCCTGACGAATACTGAGTCCGAATGTCGTTATCAGATGAGCTACCAGCTCAAGCTTAAAGACTGGTTTTAAAGCTTTTTTTCGATAACAGCTTCAGTGCCCGGTTCTCAAGACTGAGATCGGCAAACATCTGTTTGAGACGGCGGTTCTCATCTTCAAGATCCTTTATCTTTTTAATATCAGAAGCTTCCATGCCGCCGTATCTGGATTTCCAGTTTTAGTAAGTCGCCTCAGAAATACCGGCCTCCCGGCAGACATCCTTAACAGTTCGTCCTGCTTCGACTGACTTAATCACGGCGATGATCTGGTGCTCAGTAAAACGGGCTTTACGCATGGTGATCTCCTTCGTTGACAGATTGAGTATGCCGGAAGATCTCTAAATGTGAATGGCACGATTATACGGGATACTTACACCACCACAGCGGCTTTTTTTGCCCGCCACTCGCCCTTTGAAAGCCCTTTTTCTGGCCAGCCCGATCTATAAAGAGTAGTGCATGCATAAGGTGCATGGATTTGCATGCATATTGCAGAGTAAGCAAGGCCAGGTACGGTGCGGCCTGAGCGCTCCCATGCAGTTGCATTAAATGCGACCCATAAAGCGGGCAGGCGAGGAGGGGGTAGCATTGCGCGCCAACATCGGAAGCGTTGCTGGAACTGGATGATCTTACAACCAGAAATGATATAATCGTATAATACGTGTTGTGCAAGTACATTGAGCCGATTCGCAAATAAATTGGAAGTTAGCGGATATCAAAGCCTAATCATCAAATTTGCAATATATTAAGCCACAGGAAAATCATGAAAATTAAAAATGAAATTTCTTCAGCTACATTCTTATCAATAATGATGTTTATTTCAGTTTATGCATTCAAAAGTGGCGAAGCTATGTTTTTTGGGTATCCATCATACTACATCTATCTAGATACAAATGAAGTTGTAAATACTTTACTCAAGTTATCATTCGTTATAATAACAGTTATAGCACTATCTTTATTTATACGCATCCCCACCAATTTTTTTATTTGCCTTATTTCCATGGCAATTACATTAAAACTCATAAGAATAGGGGTTTTAAGCCACAGACAACCATTAGATTTAATGACCGCAATTAATATTGGGACTAGTTACATTCTTTTTATATCTTTATTGTATTTAATTCCGCGCGCAGTAAAAAAAGAAAATGATAATTATTTTTTTAATGCAAAGCCTTGCATGTTAGCAGTCCTAACATTCGTTGGATTCTCTTTTTTTCTTGGGCTTAATTATCATAGTTTCTTCCCTGGTGGGATTTGGCAAACCGATGATGAGAAAGTTGTAGTTGGACGATACCAGGATAAGTTTATCTTGAGGCAATGCAATAACGGAAAGGCATTGTTTTATATAAATGAAATTAACAACAGTAAATTTGAGAGTTTTAAAATAGACACCCGTAACGTTCTTCTTCTTAGATGCCAGCCAGAATTGGATGAAATGAATAAAACTGATTTTATGATCAGTTGGTAATAATATTTATAAAAAATATTTCAGGAGGCAGTAATGAAAAGAACAATGTTTTATTCTTGGCAATCAGATTTACCATCAAATTCAAATAGAAATATCATTCAGGACGCTTTAAAAAGATCTTTGTGTGCGATAAAAAGAGATCAAAATGAAACTGTTGAGCCTGTACTTGATCGAGATACTGCAGGAACCCCTGGCTCACCATCAATTAGTGATACAATTTTCAAAAAAATTACAATTGCAGATGTTTTTATAGCAGACGTTTCGATTATTAATTCTTCTGAGAGTAGAAAAATAAACTTCAAACCCAAATTTTTTAATTGATTTAGGATTCGCGATATCTCAATTCGGCTGGGATAGAATAAACACATTCTTTGGTGGGCCAGAAGATCTACCATTTTATTTACGAGGGCGCAGAGTTGTCATTTATAGCTGGGATCCACAAGTAGACGTAAAGTCTGCGGTAAGAAGGGGATTACAGGGCAGGCTTGAACACGCTTTAAAATATGCACTGGAAGACTCAAGTATCAGTTCACTGCAAAGTGGTTGAAGTGCTCCTGTATGTTGGGGTGAATGGGTCAACTACAATCATGCAAGAAGCTATGGAGGTCATTTATTTATAAGAGAAAAATCCTATGCAAGATTTATATTTAATCTATCAGTTTATAGTGACGCTCACTCGGGTAAAATTACATCTAAAGATATCTTCTTATCTAGAGATATGGCGTATACGAGAATAAAAAACTCTAATGATGAATATGGTTAAATCAGATTCAGACGCAGCTTATTTGATGGGATGGAAAAAATTTCTGGCCATCGATGAAACAGCGAGTTGCTCAAGTCATAGAGGCATGAAAGTAATATTTTTAGGTGAATTCCAGTGATCCAGCGACACTCTTTTTGAGCTGGATTTTCTTAACGAACTTGACTTGAAAAGAATATATAACACTTTGGGATGTTATTATTTCTATTTTAAAAAGAGAATGGAAGGTGCCGGCGAAGCAGCAAATCTAGATACTTTTGAGGCCAATGTTTTTATGGTAAAGTTAGAGGAATGTATGCTTATATGGAGGGGGATAATCATGTTCTCTCCAGAAAGAGCGATATGGATTGCATATTTAGATGAAAGTGATACTAAATACTTCACCAACGACATCAATTGAAAAACGAAAACACCTAAGACCATTGATAATTGGCACGGTCGATTTCAATAACTCGAAATAAATTACATATCTGATGTAAATACCCTACCACACAATATCTTAGAAAAAAACCAAAAAACCCTAGAGGATGGCATCAGAAATCAATAGAATTATAATTTATATTGAACTATCATTTCACCAATGATGCTTCAAGTGTTAATTTAAAAAAGAGTAATGATAAAGCAATTCACTTGTTCTTATTTTTAGCATAATCATATGGGCTTATTTCCCTCTTTTATTTTCTTCAAGATAATCAGACCACCACTGAACCATCAAATGCTGCTCATCCAAATGTTCCGAAGTATGGATATAAGCAGCTCGCACATTGTTGCGTTCAGTATGGCTCAACTGCCGCTCTATCGCATCATCACTCCACAATCCAGACTCCCCCAGTGCCCCACGTGCCATTGTCCTGAAACCATGCCCGCAAACTTCAGTCTTGGTGTCATAGCCCATAGCGCGCAGAGCGTTGTTGACTGTGTTTTCACTCATGACTTTCTTAGGGTCGTGATCCCCAGGAAACAAGCGTTCATTATCACCGCTCAACTGCTTCAGGCGCTCCAGCAGGGCTAGTGCCTGACGACTTAGCGGAACGATATGTTCCTCTTTCATCTTCATACCACGGTACGAGTAACGGACGCCTTTTATCTCTTCTCGCTTTGCCGGGATGCGCCAGAGAGATTTTTCGAAATCGAATTCATCCCAGCGTGCAAAACGTAATTCACTGGAACGGACAAACGTCAGGAGTGAAAGCTCAACCGCGATACGTGTGATCAGTCGGCCTCGGTATGCAGCGAGGCGCTCCAGAAACTCCGGGAAACGGCTAAAGGGCAGTGCAGGATAATGCCGGGCTTTTGTCGTAGAGAGCGCACCAGCCATATCAACCGCCGGATTAGAATAGATGTAATCATTCTGCACCGCGTAACGCATAACCGCCGTGACACGCTGCTGAAGACGTTGAGCAACGTCATGCCTGCCACTGGCATCAACTGTTTTGATTGGTGCAAGTAGCTGACTGGTTTTCAACTTCCTGATGTCTGCCGAACCAATATAAGGGAAAATATACAGCTCAAGGTAGCGTAGTATCCTGGCACGATGGTCATCACTCCAGCGCTTATTGCTCTCATGCCATTCACGGGCGATAGTTTCAAGGTGTAAGATCCAGCGGATTCGGCTTGCGCTTCTTTATTCTCGGCTTTTGGGTCTATCCCCTGCCCTAACAGCTTTTTAGCTTCTTCACGCTTAACGCGTGCCTCCGCAAGCGTCACTGTCGGCCAGCGCCAGACGGTCTTCTTTTTTGTCAGCAGGACGCCGGTACTTCATGCGCCAGTATTTGGATCCTTTGGTGGACATCTCAAGATACAAACCGCCACCGTCGGCCATTTTATAGTTTTTTTCTTTGGGTTTTGCGGTTTCGACCTGGCGGGCGTTGAGCTTCATTTGGGGGCATATTTTCTATCGAAGTGAGGATGCCCCCAATTATGCCCCCAGCGATGCCCGGATTGCAACGGATGTGCCCGGACGAATTTGGAGCAAAAAAAAAGCCTTTCGGCTTTTTTTCAGTAACTTACGGACTGTTACGGACGTTCTCAAACACACTTATGGTGCCGAAGGCCGGAATCGAACCGGCACATCTTTCGATGGTTGATTTTGAATCAACTGCGTCTACCGATTTCGCCACTTCGGCACTGAAGGGTATGCGGAAAACGTTGTGGATTATACCGTTACCTTCTGCATACGCAACCCTATTCCGCATGCTCTGTGTTCGAGTGCTGAAAAAACACGCGGTAGCCCTGATATGTTACCTGTGTGGCCGGTCTGATGTGCTCTACCCACTGGCCGATTTGTACAACGGCTTCGCACCTGCCTTTATAGCTTTTCCTCCACGTTCACTGCCAGAGCAGCCCTTTACTACAGAATATTCTCAAACCTTATACCATAATGGCTATGTGGCTGCTGCGCGTGGAACTCCGTCGCTATCCGGCAGTCGGAACAATCAGTTACAGCACGGTGCCAGGAAGGTGCCGTGCGTCATATCACATTAAATGGGTATAACAATGAATGCAGCAATGAAATGGGTTCTGGCATGTTCTGTTTCTACCGCACTGTTCAGCGCCGCAGCGGGTGCTGCAAGCTGGCAGGATCAGCTCAGTTCTGCCGCCAGTGCGCTGGGCCAAAACAATAACAGCACCACCAATACCTCCGGCGCGAACGCTGCCCCGGCGGGTAACTCCATTGGTGCGCTTACCGGGCTGTTGAACGGCGGCAGCCAGTCACTTAGCGCAGGCACCATGACCAATGCGGCGGGTGTGCTGGAGTACTGCGTGAAGAACAATATTGTCGATAATAATGTGTCATCGGTGAAGGATAAGCTGCTGGGCAAGCTGGGGCTGGCGGATACGCAGAAACAGCAGGAAACCACCGACTATAAGCAGGGCCTGATGGGTCTGCTGAATACTGGCAACAATCAGCAGGTGAACCTCAAGTCGCTGGGTGATACCGCCATCGGCAAGAAGGTCAAAACCAAAGCCTGCGATCTGGTGCTGAAGCAGGGTAAACAGTTTATCTCGTAATCTCTCTCTTAAAGGCGGCTGAGGCTGTCCCCTTGCCGCCTTCTTTCCCCGGCCACCGTTGTGTGGCCTTTTTTATTTAACAATCAGACGAATGCCCAGCAGCGCCATTACGCCGCCGCCTAAACGGTCGAGGGGAGCTTTAAAACGCAGATAGGTGTTGCGCGGCCCGCGTGACGACAGCGCATAGGCAACAAACAGATACCACAGGCCGTCGACCATCATCGCCATCAGCGGGATAGTAATAAACATCCCGGTGGTGACATGCGCAGGCAGCAGCGCGGCAAATACTCCGGCGAACACCATCGCGGTTTTAGGATTACTGAGCTGAGTGGTGAAGGCGGTAAAGAAAGCACGTTTGAGGCTTTTACCGTTGCTGCCGGGCAGCTCCAGCGCCAGCGGCTCGCGGGCACCACGAAACATCTTATACGCCATCCACAGCAGGTAGATGCCCCCGGCCGTTTTCAGGGTCAGCCACAGCACCGGTACGGCGTTCAGCAGCGTATGCAGCCCCAGCAGGGCGATAATAGCGAAGATCAGACTTCCCGCCCCCATTCCCAGCGCGGCACCGATGCCCGCCCGGCGTGATGAAGCGACGGCGGTGCGCGCCACCAGAATAAAACTTGGCCCCGGGCTGATCGTGCCCAGCGCCAGCGCACCGCCAATTGAAATTACCGAAAGTACCGCAGCATCCATTGTTGATCCCCCTCGAAGTTTATCTGTCTAACTTACTGAGGAGAGTGCGGTTCTGGCAACCTCATAACGTGCAGAAGCTGCCAGTTTTTTAGCATTTACTGGAAAATCAACGGTACACCAGTCCGCCATCGATCAGCGGTGCCTGACCGGTCATATAGTCGGAGTCAGGCCCGGCCAGGAAGGAGACAAACGCAGCGACATCGTCAGGCGTCTCGGCACGGCCCAGCGCGATGCCGGAAACGTATTTATCATAGGTGGCACCCAGCGGTGCTCCGGTCTCTTCCGCCATGCGTTTATCAATTTCCACCCACATATCGGTGCCGACCACGCCAGGGCAGTAGGCGTTTACCGTGATGCCGAAGGCTGCCAGCTCTTTTGCCGCCGCCTGAGTCAGGGCACGCACGCTGAATTTGGTAGCGGAATAGATGCCGAGCAGCGCAAAGCCTTCATGCCCGGCAATCGAGGAGGCGTTAATGATTTTGCCTTTCTGCTTACGCGCCTTAAATTTGCTGCCCGCTGCCTGAATGCCCCACAGCACGCCCTGCACGTTGATCCGGAAGATTTTTTCCACTTCCTGCTGGGTCACTGACAGCAGGTTTTTAGTCTGGCTGATACCGGCGTTATTGACCATCACGTCGAAACCGCCCAGCTGTTTCTCAGCCTGATCAACGGCAGCAAAGACCTCTTCGCGCTGGCTGATATCGGCTTTGATGGTAATCGCCCGGCGGCCAAGAGCCGCGATCTCTTCGGCAACCTGTTTAATTTTCTCGTCGTTTACATCCACCAGCGCGATGTCCGCACCATCACGCGCCAGCCGCAGTGCTATACCACGGCCAATGCCCTGACCTGCTCCGGTGACCAGTGCCACTTTTCCATTAATCGACATAGTGTTACCTTTTTCAGATGAAACCGGCTTTAAGCATTAGTCCACTTTTTGAGCATGACATTACTTATTTGTGCTGATTGGTGAATTAGTGGCGGTTGCCTTGATCCACAGCATGTTAGCCGCCGATCTGTGCAGATTCGCTGCCTGCTATGCTTACTGTGATAATGATCCGCCTTTCAACCTGGTGGATGGGCGGATGCCGGAAGCCGCTTTCCTGTAACCCGGATTTTTTTGGCTCGTGGATAAAATTAAGGAGTTTATGGATAAGGAACGTGAGTTAGTTCAGGCAAAGCGCCTGCCGCTGCTGTTGCTGGCGGGTGCAGCGCTGCTGTTTATCGCCACCGTGCTCTGGCCGCTCTACTGGCCGCCGAATCCCTGGGTTGCCGGACTGAAAGCGGTAGCAGAGGCGTCGATGGTCGGGGCGCTGGCAGACTGGTTTGCCGTTAGCGCACTGTTTCGTCATGTGCCGATCCCGCTGGCGGGGCGTCATACGGCAATTATTCCGCGCAATAAGGATCGTATCGCCGACAATTTAGCGCTGTTTGTGCAGGACAAGTTTCTGAATACCGATTCTCTGCTGGCGCTGATCCGCCGTCACAATCCGGCGCAGATGATCGCTCACTGGCTGAACCACCCGGACAACGCAGCCCGTCTCAGCGGGATGGTGCTGAAGACCATACGTGGATTCCTCGACCTGGCCGACGATCGGCGTATTCAGGGGTTTATGCGACGGGCGATCCACAAAGCGATCGACAAGGTGGATCTCAGCCAGTCGGCGGCAATGATCCTTGAAAGCCTGACCAAAAATAACCGTCACCAGCAGCTGCTGGACGATGCGCTGGCGCAGATACTGCAACTGGTGAACAAGCCCGGCACCCACGAATTTATTGCCCAACAGGTGGTGAGCTGGCTGAAGCGTGAACATCCGCTGAAGGAGAAGATGCTGCCAAGCGAGTGGCTGGGAGAAAAGAGCGCCGAGCTGGCGGCCGATGCGGTGCAGTCAATTCTGACGGAGATTGAGCATGACGATGGCCATCAGCTGCGTCAGGGCTTTAACCGCGCGGTACAGCGAATGATTACCCGCCTGCGCAACGACCCGGAGATGGCGGAGAAAGCAGAAGAGATTAAAGCCTATCTTAAGCAGGATGAGACGCTGAACAGCTATATCGGCCAGCTGTGGAACGATCTCCGCGCCTGGCTGAAGGAAGATCTCAATCATCCGGATTCAGTGCTGCACGCTAAAGTCAGCGCAGCCGGACAGTGGTTGGGTGAAACGCTGATGCAGGATGAGCCGCTGCGCAACTCGCTCAATCAGCATATGGAAGAAGCCGCCAGCAATGTCGCGCCTGAGTTCTCTGCGTTTCTCAGCCGCCATATCAGCGATACGGTGAAGAGCTGGGATGCGAAGGATATGTCACATCAGGTGGAGCTGAATATCGGTAAGGATCTGCAACGCATCCGCATTAACGGCACGTTAGTCGGTGGGGTGATTGGGTTGATTTTGTATTTGCTGTCGCTGCTACCGCAGCTGCTGTAGAGGGCGGTCTTTTTTTCGGTCGGATCGTGACGACCAGGGCAAGGTCAAGGTCAAGGGCCAGGGCAACGTCAAGGGCGTTTCGCTTTCCCACTGCGTGGGTTGAGCGACAAGGGGCGGCCAGTCGCCGCCGCCCCTTGGCCCCGGGCTTGCGGCAGGCGAACCGCCGGCTTCGCCGGTGCCTTCATCAGCTCTGTTCACCGACGGATCGTTGGTGACGGTACGTCCTGTACCGGCACCAACTTTCGCCGACGTCCTGTCGGCTCATCCTGGTTCTCTTCGCTTCCTCAGCGATTCTTAATTGCCGCCTGAAAATCAAAACCCCAGGTCAAAATCCAAACAGATCAAAACAGAAAAACAGAAAAGTCGTTTCTTGTTTGGGTTTGGGTTTGGGTTTGGGTTTTGACGTTGAGGCGGCATCTTAGCTGCGCCGAGGGAAATCGGATTTCCAGGACGAGCCAACAGGACGTTGGCGAGAGGCCGTGCCGGGACAGGGACGTCCCGTCACGGCCGATCCGGCAGGAAAGCCGATTTTCTGAGGGAACCCGCAGAAAGCGGGCGCGGCGCCTGCCGCAAGCACGGGGGTGAAGGGGGAAGGGGCGACTGCCTTCCCCCTTCCCGACCGCCTGCAAGGCGGCCGGAACGCCCTTGACCTGGCTATAACGCCCTTATCACCGCCGTTTCAGCAGCATAAACACACTAATCGCAAAGAACGCCGCACTCGGCAGCAGCGCCCCCAGCAGTGGCGGGATGTTGTATACCAGGCTCAGTGGGCCAAATATCTGATCCAGCACGTAGAACAGGAAACCAAAGCTGATCCCGGTGACCACCCGCATCCCCATCGACACGCTGCGCAGCGGGCCAAAGATAAATGACAGCGCCATCAGCATCATCACCGCCACGGAAAGCGGCTGGAAGATTTTGCTCCACATATTCAGCTCATAGCGGCCGGATACCTGCCCACTCTGCTTGAGATACTTCGAATAGTTATACAGACCGCTGATCGACAGCGCCGTTGGATCCAGCGCTACCACACCCAGCTTGTCCGGGGTCAGGGTTGTTTTCCATTCGCCACTCAGCGTCTGGCTGCCCTGAACCTGGAGCGGGTCGGTCAGGTCAGACTGATCCACCTGCGCCAGCTCCCACAGTTTTCTATCCGCGTTGTACTTCGCTGAGGCGGCATAGCGAACCGTTTGCAGGCGGCGTTCTTTGTTAAAGCTGTAGATACTGATACCCGCCAGCTGGTTGTCGTCGCGAATACGTTCGATAAAGATAAAGTTATCGCCATCTTTCGCCCACAGCCCGCTCTGCGTGGAGAGCAGCGAACCACCCACCAGCTGTTGCGCACGGTAGTTACGCGCCATCTGCTCGCCCTGCGGCGCAACAAACTCACCAATTGCCATCGTCAGCAGCACCAGCGGGATCGCGGTTTTCATCACCGATGCGGCAATCTGCATACGGGTAAAACCTGAAGCCTGCATCACCACCAGCTCACTGCGCTGGGCGAGCGTGCCCAGGCCCAGCAGAGCACCGAGCAGTGCCGCCATCGGAAAGAAGATCTCAATATCTTTAGGCACACTCAGCAGGGTATACAGCCCGGCACCGAGAGCGGTGTATTCACCCTGCCCGGTTTTACGCAGCTGGTCGACAAACTTGATGATGCCGGAGAGCGACACCAGCATAAACAGCGTCGCCATGATGGTATTGAAAATCGTTTTACCGATATATCTGTCAAGAACACCAAACATCAGACCGATCCTCCGCGAGTGAAACGCGCGCGCAGTCGGCGCATTGGTACCGTATCCCATGCATTCAGCAGGATGGCCAGCCCCAGATAACTGAGGTTAACGGCCCACATCCAGACCGCCGGATCGAGGCGTCCTTTGTTGCCGCTGGAGCGCAGCGAGCTTTGCAGCAGGAAGAACACCAGATACAGCAGCATCGCTGGCAGCATCGACAGCACACGCCCCTGACGCGGGTTAACCACACTGAGCGGCACCACCATCAGCGCCATAATCAGCACCGAGAATATCAGCGTCAGACGCCAGTGCAGTTCACTGCGGAAATCGGGTTTATCCGAACTACGCAGCTCGCTAAAGCTCATCTGCTCAGAGTCGTTCGGATCAAGAGTTGCAGCCTGATGGCCAACAATCGCCTGGTAATTTTTAAAATCGGTTATCCGGAAGTCACGCAGCAGAGCGGTGCCTTCAAAACGGGTGCCGCTATCCAGCGTCACCACCTGTGAACCATCTTTGCGCTGCTCCATATGACCATGATCGGCCACCACGACTGAAGGGCGCGCATTGCCTTTTGGCCGCAACTGAGCAAGGAAAACGTTACCAAAGTTGTTGCCTTTAACGTTTTCGATAAACAGCACAGATTGACCATCGCCGGACTGCTGGAACTGCCCGGCAGCCAGGGCAGCTGCCCCCGGATTCGCTTTGGCATTTTGCATCACTTCGCTTTGATAGCGCGATGACCAGGGGCCCATCCAGCCCACGTTGACGGCGGCCACCAGAGCAGTGAACAGCATCAGAATCATCGATGCTTTCACCAGCACGCTTTTGCCTAAGCCGCAGGCGTGCATCACGGTGATCTCACTCTCGGTATATAACCGCCCAAGGGTCATCAGGATAGCTAAAAAGAGGCTTAACGGCAGGATCAGCTGCGCCATCTCGGGGATGCCGAGGCCCAACAGCGTCAGGACTAAATTTGTAGGAATCTCACCATCAACCGCGGCTCCCAGTATCCTGACTAACTTCTGACAAAAGAAGATCAGCAGCAGGATGAACAGGATAGCCAGCTGGCTTTTGAGCATTTCCCGAACCAGATATCTAATAATGATCACGCTGAGTACGCCTGTGAAAACTTGTCTTTTTGCAGGAAAATCGCTAGTTTCATCGCTTATACGCCATTTATTCTCATCAATGGCCCAAGTCATAGTTATACTCGTGTTACTTCAGGCCGCATGTGCGTTGGCTTCGTCCCCTCCCCCAGTCACATAGTGAACTGTGCTGCGGGACTTTGCGGACTCGCCGCCTTGCTACAACTTGAACTGTTTAGAGTATAAAATTCTATGACAACAACCGCGTTTTGGTGATGCAAAAAAATATAATTCTCACCAAAACCCAATCTGACAACAGCGTAATGCGCCAGCGCTATACGTTACGAAAGCGGTACATTCTAGCCGCAGCAAGCGTCGTTGTCTTTAAGATTCAGGAGAGTGCATGGAGTTCAGTGTAAAAAGCGGTAGCCCGGAAAAACAGCGCAGTGCCTGTATTGTGGTGGGCGTGTTTGAACCGCGCCGGTTGTCACCGATTGCTGAACAGCTGGATAAAATCAGCGATGGATACATTAGTGCCCTGCTGCGCCGTGGTGAACTGGAAGGAAAAGTCGGCCAGACTCTGCTGTTGCATCATGTGCCGAACATTCTCTCTGAACGTATCCTGCTGATTGGCTGTGGCAAGGAGCGTGAGCTGGATGAGCGTCAGTATAAGCAGGTCATCCAAAAGACCATTAACACGCTGAACGATACCGGTTCGATGGAAGCCGTCTGCTTCCTGACCGAGCTGCACGTCAAAGGGCGCAACACTTACTGGAAAGTACGCCAGGCGGTGGAGACGTCGAAAGAGACGCTGTACAGCTTCGATCAGCTGAAAAGCAACAAGGTCGAGCCGCGCCGTCCGCTGCGTAAACTGGTGTTTAATGTGCCAACGCGCCGTGAACTGACCAGCGGTGAGCGTGCCATTCAGCACGGTCTGGCTGTGGCTGCCGGTGTGAAGGCGGCGAAAGACCTCGGCAATATGCCACCAAATATCTGTAATGCCGCTTATCTCGCCTCGCAGGCGCGCCAGCTGGCAGATACCTGGGACAACATCACCACCCGCGTCATCGGCGAGCAGCAGATGAAAGAGCTGGGGATGAATGCCTATCTCGCCGTTGGTCAGGGATCGCAGAATGAATCCCTGATGTCGGTGATTGAGTACAAAGGGAACCCCGACAAAGAAGCGCGTCCTATCGTGCTGGTCGGTAAAGGCGTCACCTTTGATACCGGCGGTATCTCGCTTAAGCCGGGCGAAGCGATGGACGAAATGAAGTACGACATGTGCGGCGCGGCCTCAGTGTATGGCGTGATGCGCATGGTGGCTGAACTGAAGCTGCCGCTGAACGTTGTTGGCGTACTTGCTGGCTGTGAAAACATGCCGGGTGGCCGCGCTTACCGTCCGGGTGACGTGCTGACGACGATGTCCGGCCAGACCGTAGAAGTGCTTAACACCGATGCGGAAGGTCGCCTGGTGCTGTGCGATGCCCTGACCTACGTTGAGCGCTTTGACCCGGATGTGGTGATCGATGTAGCCACGCTGACCGGAGCCTGCGTTATTGCGCTGGGCCACCATATCAGCGGTCTGCTGTCAAACCACAACCCGCTGGCCCACGAGCTGATTGGTGCATCCGAACAGGCTGGCGATCGCGCATGGCGTCTGCCAATGGCTGATGAATATCAGGAGCAGCTGGACTCCAATTTTGCCGATATGGCGAATATTGGTGGCCGTCCTGGTGGTGCCATCACCGCCGCCTGCTTCCTGGCGCGCTTTACGCGTAAATATAACTGGGCGCACCTGGATGTGGCAGGCACCGCCTGGCGTTCAGGCAAAGCTAAAGGAGCTACCGGTCGTCCGGTTGCTCTGCTGTCTCAGTTCCTGCTGAACCGCGCAGGCCTGAACGGCGACGATTAATCGTTATACAGCAGCAAACTGGATGTAAGGGCGGATCGGTGAATCCGCCCTTACCCTTTATTTTTTGACCGTTTTAACCAGGCCTGAATGCATGAAAAACGCAACTTTCTATCTGCTGGAAACCGACACCCCGGTTGACGGACTGAGCGCTCAGGAAGCGCTGGTCTGCGATCTGGCTGAGGCCCGCTGGCGTGACGGAAAACGCGTGCTGATTGCCTGTGAAGACGAAGCGCAGGCTATTCGGCTGGATGAAGCCCTGTGGCAACGACCGGCTAACGCCTTTGTGCCGCATAATCTGGCTGGGGAAGGCCCGAAATATGGTGCCCCGGTGGAGCTGGCCTGGCCACAGCGTCGTGGCAATGCGCCGCGAGACCTGCTGATCAGCCTGCTGCCGCAGTTTGCAGATTTTGCCACCGCTTTCTATGAAGTGGTAGACTTCGTCCCCTTTGAGACATCTTTGAAACAGCTGGCGCGCGACCGCTATAAAGCCTATCGCAGCGTTGGATTCCACTTGAATACGGCAACGCCGCCTTTGCCTAAGACATAGCAGACATGGAAAAGACATATAACCCGCAAGATATCGAGCAGCCGCTTTACGAGCACTGGGAAAAACAGGGCTACTTTAAGCCGAATGGCGATACCAGCCAGGAAAGCTTCTGCATCATGATCCCGCCGCCGAACGTTACCGGTAGCTTGCATATGGGTCACGCCTTCCAGCAGACCATCATGGATACCATGATCCGCTACCAGCGTATGCAGGGAAAAAACACCCTGTGGCAGGCAGGGACTGACCATGCGGGTATCGCCACGCAGATGGTGGTGGAGCGTAAGATCGCCGCCGAAGAGGGCAAAACCCGTAAAGACTACGGCCGTGATGCTTTCATCGAAAAAATCTGGCAGTGGAAAGCAGAATCAGGCGGCACCATTACCCGTCAGATGCGCCGTCTTGGTAACTCCGTGGACTGGGAGCGCGAGCGTTTCACCATGGATGAAGGCCTGTCGAACGCCGTGAAAGAGGTGTTTGTTCGCCTGCACAAAGAGAACCTGATTTACCGTGGCAAACGCCTGGTGAACTGGGATCCAAAACTGCGCACTGCCATCTCTGACCTGGAAGTGGAAAACCGCGAGTCAAAAGGCTCCATGTGGCATATCCGCTACCCGCTGGCCGATGGCGTGAAAACCGCTGACGGTAAAGACTATCTGGTGGTCGCCACCACTCGTCCGGAAACCGTGCTCGGTGATACCGGCGTGGCGGTCAATCCTGAAGATCCGCGTTATAAAGATCTGATCGGCAAGTTCCTGGTACTGCCGCTGGTGAATCGCCGTATTCCGATCGTTGGTGACGAACATGCGGATATGGAGAAAGGCACCGGCTGCGTGAAAATCACCCCGGCGCACGACTTTAACGACTACGAAGTTGGTCGCCGCCATAAGCTGCCGATGATCAACATTCTGACCTTCGACGGCGATATCCGTGAAACGGCCCAGGTGTATGACACCAACGGCGAAGAGTCTGATGCCTGTGACCCGACTATTCCGGCTGAGTTCCAGAAACTGGAACGCTTTGCCGCGCGTAAAGCCATTGTTGCCGCAGTCGATGCTCTTGGCCTGCTGGATGAGATCAAGCCACACGATCTGACCGTACCTTACGGCGATCGCGGCGGCGTGGTGATCGAGCCTATGCTGACTGACCAGTGGTATGTGCGCACTGCCCCGCTGGCCAAAGTGGCGGTGGAAGCGGTAGAACAGGGTGATATCCAGTTCGTTCCGAAGCAGTATGAGAATATGTACTTCTCGTGGATGCGCGATATCCAGGACTGGTGTATCTCCCGCCAGCTGTGGTGGGGTCACCGCATCCCGGCCTGGTACGATGCCGAAGGCAACGTCTACGTCGCCCGCAGCGAAGAAGAAGTCCGCGCAGAGAACAACCTGGGCGCTGACGTGGTGCTGACCCAGGACGAAGACGTGCTGGATACCTGGTTCTCATCCGGGCTGTGGACTTTCTCCACCCTGGGCTGGCCGGAAAATACCGAAGCGCTGCGCACCTTCCATCCGACCAGCGTGCTGGTCAGCGGCTTCGATATTATCTTCTTCTGGATTGCGCGCATGATCATGCTGACCATGCACTTTATCAAAGACGAAGATGGCAAGCCGCAGGTACCGTTTAAAACCGTATATATGACCGGTCTGATCCGTGATGACGAAGGGCAGAAAATGTCTAAGTCAAAAGGTAACGTGATCGATCCGCTGGATATGGTTGACGGTATCTCGCTCGAAGATCTGCTGGAAAAACGCACCGGTAACATGATGCAGCCGCAGCTGGCGGAGAAAATCCGTAAGCGTACCGAGAAGCAGTTCCCGAACGGTATTGAGCCGCACGGCACCGACGCCCTGCGTTTCACCCTGGCGGCGCTGGCCTCAACAGGTCGCGATATCAACTGGGATATGAAGCGCCTGGAAGGTTACCGCAACTTCTGTAACAAACTGTGGAACGCCAGCCGTTTTGTGCTGATGAACACCGCAGAGCACGACTGTGGCTTTAACGGCGGCGAGCTGGAGCTGTCGCTGGCGGATCGCTGGATCCTCGCAGAGTTCAATGAAACTGTGAAGGCATACCGTGGCGCGCTGGACAGCTATCGCTTCGATATCGCTGCCAATATCCTGTATGAGTTCACCTGGAACCAGTTCTGCGACTGGTATCTGGAGCTGGCAAAACCGGTGATGAACGGTGGCTCTGAAGCCCAGCTGCGCGGCACGCGCAATACGCTGGTAACGGTGCTGGAAGCGTTGCTGCGCCTCGCGCATCCGATTATTCCGTTTATTACCGAAACCATCTGGCAGCAGGTGAAAGTGCTGAAAAACATCAGCGACGACACCATCATGCTGCAACCGATGCCGGAGTTCAGCGAAAGCCGCGTAGACGCAGCGGCAATGACCGATACCGAGTGGCTGAAACAGGCTATCGTCGCGGTGCGTAATATTCGCAACGAGATGAATATCTCCCCGTCTAAGCCGCTGGATGTTCTGCTGCGCGGTGCCAGCGCTGATGTGGTGCGTCGTGTTAACGACAACCACAACTTCCTGAAAACCCTGGCACGCCTGGAAACACTTGAGCTGCTGCCTGCGGGTGAGAAAGGCCCGGTCGCCGTGAACAAGCTGGTTGACGGTGCTGAACTGCTGATCCCGATGGCCGACCTGGTGGATAAAACCGCCGAGCTGGAGCGTCTGGTGAAGGAAGTGGCGAAGCTGGATGTGGAGATGGAAAAAATCACCACCAAGCTGTCAAACGAAGGTTTTGTGGCTCGCGCACCGGAAGCGGTAGTCGCGAAAGAGCGTGAGCGTCTGGCTGATTTTGAGCAGGCGAAGATCAAGCTGATTGAGCAGCAGGCAGTGATTGCCGCGCTGTAATGATGGAGGGAGGGGCATGCCCCTCCCCTACAAAATCAGTCCCCGCAAGGGCCAGGCATGCCTGGCCCTTTTTATTGCACGGATAGCACCGTTCCCCCGTAGGGGCGAGGCACGCCTCGCCCTTTCTTACAGATTTACTCCGCTGCCTGAATAGCTTTTATCCGCGCGGGCATATCCGGATGGGTACTCATCCATTCCGGCAGGTTCAGACCGCTGCTCTCCTTTTCTGCTGACTGTTCAAGCTGAGTGTAAATCTCAGACATCGCCGCCAGAGAACGTCCCTGTGCCTTCATCTGCACAATCGCATAGTCATCAGCTTCGCGCTCCATGCTGCGCGAGAACTGGAGCTGATCGACAAACGCCGCCGACTGCAACAGCGTGTCGCCAATCCCGCTGACATCTCCCGTCAGCCAGAGATAGCTCAGAGAAACCAGCGACGAACGCACCAGCATACGCATTACGTGGCGATGCCGATGATGCCCCATCTCATGCAGCATCACGGCCACAATCGCATCATCACTTTTCGCCATACGCACCAGCTCATCGCTGACCACCAGCGTCCCGTCCGCCAGCATAAACGCGTTCGGCCCACCGGCGAAATGCATAATCTTCAGCCGCAGCGGCGTCGGATCGTCCTTCATCTGTGCCGGAATGCTGTCGCGGAACAGGCGGTTCATGCGCTGCTGTTGCTCCGGCGTTAAACGCCCGGCGCTGAAACCGGTGTTCTGTAGCAGCGTAAAAGTCTGCTGCCCGATCTGCCGTTCAACGTAGGAAGGAATATGCTGCGCCAGGACATTGCTGGCCGCGGGCAGGATCACCCAGAAGTAGAACGCAATAGCCGCCAGCGTTGCCAGCAGGGTGAGCACCACCCCACGGCGGTGCTGTTCCAGCCGGTACACCAGACCCGGCCGGTGACGCTGCTGCCACCACTGGCGAAAAGCCGCATCATCTTCCGGCACAAAGCGGCCGCCGTCGGCAAAGGTCAGCATCAGCGGGATGGTTCCCAGCGCATCAGATACCGTCACATCTTTCAGCATCACCAGCTGCCGATGGCTACCCTGCTCCAGCGTCAGATGCTGTTCCGCCAATGTGAGACGGGCAGCCTCGCGAGCTGCCCGTCCGGGGTACTGATAAAAACCGTTCAGCTGCAAGGTCAGATGCCCGGGTTCAGATCGAACGCCGCAACAACTTCTTCCGCCACGGCCGTACCTGCACCTTCATTATGTGCCTGCACGTCCAGCAGAGAGATATCCCCTTCCAGCGCGGTACTGTTCGCCATATAGCGAGCAAGACGAACTTCGGCAATTGGCGTACCCAGACCCAGAGTGAAAATCACAATCAGGGTATTGGTCAGCGTCAGGCCTAAGAATGATCCTGTCGACATAGTTGACTTAAGGCGGAGTTTTTCACCTAATTGAGTCTGGCCAAACACGTAATTACGCTGCGCCACAACTAAATAAGCAGAAGAAACTAAACCACCGAAAAGTAATATTAAGAAGGTCAGGAAAATATTAAAGACATTTCCCGCCATCATATTGTTCAGCATCTCAGGATCGGTCATGCCCATTGCAATGGCATAAAACATCGATACAAACAGCGAGCCAATCAACATTCCGGCCACAATCAGGAATGGCAGCATGATCAGGAAGCTGATCAATACTATTTTAATAAAGGCCTTCTTACTCAGTTCAGCTTTAAACGGCAGTGAACCGTAGGACATATTGTTGATATAGAGATCGTGGTTCAGTGCTGCAACCGTTCCCTGCACTGCGGCCAGACCTGCCAGGAACAGCACAAAACAGAGAATGCCGATGCTCAACGCAGCGCTGATGCTGCCGGTATTGACGGCTAACATTCCGATCAAACCAACCACCAGATAGAGCGCAACCACCAGCAGTACCGGGCAGAAATACATCGTCCAGTAAGCACGACCCACGCGGCAGATGTAGTTGAAACGCACGCCACGGAAGCTGCTCATCAATGCGTTATAGCGCCAGCTGCGGATGATAATCCAAGGCACCAGAGCAAAGAACGCCAGCAGGAATACCAGTGAAATAGACGGTAATGCTGAGGAGAGGATAAAGAACAGCACCAGCCCGACAAAGACGATAATACGACCTTTCAGGATATCAACAGGACGCGCGTGGTAATCAAAGCGGTCGCCTGCAATCTCGGTATTGCCAAAGAAATAACGGCGACGACGTACGGTTGCCCATGCAGAATAAATCCCTAAAGTGATCATGGTCAGTAATGCATTGACCAGCCAGATAGAGAAATATTCACCAGAGCGCCCATGGAACAGCACCGCATGGCGTTGCTGATTCGAGGTATTGTTTTCCATTTATTTTTCTTCCTGAAAATAGAAATAGTCTTCTGCAAAGCAGAAAATAAACTTGTAATTAATAGCGCGGCTATTTAAGCATGGCGAATGAAACCCGACAATAAATAATTATCATTTACGCTACACCTCAGTCCAGTTGTTCCGGGTCGCACAGATATTGCATCCGCAGGCTGCCAGTGTTATTACACTACCTGCAATCGACAGACCATGAGCGAAATGTATGACAACCGCAATTCAGACAACCCTGCGCGTGCGCCCGATTACTCCCGCTGACAATCCGCATGTTGCCGCAGTGATCCGTGCTGTATCGGCTGAGTTCGGCCTGACAGCAGATAAAGGCTACACGGTTTCTGACCCAAATCTTGACCATCTGTATGAAGTCTACAGCGCAGAAAAATGCGCATTCTGGGTGGTTGAGCTGGAAGGTAAAGTCGTGGGCGGAGGCGGGGTGGCACCGCTGGCTTGCAGCGATGCTGATGTCTGTGAATTACAGAAAATGTATTTTATGCCGTCGGTGCGCGGCCTGGGGCTGGCACGTCGCCTGGCAATTCAGGCGCTGGAGTATGCCCGCGAACAGGGCTTTAAACGCTGTTATCTGGAAACTACCGCCTCACTGACGCGCGCTATTCGCCTGTATGAGCATCTTGGCTTTGAGCATATTGACGGCCCGATGGGTTCAACGGGACATGTGGATTGCGAAGTCACCATGCTGAAAATACTGTAACTTCGCCGTCACTCCGTCAGGGCAACACCGGTACGCCGCTGTGAAAACGTAGCTGGCTGTCCGGTTCGCTGATTAAACGCGCTTCTGTTTCGCCAATTTTACGCACCCGTGCGCTGATATCCGTTGGTGAGATCAGCGCAGCCAGCGCCAGGTAATCCTGGTAGTGACGCGCCTCTGAGCGCAGCAGAGAAATATAAAACGCTGCCAGTTCATCATCCAGGTACGGTGCCAGGCTGGCAAACCGTTCGCAGGATCGCGCTTCAATATAGGCTCCGCAAATCAGCTTATCTACCAGCGTCTGCGGTTCGTGCGTGGCGATCTCGCGCAGCAGCCCTTTGGCATAGCGGCTGGCGGTGATACGCATATAGGGAATATTGCGCGCCTGCATAATCTCCAGCACCTGATAGAAATGGTGCAGCTCCTCTTTGATCAGCAGCACCATTTTATCCACCAGCTCATCGCCGTACGGCACCTCTTCGCGGCTGATAATAGTTTTCGACAGGCCTTTATGCTGCTCCAGGAAAGCCAGATCTGCCTGGTCGTTATGGACAAACTGCTCCCAGGGTTTCAGCCAGGCCAGCAACGCATCGCCGCTGGCCTTGTCCGCAACATATTTACGGATCAGCCACATGGCGGTCTGCGCGGCTTTCAGTTCGCACACCAGATGATCGGTCAGCAGCAGCGGCAGATGCTGCGGCTTACGCGCTTCATCAATCCAGGCTTGTGGGGTACGGCAGTGGAGGAAGTCGAGGACAGGGGCAAGAAGGTGTTCGGTATTCATTAAAGCAAACTCAGTAGGGGTCAGGCATGCCTGACCCATTGTGATACAAAATTAATGACGGATGCCGTTATCTTCGCCATCGATGGATTCACCATCTTCTTCATCTTCGTCATCATCCTGCGCATCCGGATCTTCGAAGTAGGTGCCCCAGCCGTCGTAGTCAACGTTGAATTTGGCCGCAAGATCTATCAGCTGCTCAACCTGCGCGTCGATCAGCTCGGCGTTCAGCGCACCTTCACTGAGGATATCGCAGCACATGACTTTGGTACCGTCTTCCAGATCCAACTCTTCCGGCTCGGTGATTTCATAACCCAGCTTGAACGCTTCCACTGCCGCTTTTTCAAGGGCATCGAAGCTGTCGCAGGAGAAATGATGCTCAATGGTATAGAGCGCGTCCGGATCGCTGCCATCTTCCAGCAGCTCTTCAATAATCAGCCGCGTTTCTTCACGCTGCTCTTCCAACAATGCTTCGTTAGCCATGATCTGTTCCTCAATAGGGCGTTATTTCGCGTATTTTCCCACAGTGCATCCTGCGTCACTACCTTTAAAAGCAAGTTTCTGCTCGGCGGGGTTGAAAGTGAATATTAATACAGTTAAATTGAATTTTAATTCATCACACACCCAAGATAATTCGAGTTGCATGAAGGCAGCAAGCGAGCGGATCCCGGCAGGCTTACTCAGGTAAGTGATTCAGGTGAGCAAGAGCAGCTAACACACAGGCGACTTGAGTATGAAGGGTTTAAGTTACCTGGAGTGCTTTATGAGTCAGTTATATCAACGTCACTTCCTCAGGCTGCTCGATTTCACACCTGCTGAAATCAACGGTTTACTGGCGCTGGCGTCTACATTGAAGACCGATAAGAAAAATGGCGAAGAAATTCAGCACCTGAAAGGTAAAAATATAGCGCTCATCTTCGAAAAAGACTCGACCCGTACCCGATGCTCTTTCGAAGTTGCCGCATACGATCAGGGCGCGAACGTCACCTATCTTGGCCCGAGCGGCAGCCAGATTGGCCATAAAGAGTCGATGAAAGATACCGCACGCGTGCTGGGCCGCATGTATCACGGTATTCAGTATCGCGGCCATGGCCAGGCGCTGGTGGAATCGCTGGCGCAATATGCCGGTGTGCCGGTGTGGAACGGGCTGACCAACGAATTTCACCCTACCCAACTGCTGGCCGACCTGCTCACCATGCAGGAACATCTGCCGGAGAAACCCTTCAGCCAGATGACGCTGGCCTACGTTGGCGACACCCACAACAATATGGGCAATACCCTGCTGGAAGCAGCGGCGCTGGTCGGCCTGGATCTGCGACTGATCGCACCAAAAAGCTGCTGGCCGGATGCCGCGCTGGTGGCGGAGTGCCGCAGTGTGGCAGAAAAAACCGGCGGTAAAATCACCCTGACGGAAGAGATTGCTGACGGTGTGCTGGGCGCTGATTTTATCTATACCGACGTCTGGGTTTCGATGGGCGAACCGAAAGAAGTATGGCATGAACGTATTGCTTTGCTGCGTCCTTATCAGGTCAATTCGGCTATGTTGAAAGCCACCGGGAACCCGCAGGTGAAATTTCTGCACTGTCTGCCCGCTTTCCACGACGATCAGACCACGCTGGGCCAGCAGATGGCGCAGCAGTACGATCTGCACGGCGGTATGGAAGTGACCGATGAAGTGTTTGAATCATCCCACAGCGTGGTGTTTGATCAGGCGGAAAACCGGCTGCACACCATCAAAGCCGTGATGGTTGCGACGCTGGCTAAACAAGGCTGATTAGGCGCAGGCAAACGATTACGTTTAGCGTTTTTCGCTTGCCGCAGGCGATTGAATGCGTATAATGCTCCCCGTTTGCCGGGAGGAAGCATGAAACTGAGTCGCGTGAATGAAGCCGTATCGCAACGCCTTTTTACAGGCGGGCAGCTCTGTTTTTCCTCTCGTTGCATGACCGATCATCAAGAAAAGCCCCTCATTGAGGGGCTTTTTTTTGCCCAAATTTCAATGCAAACACTTTGCTCTGTGGCATTTGTGAGGCAGCTAACACCGCTGCCTTATGAATGATGACGAGCAAAAGGAGTGGAAATGGCTAACCCCCTATATCACAAACACATTATTTCAATTAACGATTTGAATCGTGAAGAGCTGGAGCTGGTGCTGCACACCGCCGCCAGCCTGAAAGCGAACCCGCAGCCTGAGCTGCTGAAACATAACGTGATTGCCAGCTGTTTCTTTGAAGCCTCCACCCGAACCCGCCTCTCTTTTGAAACGGCGATGCATCGGCTTGGCGCGTCTGTTGTTGGTTTCTCCGACGGCAGCAACACCTCGCTGGGCAAGAAAGGGGAAACGCTGGCCGATACGATTTCGGTGATTGGTACCTATGTGGATGCCATCGTGATGCGTCATCCGCAGGAAGGGGCCGCCCGTCTGGCTACCGAGTTTTCCGGCGGGATTCCGGTGCTGAACGCAGGCGATGGAGCTAACCAGCATCCCACCCAGACTCTGCTCGACCTGTTCACCATTCAGGAAACCCAGGGTCGCCTGAACAATCTCAGCATCGCGATGGTCGGCGATTTAAAATATGGCCGCACCGTGCATTCACTGGCGCAGGCGCTGGCAAAATTTGAGGGCAATCGCTTTTACTTTATCGCCCCCGATGCGCTGGCAATGCCGGCCTATATTACCGATATGCTCGATGAAAAAGGCATTGTCTGGACGCGCCATGACAGCATTGAGGAAGTGGTACCGCAGGTGGATATTCTGTATATGACCCGCGTACAGAAAGAGCGTCTGGATCCGTCTGAATACGCTAACGTTAAAGCCCAGTTTATTCTGCGCGCCTCTGACCTGGCGGGAGCACGCAAAAATATGAAAGTCCTGCATCCGCTGCCGCGTATTGATGAAATCGACACGGAAGTTGATCACACGCCACACGCCTGGTATTTCCAGCAGGCGGGCAACGGCATCTACGCTCGCCAGGCACTTCTGGCGCTGGTACTTAACAGCGAACCGGTTCTGTAAGGGGATAAGCTATGACACACGATAACAAATTACAGGTTGAGGCAATTAAACGCGGCACGGTGATTGACCATATCCCGGCCCTGGTGGGCTTTAAGCTGCTCTCCCTGTTTCGCCTGACGGAGACTGACCAGCGCATTACCATCGGACTGAATCTGCCGTCCGGCGAGCTGGGCCGTAAAGATTTGATCAAGATCGAGAATACCTTCCTTACCGAAGATCAGATCAATCAGCTGGCGATGTACGCACCGCACGCTACGGTTAACCGGATTGATGATTACAATGTGGTAGCGAAGATTTCGCCCGCCCTGCCGGATCGTATTGAGCGCGTACTGAGCTGCCCGAACAGCAACTGTATCAGTCGTTCAGAGCCGGTTTACTCCAGCTTTGCGGTGAAGCAGCGGCAGAACGCGCTCTATCTGAAATGTAAATATTGCGAGAAAGAGTTCGCGCATCATGTGGTAATGGCGAACGGTTAAAGCCGTTTGCATTTCACAAATTCAGTGTGCAGGATGTTCCACACAGGCGCGGGGGCGGCATGGCCGGTTCTGCTGTAATAGCGCCCTCTCAGGGGTCGGGCATGCCCGGCCCGCAGCCGCACAATCAATGGTATTAAGGAGAAACAATGTCTCGCGAAATCAGTACAGAAAACGCTCCCGCTGCAATCGGCCCTTACGTTCAGGGTGTCGATCTCGGCAGTATGATTTTCACTTCCGGGCAGATTCCGGTTAACCCGAAAACCGGTGCCGTGCCGGAAGATATTGCCGCCCAGGCGCGCCAGTCGCTGGAAAATGTGCGGGCGATTGTCGAAGCTGCCGGTTTGAAAGTAGGCGATATCGTTAAAACGACAGTTTTCGTGAAAGATTTGAATGACTTTGCCACCGTCAACGCGGCCTATGAAGCTTTCTTCACTGAGCATCAGGCCAGCTTCCCGGCGCGCTCATGCGTGGAAGTTGCGCGTCTGCCAAAAGATGTCAATATCGAAATCGAAGCGATCGCCGTACGTCGCTGATGCTGGCGGGTCGATCGACGATCGACCCACTCGCTTACCTTTCTGACCGCAGCAGTTTCTCTATCGGGTACACCAGCGCGATCACCACCTCATCCTGCGTTAGCGCTGCCTGATCGAGCAGTTGATGCATTTTCGCCACCTCACGTGCGCCGAAAGCGCGCTCCTTCTCCATTGCATCCAGCAGTGACAGCCCCATCTGACTGATCTGCGCTACCTGACCTGCCACCGGTATTAGCGGCCGAAGCTGTGGGTTCTGCGTCAGCATCGGCTCCACCAGAGGGATATTCTGCCGCCACGCCTCAAGCTGACGACGTATCGCCTGTGCCGCTTTGCGGTCGCCCCGGTTGGCGATCAGCGCATCCACCTGCTGATCCAGCTCGCGAATTTTGTTGCTCTCGGTTGGCAATATATCGGCCAGCCGGTTTAACGGTTCCGCCTGGGTATAATGCCCGGCCTGATATTTCAGGTGCTGGCGGGTATAGAACTGCGCCGGTTCCAAAGCCTGCGCGAAAATTTGCAGCGGTATAGTGTCGCTGCTGTTAGCCAGACGCATCATCTGTAGCTGGGTTTCCGCGTGCTGTTGCAGGCCCACCGATACCGCAGACCAGCTGTCCACCGCCGCCAGGCGCTGATACATATTTTTTTCATCAGTGACATCCTTCGCCGACCACAGGCGCTCCGCCACCACAAATGCCCGGGGCCACAGACGGACATCAATAACATTCTCATCGATAATTTCGCTCCACAGCGCCGCTTCGCCACCCAGCAGATTATTTTTCAACTGCGCTTCATCCGGCAGTTCGGGAGTGATCCCCTGCGGGGGCTGCGGCAGCCTGCTGCCCACCGTCGGGTAACGCACGTTGCCGATGCGCCAGTAGCCGCTGATGTTGTCTCCCGCCTGTGTCAGCACGGGCTGAAGCTCACCCATCCAGCTGTCAACGCGAAAAGTAAACTGCGTAGGTGACAGCCAGCGGATCTCGCGCACCATTCGGCGCGATCGCCCTTCGAAGTCAATAAAACCTCGCCATCCACCGACTGCATCAATCAGGGTAAAACTGCCCTGGAGCGGCTTGCCCTTAAGGCGCGGCAGGCTAAATTTCCAGCTCTGCGCTGCTTCACCCTCCCTGATACGATCGCCCTCTTTCAGGCCCTGCGGCCAGACTTCGTTCCGGTAGTGAAATGCCGCAGGTTGCGCCTGATCGAGATAGAAACCGGTGGAGAGGATCCCCTGATAGTTGTTCTTCGCTATTTCGCCCAACGAATCCGGCCCCCGCCATGACTGAATCAGGATGCTGCGCGGCAGGTCGGCATGATAGATCTCATCCCAGCCCATCATTCGCCGCTGATGTTTTTCCAGAATCTTCTCTACCCGCTGATTGAAATAAGCCTGCAAGGCCTGGCTGTCTTTCAGCCCTTTTTGTTGCATAAACTGGCGGATCGCCGCTGAGTCATTCCACTGGCTGGGATCAACCTCATCGCCGCCAATATGCAGCCAGGGATCGGGGAAGATCTCCGCCACTTCCCCCACCAGCGTATCGATAAACTGATAAACCTGTTCATTTGAAGGATCGAGCAAGGGTTTAAATACGCCCCACCCACGCTCCATCTGATAAGGCCCCGGCGCGGCCATCAGCTCTGGCATCGCTACGGCCAGCGCCGATGCGTGACCAGGGAAATCAATTTCAGGCACCACGCGCACGCCGCGACGGGTGGCATAGCTGACAATATCCCGCATTTGTTGCTGGCTGTACCACAGTCCATCGCTGGCTTTTTCCTGTAGCTGGGGGAAGTGGCGCGAGGCAAAGCGCCAGCCCTGATCGTCAGTGAGGTGCCAGTGAAAGACGTTCATCCGCGCAGCGGCAATGCCGTCAATCTGACGTTTCAGGGTCTCGACCGGCATAAAATGGCGGGCTGAATCAATCATGATGCCGCGCCATGGAAAGCGTGGACGGTCGTTAATGGTGACCAGCGGCAGCGCACTGTTATGAACCAGTTGTAGCAGGGTTTCCATACCGCGCATCGCACCAAAACGGGTGGCAGCATCCAGCGTAATTCCGTCAGCGCTGACCACCAGCCGGTAGCTCTCGTCGCTGTCCGGCTGCGGTACCTCGTCAACCTGGCGGGCAATGCGAATATTTAACGGCGTCGCGCTGGCGGAGACAGGCAGATCGGGGCTACCGGTCTGGCGCGCCAGCCGCTGCTGCCAGCGCGGTAGTGACTCTTTCAGGTTATCGCCCTCAACCTGAATCGCCAGCGGCATGGTCAAAGCCAGGCTCCCTCCCTCTTCCGGCTGTTCCACCTGCTGCGGCCAGGGCATGAGCGGTAATGTACCCGCCGGGGCGGCAATGACAGCAAATGGCAGGATCAGGGAACAGGTAAACAGCAGGCGAGGCAGAAACCAGGGCATATCAGAACATCCTTTTTTTTTGATGCACTCTTAAAACATAATTCGCTTTTCACATCAAGTTACCGCTGCGTGAAACCTGCTGCCACCCGCGTATTCTCACCCTGACACACTTATGTCGCCACAGACTGTGCGGAATTGTCGCTCTGTGGCTAATCTTAGGGGGTATCGTTCCCAGCAGCTCACCGGATATCAGGATAAAACCATGAAAACAACGCCCCCGTGGTGGCAGAATGGCGTGATTTATCAGATCTATCCCAAGAGTTTTCAGGATACCACCGGCAGCGGTACGGGGGATCTCCCCGGCGTAATCGCCCGGCTCGACTATTTACAGCAGTTAGGGGTTGATGCCCTCTGGCTGACGCCCTTTTATCTCTCCCCGCAGGTAGATAACGGCTATGACGTAGCCAACTACACCGCCATTGATCCGCAGTTTGGCACCCTGAGTGATTTCGATAATCTCGTGGCGGAAACGCACCGGCGCGGAATGCGCATTATTCTCGATATGGTATTTAACCACACATCCACGCAGCATCACTGGTTTCATGAGGCGCTGGATCCGCAAAGCCCCTATCGCTCTTACTACATCTGGCGCGAGGGTAATCCCGGCCAGCTGCCGAACAACTGGCTTTCGAAGTTTGGCGGTAGCGCATGGCGCTGGCATCCGGAGAGCAACCAGTACTATATGCACCTCTGGGCACCGGAGCAGGCGGAGCTGAACTGGGAAAATGATAATCTGCGCGCCGAATTAAAGCAGGTGGTCAATTTCTGGGCCGATCGCGGTATCGACGGGCTGCGGCTCGATGTGATTAATCTGGTCTCCAAGCAGCAGGATTTTGCTGACGATCCCGGAGGAGATGGTCTGCGGATGTATACCGACGGGCCGCGTATTCATGAGTTTATGCAGGAGATGAGCCGCGAAGTGTTCGCCCCGCGTCAGCTGGTGACCGTGGGCGAGATGTCCTCTGCCACGCTGGAACACTGCCAGCGTTACGGTGCGCTGAGTGGCGAAGAGCTGTCGATGGTTTTCAGCTTCGATCATGTAGAAGTGGATTTTTATCAGGGTCAGAAGTGGACGCTGACGCCGCTTAATCTGGTCGCGCTGAAGGCGATTTTTACCCACTGGCAGCAGGGAATGCACAATCAGGCGTGGAACGCGCTGTTCTGGTGTAACCACGATCAGCCGAGGGTGGTGTCACGCTGGGGCGATGAGGTGAGGTATCGCGTGGAGTCGGCCAAGCTGCTGGCGCTGGCGCTGCACGGCATGCAGGGCACGCCCTATATTTTTCAGGGAGAAGAGCTGGGGATGACCAACCCGCACTTCACGCGCATCATCGATTATCGCGATATTGAAAGCCACAATATGTACGCCGAACTGCGCTCTCAGGGGCGCGACAGCGATAACCTGCTGGCTATTCTTGCCAGCAAATCACGCGATAACGGCCGTACTCCAATGCAGTGGGACAGCAGTGATAACGGCGGGTTTACCGAAGGTACCCCGTGGATTGGCATGAGCGACAATATCAGCACGGTAAACGCCGCCGCTGCGCTGGCCGATCCGGACTCGGTATTTTTCTGTTATCAGAAGCTTATTGCCCTGCGCAAAAGCTACGCTATTTTAACCGAGGGGGATTACCTCGACCTGCTGCCCGATCATCCCCACCTGTGGTGCTACTGCCGTCGGATAAGCGGGGAAACGCTGGTTGTGGCGACCAATTTCAGCGGGGATACCCAGGTGTGGCATCCGCCAGCCTATAGCGGCCACTGGGAGGTGCTTATCAGCAACTACCCGGATACCCATGTGACTCCCGGTGAAGTGATGCTGCGCCCGTGGGAAGCAGTGTGGTGGTATCAGAAAGTATCTTAGCCCCCGTTGCGCAGGGTTAGCTGAACAGCGCGGTGAGATCGTCCTGGGTGAAGCTGGCGGGTTCGCTCAGTTCGTCATCGAGGATCTCTCCTGCCAGTTCAGCTTTTTGCTGCTGCATGGCGACGATCTTCTCTTCGATAGTATCAGCCGCGATCAGCTTATAAACGAACACCGGTTTGTCCTGGCCTAAGCGGTAGGCACGATCGGTGGCCTGATTTTCTGCCGCCGGGTTCCACCAGGGATCGTAGTGGATCACGGTGTCTGCCGCCGTCAGGTTCAGCCCGACACCGCCCGCTTTCAGGCTGATAAGAAAAACAGGCACTTCCCCTTGCTGGAAACGCCGCACCGGTTCGGTACGATCCCGCGTACTGCCGGTCAGCATAACGTAGGGAATTCGCGCTTTCTGTAACTCTTCAGCGATGATGCCGAGCATCGTGGTGAACTGTGAGAAAATCAGGATGCGCCGATCTTCCGCCAGCAGGTCGTGCAGCATCTCGCGCAGCAGCGCCAGCTTGGCGGAGTTTTTCACCCGCTCGGCGCGTGGATCGGACATCAGGCGCGGATCGCAGCAGATCTGGCGCAGTTTCAACAGCGCATCCAGCACCAGCAGATGACTGCGCCCCGGCCCCTGTTGCTGCATCGCCAGCTGTACGCGATCCTGCATCGCGGTACGCACCTGGTCATACAGGTCACGCTGTGCTCCGTCCAGCGGTACGCTGCGCACAATGGTGTTTTTCGGCGGTAGCTCCTTTGCCACCTCCTGCTTGCGACGGCGCAGCATAAACGGCCGCACGCGTTTCGCCAGCAGCTCGCGCCGGACTCTGTCACCGTTGCGCTCCACCGGTACGCGCCAGTCCCGGGTGAAGTCACGTTCGCTGCCAAGGAAGCCCGGCAGCAGAAAATCAAACTGCGACCACAGCTCTCCGAGGTGATTTTCCAGCGGCGTCCCGGTCAGGCACAGGCGGTGCCGGGTTTTCAGCGTGCGAATAACCGAGGCGGCGCGAGAGGCGCTGTTCTTAACATACTGCGCTTCATCGAGGATCAGCAGATGATAGTATTGCGCCACCAGCTGCGGCTGATCGCGCCAGAGCAGCGAATAAGTGGTGATTACCACATCATACTGCTCCATCTGGTCGTAAAATTCTTTGCGCTGCGGCCCGGTCAGAGCCAGCACCCGCAGGTCAGGCGTAAAACGCCGCGCCTCACAGCACCAGTTATGTACCAGCGTGGTCGGCACCACAATCAGAGCTGGCCGGTCAAGACGTCCGGCTTCCTTTTCCAGCAGCAGATGAGCCAGCGTCTGAATGGTTTTACCTAATCCCATATCATCCGCCAGCACCCCTGCCAGCTGATGCTGACGCAGGAACTGCATCCAGTTAACGCCCTGCTGTTGGTAATCGCGCAGGGTGGCATTCAGGCCCGCAGGAGGGTCAATAGCCTGCACTCCGCTCTGGCCGTTTAGCCGTTCTGCCAGCTGATGTACCGCATTATCGCCATCAAATATCCAGCGGCTGCGCTCTTCGCCGGGCTGGCTGAGACGCCCGATATCCCAGGCGGCCAGCCGCAGCGGCTGCGGTTGAGGATTGTCAAAAAGGTCGATCAGATTACCCACCAGCGGTTTAAGCTGGGCCGCGCGGAATATCATGCGCTGATTCTTCTCATCGCGTAGCTCAATCTGTTCATCGTCGGCAATCAGGCTGAGATTACCCGACATCCAGCGGCGATCGCGCTCAAACAGTTTCGCCAGCAGCGGCTCCAGCCGTACGCGACGGCGGCCAATTTTCATCGCCAGTTCCAGATCGAACCAGCCATCGTCGCCCTGTACCGCACGCCCTTCTATCGCATCAACCTCGGAGACATTCCAGGTAAATTCATCATCCATGCTGATGCGCCAGCCACGCTTTCGCAGCGCCGGAAGCTCTTTTTTAATAAAGTGTCGCCACAGTGCCGGTGATTCCGGAGCGAAGATCGCCGGGGGCAGCGGAACTGGCGTATAGATATGTCCGGAGGGAATAGCATTCAGCCCGGCGGTGCGGATCTCTGCCAGCCAGGACTGTTCCTCTTTTACCTGACGCTCAACGTAATAGCGCAAACCTGCGCGATCGGTGAAGCTCTCTGCGCGGCTGCCTGCATCGACACTTACCCCGGCGTAATCAAAGCTGACCGAGGCAAAATCGAGGCGCTTCTGGCGATGGCCATAGTGACCATAGCCGCTGATAAATTTTGCCCGCGATTGCAGTTGCAGCACCGGAACCGGTTCTGCATGAATCGTTTTCAGCACTGCCGCTGCTTTGGGCTGACGCGGTTGCAGGTTTGACAGCATCAGCGCCGCAACATGCTTGCAGTTATTTTTCACCGCGCAGCTGCACTCGCCGCTGGCAAGCAGCTTCCCCTGCGGCCGGCTGAAGTGCACGATCACGCTGAAAGGTTCAGCCTTACGCCCCGGCACTTCCCCCGTCAACAGGGTATTTTGCCACTGGAGATTCTGTACGCTGGCAACCAGATCGCGCGCACGGGCGACGGTACGCGCACCGAGCCAGCGTATGACCTGTTTTTCGTTATAAGCGACAGACGACATCTGACAGTATCCCTGAGTGACTAGAGCGAAATGGGTTTCGCTCAACGGCAACCGGCAATAGTAGTGATTCCTCTGGGTCGAATGCAACCGCCACAGCACACCTTGATAGCAAAATATGTCGCATAACCGTCAAAAAACAGTGACGACGTTTACCATCGCTTATCTTTGCTTCGCTGGTTGCAGATCCTTGCCTTAGGTCAATAAAACCTCGGTTAAATTCGATAAAATACTACATATAGCGTTTACTATACACCTCACAAACTACATATAGATTTCCTTATCAGGGAGAGCAGCGGTGGCAACTCAGGTAATCAAACGGGACGGCTGTCAGGTCGTCTTCGATTCAGCGCGTATTGAGGCAGCTATTCGTGCTGCGGCAACAGCAGCCAAAATTGATGATGATGATTACTGCGCAACCGCTGCCAGTCTGGTTAGCGCTAAACTCACCACCCGATCGCAGGTGGATATTGCAGAGGTACAGCTGGCGGTTGAGAATCAGCTGATGGCGGGCCGTTATCCCCAGCTGGCACGTAGCTATATTGAATATCGTCACGGTCGGGATGTTGCACGCGAGCTGCGCGGTCGACTGAATCATGAGATCCGTGGTCTGATTGAGCAGAGCAACCCTGCACTGCTGAATGAAAATGCCAATAAAGACAGCAAAGTGATCCCGACTCAACGCGATCTGTTGGCCGGTATTGTTGCCAAACACTATGCCCGTCAGCATATGCTGCCACGCGATGTGGTCAGCGCCCACGAACGCGGCGAAATTCACTATCACGATCTCGACTACTCGCCGTTCTTCCCGATGTTTAACTGTATGCTGATCGACCTGCGCGGCATGCTCACCCATGGTTTTAAGATGGGTAACGCCGAGATTGAACCACCAAAGTCGATCTCTACCGCGACCGCCGTCACTGCACAGATCATCGCCCAGGTAGCCAGCCATATTTACGGCGGTACCACGATTAACCGCATCGATGAGGTGCTGGCACCCTTTGTGGAAGCCAGCCTGGTAAAACATCGTGCCACCGCACAGCAGTGGCAGGTCGCAGATGTAGAGGCTTATGCGCTTTCACGCACAGAAAAAGAGTGCTACGACGCCTTCCAGTCGCTGGAGTATGAAGTGAATACGCTGCATACCGCTAACGGTCAGACGCCGTTTGTCACCTTTGGCTTTGGCCTTGGCACCAGCTGGGCAGCACGCCTGGTTCAGCAGTCCATTCTGCGTAACCGTATTGCCGGGCTGGGGAAAAATCATAAAACGGCGGTATTCCCGAAACTGGTCTTTGCCATTAAAGAAGGTCTGAACCGCTCCGCTGGCCAGCCGAACTACGATATCAAACAGCTGGCGCTGGAGTGTGCAAGCAAGCGTATGTATCCGGATATCCTCAATTACGACCAGGTGGTAAAAGTCACTGGATCGTTTAAAACGCCAATGGGCTGTCGCAGCTTCCTCGGCGTGTATGAGGAGAACGGTAAGCAGATCCATGAAGGACGTAATAATATTGGCGTGATAAGCCTTAACCTGCCGCGTATTGCGCTGGAGGCGAAGGGCAATGAAGAACGCTTCTGGACGCTGCTCGACCAGCGGTTGCTGCTGGCGAAAAAAGCTCTGATGACGCGTATCGCCCGGCTGGAGAATGTTAAAGCCCGCGTTGCGCCTATCCTTTATATGGAGGGTGCCTGTGGGGTGCGCCTGAAGGCTGACGACTCGGTAGCATCTATCTTCCGCCACGGCAGAGCATCAATCTCCCTGGGCTATATTGGCGTTCATGAGACGCTGAATGCCCTGAGCGGCGGCAGCGTGCATCCTTACGATGATGAACAGCTGCGCGCCAAAGGGCTGGAGATTGTCGCCCGCCTGCGCGCCGCAGTGGATGCATGGAAAGAGGAAACCGACTACGGTTTCAGTCTCTACAGCACCCCGAGCGAGAACCTGTGCGATCGCTTCTGCCGCCTTGATGCCGCCGAATTCGGCGTGGTGCCGGGCGTCACCGACAAAGGCTACTACACCAACAGCTTCCATCTTGACGTTGAGAAGAAGGTCAATCCGTACGACAAAATCGATTTTGAAGCCGGTTATCCACCGTTAGCGAACGGGGGCTTTATCTGTTACGGCGAGTATCCCAATATTCAGCACAACCTTAAGGCGCTGGAAGACGTATGGGATTACAGCTACAGCCGTGTGCCCTATTACGGAACCAATACGCCGATCGACGAGTGCTATGAGTGCGGCTATACCGGTGAGTTTGACTGCACCAGCAAAGGTTTTACCTGCCCGAAATGTGGTAACCACGACAGCGCCCGCGTTTCCGTTACGCGCCGGGTGTGCGGCTATCTTGGCAGCCCTGACGCGCGTCCGTTTAACGCCGGGAAGCAGGAGGAGGTTAAGCGCCGGGTGAAACACCTTAGCAACGGCCAGCTGGGGTGAATATTCATCAATATTACCCGGTGGATATCGTTAACGGCCCCGGAACGCGCTGTACGCTTTTTGTTTCAGGCTGTGTGCATGAGTGCCACGGCTGCTATAACAAAAGTACCTGGCGGGTTAACTCCGGGGTGCCGTTTACTATTGAGATGGAAGAGCGGCTGATAGCCGATCTCAACGATACGCGTATTCCGCGCCAGGGACTGTCACTGTCAGGCGGCGATCCGCTGCATCCGGCCAATCTGGCGGATGTCGGTCGGCTCGTGCGCCGGGTGCAGCGCGAATGCGCTGGCAAGGATATCTGGATGTGGACGGGCTACCGGCTGGAGGAGCTGACAGCCCGGCAACAGCAGGTGATCGAAGGAGTTAATGTGCTGATCGACGGGAAATACGTTGAGGCATTACGCGACCCGGCGCTGCTGTGGCGTGGCAGCAGCAACCAGGTTATCCACCAGCTGCGCTGATGATCAATAGGTCATGCAGGCCGCATTCAGGATACCAACACCCGTCGACACACCGCCAAGGAACAGCCCGGCAGCCGCGTGATTATCTTCAATACGGCGGCTGATATCCGCTATAAACAGGCGCACCACGGTAAACACCAGCAGCTGTACCACCAGAGCTACCGCTCCCCATACCAGGTAATCCAGCAGATTAACCGAGTTAATCGCCACGCTGGCCAGCGGAATGATGTAGCCCAGCAGCGCACCAATAAAGCCCCAGGTGGCCGCCAGATTATTCTCTTTAATCAGGCGCCATTCGTTATGGGGTGTAATACGGGTATAAATAAACAGGAATACCAGTACCATCGCGCAGCTGGTGAAAAAGTAGGAGGCAAAAGCAAGTAACAGATGCAGAGTAGCCATGAGATCGTCCTGGATAATGGGAACTTAATGGGGAATTATCATAAGGTGCTGTATACCTAAACACCAGCAACCTGCGTCTTCTTTACCTTTGTGTGCCCCATGATCCCCTCTAAAATCATCAACCTATAAAACATGAACCTGCTCCGGGTTGATTTTCAGCGTCAGTGAACCACACTTATGACGCTGTTAAATAAAATTTAAAGGAGAAAATATGAGCAAGAAAATTGCGGTGCTGATTACCGATGAATTTGAAGACTCAGAATTTACTTCTCCCGCCGAAGCGTATACAAAAGCCGGTCATCAGGTGATCACCATTGATAGTGAAGCGGGTAAAACCATTACCGGTAAACAGGGTAAAGCCACGGTTAAGGTTGATAAAAGTATCGACGATGTGCATCCGGCAGAGTTTGATGCGCTGTTACTGCCTGGAGGCCATTCACCGGATACACTGCGCGGTGACGATCGTTTTGTTGAATTTACTAAAGCCTTTGTCGCCCTGGGCAAGCCGGTGTTTGCCATCTGTCACGGGCAGCAGCTGCTGATCAGCGCCAATGCCGTTCGCGGACGTAAAATGACTACCGTAAAACCGGTGGTGATTGATTTGAAAAATGCTGGCGCAGACTTTTACGATGAAGAAGTCGTTGTTGATAACGACCGACTGGTTACCAGCCGTACCCCTGACGATCTGCCCGCGTTTAACCGCGAATCATTGCGTATCCTTGATGCAGCGTAATGTGTACTGAGGCCGGCCTCTGGCTGGCCTTTGTTGAGCTTCCCTTACTCCCACTCCTGCTCGATATGCGCTAAAGTAGCCGCACTGCTTTTCACCGAGATTCTCTATGACTCCTGCTGCGCCTGCCAACTGGCGCCTCTATATTCTGCGTACTGCCAACGGGATGTTGTATACCGGGATAACTAATGACGTGACGCGCCGATTTGCCCAGCATCAGAGCGGTAAAGGGGCGAAGGCATTACGCGGGAAGGGGCCGCTGGAGCTGCTGTTTCACTGCGAGGCAGGGGATCGCTCGCTGGCATCGAAGCTGGAGTATCAGGTTAAGCAGCTAAAAAAGACGCAGAAGATCAGGCTGGTAGAACACCAGCCTGCGTCACTAGCTCAGTGGCTTGCTGCGCTCAGAAACGATTAAATGGTTCCGAGAACTCAATACGCCCCTCGGCACCGTTAAAGGCATCATCCGCCAATTTATAGACCTGAAACGCAGCCCCGCTGTCTTCCCAGCGGCAGTGCAGCTGATGGTGTGCAGCCGGTTCAAAACCGTAAGGCTCAAAGTAAGCGGGATCGCCCAGTACCACTACGGCGGCATAGCCAAACTCATTCAGCGTATCCAGCCCTTCGTAGATCAGCTGCTTACCCAGGCCCTGCTTACGTACGCTCTCATCAACTGCCAGCGGTGCTAATGCCACCCACTGACGATCTTCACCGTTGAGTGTGACGGGGCTGAAAGCGGCATAGCCAAGCACCTGACCTTCATCATCTGTTGCCACCACACCGAGAGTTAATAACCCATCTTCACGTAATTGCTGCACCAGCTCTGCTTCCGCAGAAGTGGGGAAACTGCGACGCAGCAGGCTGTCGATGCTTGCAGCATCAATGCCAATTTCTGAGCGAATTAACATGATACACCTGCGCGATCCGCCGGGGAAATCGCGTCCTCTTTCATTCCGGCCTCAATAAAATCAGCCAGTTGCATTAGTCCAATGCGCAACGGAGCTGGCATGGATTCCAGATCGATAGCATCCATCAGGTTTTTCACTTCCAGACCCAGCTCAGTATCGCCTTCAATTAACAGACGACGCTGGAAAAACAGAGTATCAGGATCCTGTCTGCGGGCAGCGATAAGCGCTAAGTCGTTGGCATTGCCGCGAAACCAGACATCGGCCTCTTCACGGTCGGCCACCCGAAGTTGCCCCTGTTCCAGTGTGATTGACCAGCGTAACTCAAGATCATTGACCTCAATCCCCAGCCAGCGCCCTTCAAGAAAATCAAGCTCGCCTTCAGCCAGCGCCTGCTGAAACTGCCATCGTATCAACGCCTGTAGTAACGGCTTCTTCATAGCAAACGGGGTAAACCGCAGCGGAAAACGCAGTAATTGCGGCCCGTAGCGGACACATTGGCTGCGTATTGGGTTCAACACCATTATCACTCCTTACGAATAAATTTCAGCTATTTTGCCACAGCAACAAAAAGCATCTGACGGCTGGATCAACAAAGTGTGCGAACTTTACCTTAAATAATTCGAGTTCCCTTATGGGCCTGCCTGGATGCAGACAGGTGGTAAACCTGTAAGCGGGAGCAGACAACGCACCTGCAACTTGAAGTATGACGGTAAATACGAGTTTTATCAGGGAACACTAATCCCATCAATACGCCATTAGCTGCCTTAAATCAAAATTTGTCACCGACTTCATCACTAAAATCATCAACTCTTCTGATTAGTTGGATCGAACCTTATGGAACTTCTCTGCCCGGCCGGAAACCTTCCGGCACTCAAAGCGGCCATTGAAAATGGTGCCGACGCAGTTTATATCGGCCTGAAAGACGAGACCAACGCACGCCACTTTGCAGGGCTGAATTTTACCGATAAACGCCTGCAGGAAGCGGCGCGCTACGTCCATCAGCGTAAACGCAAACTACATGTGGCCATTAATACTTTTGCCCACCCTGACGGCTACGCACGCTGGCAGCGTGCCGTTGATATGGCCGCCGATGCGGGGGCCGATGCCTTAATCCTGGCAGATATTGCCATGCTGGCGTACGCCGCTGAAAAATATCCTCATATTGAGCGCCACGTCTCAGTGCAGGCATCTGCCACTAATGCGGCTGCCGTGCGTTTCTATCAGCGTAACTTTGATGTTGCCCGCGTGGTATTGCCGCGTGTGCTGTCAATGCATCAGGTTCGCCAGCTGGCGCGTGATACTACGGTTCCGCTCGAAGTCTTCGCTTTCGGCAGCCTCTGTATTATGGCCGAGGGGCGCTGTTATCTCTCTTCTTATCTGACCGGAGAGTCGCCCAATACCGTGGGAGCCTGTTCCCCGGCGCGCTTCGTTCGCTGGCAGCAAACACAGCAAGGTTTGGAATCACGGCTCAATGAAGTGCTGATTGACCGCTATGACAGCGGTGAAAATGCCGGTTATCCCACGCTGTGTAAGGGCCGATATAAGGTGGATGACGTGCGCTACCATGCGCTGGAAGAACCGACCAGCCTGAATACCCTGGCGCTGTTGCCGGAGCTGATGGCCGCCAATATTGTCTCCGTCAAAATAGAAGGACGCCAGCGCAGCCCGGCCTATGTTGAGCAGGTTGCACGGATCTGGCGTCAGGCCATCGATCGCTGCAAGGCCGATCCGCAAAGCTTTACCGCGCAGCCGCAGTGGATGGCGGCGCTGAGTGCGCTCAGTGAAGGTACCCAGACAACGCTCGGTGCCTATCACCGTCAGTGGCAGTAGGAGAACCCATGAAATACTCACTTGGCCCGGTATTGTGGTACTGGCCAAAAGAAACGCTGAATGAATTTTATCAGGCCGCGGCCAGCAGCGAGGCTGAGATTGTCTATCTCGGCGAGTCCGTGTGCAGCAAACGGCGCGCCACCAAAACCGCCGACTGGCTGAGTATGGCAAAATCGCTGGCCTCAGCCGGTAAACAGGTGGTACTCAGCACCCTTGCGCTGGTGCAGTCGCCGTCTGAGCTGACCGAGTTGAAGCGCTTTGTGGATAACGGCGAGTTTCTGATCGAAGCAAATGATTTTGGTGCCGTCACGCTGGCAAATGAAGCCGGTGTGCCGTTTGTCGCCGGGCCTGCATTAAATGTCTATAACGCGGTGACTCTGCAACTGCTGTTGAAAATGGGCATGACGCGCTGGTGTATGCCAGTGGAGCTGTCGCGCGACTGGCTGGTACAGCTGCTGAAACAGTGTGATGATCTGGCTATTCGCCAGCAGTTTGAGGTTGAGGTGTTAAGCTACGGCTATCTGCCGCTGGCGTACTCCGCCCGCTGCTTTACTGCCCGTTCTGAAAATCGCAGTAAGGATGAGTGTCAGACCTGCTGTATTGATTATCCGCAGGGGCGGCGCGTACGTACTCAGGAAGATCAGCAGGTGTTCGTGCTGAACGGCATCCAGACCATGAGCGGTAGCTGCTATAACCTTGGCAATGACCTGATCTCCATGCAGGGGCTGGTGGATATTGTCCGTCTGTCACCACAGGATATTGGAACGCTGTCGATGGTAAATCAGTTCCGTGCCAATGAAACCGGCCAGCAGCCGCTGACAATGGCACCCAACGATGACTGTAACGGCTACTGGCGTCGAGTTGCCGGACTGGAGCTGGTGAACTGATCCTTCTGCTATTCCCCACCGCCGTTCTGGCGGTGGGCCTGATCCTCTGCGCAATACTCGCGATAAAACATTAGCGGTTTTATTCTGCCTGACGATAGATGATACTTTCAGGCCTGGCACTATGACTATTCCCAGACTATTACCGTTGTGTCTGCTTATTTTTAAGGATCGCTGCGAACGGACAATTACCCGGGCAGCAGATCCCGTAGCCTGTCATTATTTGCACATGGCGCATATCCTGGCCGTTAGACAAAGTGAGCAACTATGCCTGATAAAAAGAACGCCCCTCTTTCCGTATTGGATCTTGCCCCTATTCCACAGGGAGCATCCGCACGCGATGCTTTTCATACATCACGATCTCTGGCGCAGCAGTCCGAGAAACTCGGCTTTCACCGCTACTGGGTCGCCGAACACCACAATATGAGCGGCATTGCCAGTGCGGCGACCTCAGTGCTGATTGGCTATCTGGCGGCAAATACTGAGACTTTGCGCCTGGGTTCCGGTGGCATAATGCTGCCAAACCATGCGCCGCTGGTGATTGCCGAACAGTTTGGCACGCTGGAGTCACTCTATCCTGGCCGTATCGATCTTGGTCTTGGGCGTGCCCCAGGTTCCGATCAGCGTACCATGATGGCCCTGCGTCGCCATATGGCGGGTCATGTTGATAACTTCCCGGCCGATGTCGCCGAACTGATCCGCTGGTTTGATCATAGCGGAGAGGAGAAGCCCGTCGTCCAGCCGGTGCCGGGAACCGGCCTGAAAATTCCTGTCTGGCTGCTTGGTTCAAGTCTCTACAGTGCACAGCTGGCGGCTCAGATGGGCCTGCCGTTTGCTTTTGCTTCGCATTTTGCGCCGGATATGCTGTTACAGGCGCTGCATCTTTATCGCGAAAACTTTAAACCTTCGGCGCGGCTGGAAAAACCGTATGCGATGGTATGTGTCAACGTTGTCGCGGCAGATAGCGAACGCGATGCCCGCTTCCTGTTTACCTCTATGCAGCAGCAGTTTATTAATCTGCGCCGTGGCAAGCCTGCCCCGCTACCGGCGCCGGTGGAAAATATGGATAATCTGTGGTCACCGTCCGAGCAGTACGGCGTGCAGCAAGCGCTAAGTATGTCGATAGTGGGTGATAAAGAGAAGGTTCGTCAGGGACTGGCGGCGCTGTTGCGTGAGACCCAGGCCGATGAAGTGATGGTTAACGGGCAGATTTTTGATCGCGCAGCGCGACTCAATTCCTTTGAGCTTGCAATGCAGGCGCGCAACGAGTTGTAGAATTATTGAGGATAACGGCCGAGGGATAGTGCGATCCTGCGTGCCAGATTTCAGATATAAAAAAACCAGCCCGAAGGCTGGTTTTTTATTTGGCATCAGTGATTACGCATCACGACGACGGGTTGGTGCTGCGCCGCCTTCAGTGCGAGGGCCACGGCTGGTAGCGCCATCACGGTTGAAACCGCCTGGACGACGCTCACCGCCACGGTCATTGCTGAAGCGACGACCGCCTTCAGCACCACCGCGTGGAGCTCCGCCTTCACGGCCTGCGCCAGAACCGAAACCACCACGTGCAGGGCCGCCCGGACGACGTTCGCCGCCACGGTCATTGCTGCGCGGCTGTGCATCACCAATCAGCTGCATATTCATTGGTTTATTCAGAATACGCGTACGAGTGAAGTGTTGCAGAACTTCGCCCGGCATGCCTTTTGGCAGTTCGATAGTTGAGTGAGTACCGAACAGCTTGATGTTACCAATGTAGCGGCTGCTGATGTCGCCTTCGTTAGCGATAGCACCAACGATATGACGAACTTCAACACCGTCATCACGGCCAACTTCGATGCGGTAAACTTCCATATCGCCAACGTCACGACGTTCACGACGTGGACGGTCGCCCGCTTCGCCACGTGCTTCGCGTGGTTCACGAGGGCCACGCTCTGGACGGTCACCACGACCGCCTTCACGGCGATCATCGCGGTCACGGAACTGGCTGCGAGGACGCTGTGGAGCATCGGCAGGAACGATCAGTGGACGTTCGCCCTGGGCCATTTTCAGCAGAGCTGCGGCCAGAGTTTCGATATCCAGCTCTTCTTCCTGAGGCTGCATCTTAGCCAGCAGAGCACGGTACTGCTCCAGATCGCTGCTTTCCAGCTGCTGCTGAACTTTAGCGGCAAACTTAGCCAGACGACGCTCACCCAGCAGTTCTGCGTTAGGCAGTTCCACTTCAGGAATAGTCAGCTTCATGGTGCGCTCGATGTTACGCAGCAGACGACGCTCACGGTTCTCAACGAACAGCAGAGCGCGGCCAGCACGACCAGCACGACCGGTACGGCCGATACGGTGAACGTAAGATTCTGCGTCCATCGGGATGTCATAGTTAACAACCAGGCTGATACGCTCAACGTCCAGACCACGAGCAGCAACGTCGGTAGCAATCAGGATGTCCAGACGACCATCTTTCAGACGCTCCAGAGTCTGCTCACGCAGTGCCTGGTTCATATCGCCGTTCAGTGCAGCACTGTTATAACCGCTGCGCTCCAGCGCTTCAGCAACTTCCAGCGTGGCATTTTTGGTACGTACGAAGATGATCGCCGCATCAAAGTCTTCTGATTCCAAGAAGCGAGTCAGTGCATCAGTTTTACGGCCATAGGCAGTCCAGTAGCTCTGGCTGATGTCAGGACGTGTAGTCATGCTTGACTGGATACGCACTTCCTGCGGATCTTTCATAAAGCGTTTAGTAATACGACGAATCGCTTCTGGCATGGTGGCAGAGAACAGAGCAGTCTGATGATTGTCTGGGATCTGAGCCATGATAGTTTCAACGTCTTCGATGAAGCCCATACGCAGCATTTCATCGGCTTCATCCAGCACCAGGCCGCGCAGGTTAGAAAGATCTAACGTGCCGCGTTTCAGGTGGTCAAGCAGACGGCCAGGTGTGCCCACAACAACCTGTGGCCCCTGACGCAGAGCGCGCAGCTGCACGTCGTAACGCTGGCCACCGTAAAGGGCCACCACGTTAAGACCGCGCATGTGTTTAGCGAATTCGGTCATCGCTTCAGCAACCTGAACCGCCAGTTCGCGGGTAGGTGCCAGCACCAGAATCTGCGGTGCTTTAACAGTAGGATCAATGTTGTGTAATAACGGCAGCGAGAATGCTGCGGTTTTGCCACTCCCGGTCTGCGCCATACCCAGCACATCACGGCCCGCCAGCAGATGAGGAATACACTCAAGCTGGATTGGGGAAGGCTTTACGTAGCCCATGCCGGTCAGTGATTCAAGGAGTTCGGCGTTCAGGCCAAGGTCAGCAAAAGTAGTTTGGATATCAGTCATGTAGTACACGTGCCTCTTAGATTGCGGCGGCCAGTCTACATAACTCGTCGTGAAAATTTTCAGTCATTTTCATCAAAAAGTGTGAACCGGCTCAAATTAGTGGTTTCGACGAACAAAAAGGCCCTCATCCGCTAAGATGATGACTTTTCGAAAATTCGGGCAATAAAAGTTCGTCAGCTATTGCTGGTCAGATTCTGATAAATCGTCTTGTGTCTGGCCGAGTAGGGCCAGCTCCAACAATGCATATCGATGCTCAACAAAGTTGTGAACGTTGTTGGCGACCGTCAGCTTGAACAACGCTTCCGCGTTGTCCTTCTCCCCCAGACTTAGGTAGTACTTACCTAAATAGAAGTTGGTTTCACTGAGATGTTCAGCGAGCGAGGTGTTATCCGTTGCGTCTGCCTGAAGCCGTTCCATCAGCGTTTTTTCGCTGATTTCGCCCAGGTAGAACTCGACAATATTCCATCCCCATTGCTCCTTAACCGCTTTGTCGTAACGCTGCTTGAGCGAAACTTTGGCCTGGTCTGCGTTGATCTCACGTTCAGTGAGATACAGCCACAGGCTGCGGAAGGGATCGTTAGGATCGTCTTGATAAAACGCCAGCAGATCATCTTGCGCCAATTTAAATCTACCGCCGTAATACAGGGCGATGCCTCGATTTAAACGCGCATAATTGTAAGTTGGATCAAGCTCAAGTACAGAATCAAACGCTTCATAGGCAGCATCAAAGTTGCCTGCCTGCGTTAAGTATATGCCTAAGTAATTGAATACTTCAGGCATATCAGGTCTGATAGACAGCGCTTGTGAAAAATCATTTCGCGCCAGTGCTCTCAAACCGAGACTATCATACAACACTCCGCGCTCATATAACAGCTGTGCGCGTTCATCATCGGTCAATGACCGACTGGCAAGTATTTGTTCCATACGAGCGAGAATGACTTCCTGTTGCAGCGTAGGCTGCAATGGAACCGCCAAAACTTCGTTCTTACGCCAATCGGTGCTGCTGCATCCTGACAGCGTCAGAGCTGTCGCAACTAAACACCAGCGCAAAAATGGCTTCATTTACCACTCCCGAAAACAAACATTGGGACGAGCATCCTGTCATCCGCCTGCCGTTCACAAGGCCATCCAGCCCTCGCGTTCAAACAATCCTCCACATCCGAAGATGCGGAGGACTCAATGGTGATGCGTTTATTCTGCTTCAGGTGCTGGCGCTACAGGAGCTTCAGCTTCAGCAGGCTGTGCCTGCTCGCTGGCTTCTTTGATGCTCAGGCGTACGCGACCCTGACGGTCAACTTCCAGCACTTTCACTGGAACTTCCTGGCCCATCTGCAGGTAGTCTGTCACTTTCTCTACACGCTTATCAGCGATCTGAGAAATATGTACCAGACCTTCTTTACCGCCACCGATAGCTACGAAGGCACCAAAATCAACGATGCGAGTCACTTTACCGTTGTAGATACGACCCACTTCGATTTCTGCGGTGATCTCTTCGATACGACGGATAGCAAATTTCGCTTTCTCACCGTCGGTCGCTGCGATTTTCACCGTACCGTCATCTTCGATTTCGATGGTAGTGCCAGTCTCTTCTGTCAGCGCACGGATAACCGAGCCACCTTTACCGATCACGTCTTTAATCTTATCAACGCTAATCTTAATGGTGTGAATACGTGGAGCAAACTGAGAGATGTCGCCGCGCGGGGTGCTGATAGCCTGTTCCATAACGCTCAGGATGTGCAGACGCGCGCCCTTAGCCTGGTTCAGTGCTTCATGCATGATTTCGCGGGTGATACCTTCGATTTTGATGTCCATCTGCAGCGCGGTGATACCTTCACGGCTACCGGCTACTTTGAAGTCCATATCGCCGAGGTGATCTTCGTCGCCGAGGATATCTGACAGTACAACAAAGTTGTTTTCGTCTTTGACCAGGCCCATCGCGATACCGGCTACGGCAGCTTTGATTGGTACGCCTGCATCCATCAGTGCCAGAGAAGCACCACAAACAGACGCCATTGAAGACGAGCCGTTTGATTCAGTGATTTCAGACACTACGCGCACGGTGTACGGGAACGCATCGCCTTTAGGCATCACTGCCAGCACGCCGCGCTTCGCCAGACGACCGTGACCGATTTCACGACGCTTCGGAGAACCTACCATGCCGGTTTCGCCGACAGAGTATGGAGGGAAGTTGTAGTGGAACAGGAAGTTGTCAGTACGCTCGCCCATCAGTTCATCAAGGTTCTGCGCATCACGGGCTGTACCCAGCGTTGCGGTAACCAGAGCCTGAGTTTCACCACGGGTGAACAGCGCTGAACCGTGAGTACGTGGCAGAACGCCAGTACGCACATCCAGACCACGAATCATGTCTTTTTCACGGCCATCGATACGTGGCTCACCGCGCAGAATGCGGCTACGCACCACGTCTTTTTCCAGCGCGTGCAGGATATCGTTGATTTCGCCCGCATCCAGTGATTCGTCTTCAGCCAGCAGCGCTGCTGTGGTTTCGGATTTGATCACGTCAACCTGAGCGTAACGCTCCTGTTTTTCGGTGATACGGTAGGCATCGCTCAGGCGAGATTCAGCCAGTGCAGCGATACGCGCGTTCAACGCTTCGTTGGCAGGTTCTGGTGTCCAGTCCCAACGTGGTTTGCCTGCAACTGCCACCAACTCGTTGATGGTGTCGATAACAATCTGCTGCTGGTCATGGCCAAACACTACCGCGCCCAACATCTGGTCTTCGCTCAACAGTTCAGCTTCTGACTCAACCATCAGTACCGCGCCTTTTGTACCAGCAACCACCAGATCCAGCTTGCTCTCTTTGAGTTCATCGGTGGTTGGGTTCAGGACATACTGATCATTCAGGTAACCGACGCGCGCTGCGCCGATAGGGCCGTTGAATGGCAGACCAGACAGTGCCAGTGCAGCAGAGGCACCGATCAGCGCAACGATATCCGGGTTAACCTGTGGGTTAACGGAAACAACGGTAGCGATTACCTGCACTTCATTGACGAAGCCTTCAGGGAACAACGGACGAAGCGGGCGGTCAATCAGACGCGAGGTGAGGGTTTCACCTTCACTTGGACGGCCTTCGCGACGGAAGAAGCTACCTGGGATACGACCAGCAGCGTAGGTACGCTCCTGATAGTTTACGGTCAGTGGGAAGAAATCCTGACCTGGTTTTGCATTTTTGCGGCCAACAACGGTCACGAACACTGCGGTGTCGTCCATGCTAACCATTACGGCAGCCGTTGCCTGGCGAGCCATCATACCGGTTTCAATAGTGACGGTATGCTGACCATACTGGAATTTTTTGACGATCGGATTCAGCAAAATTAGTTCCTTAACTTCAGGGTCGGTAGTTTTTTATACCAACCGTGGATTTCTAATCTTCATTCTTGCATCCTCGCGACTAATGACAACCCTGATCCCACACGGGATAAAGCCTCTCATTAGCCGCGCGAACCTCTGCAACTGAAGATCACACTCAGCAACAATACAATAGTTTGCCTGTAATTGCTGCCGCTTGCTTGAAAAAAGGGGCCATAAAGGCCCCTTTCCAGCGAAACTCGCACCAGGTTGTCCAGATTACCCACTTTAGTTTTCAGATGCTCTGAAATCGTGGCGGGACAACCTGTAAGACTTAGCGACGCAGACCCAGACGTTCGATCAGGCTGGTGTAACGTGCAACATCTTTACGCTTCAGGTAATCCAGCAGCTTACGACGCTGGGAAACCATGCGCAGCAGACCGCGACGGCTGTGGTGGTCTTTCTTGTGCTCAGAGAAGTGACCCTGCAGGTGACTGATCTGTGCACTCAGAAGTGCAACCTGAACTTCAGTAGAACCACTGTCGTTTGCGTCACGACCGAAATCAGCAACGATCTGTGCTTTAGTTTCAACACTTAGAGACATGAGACAACTCCAAAAAATTAAGATAAATGTACAGGCGCCGATCTCTAATTCAGCAACCCAGTGTAAAGCCGCGCCATTCTACTCTTAGCGCCTGACAAGCGCAAACACAGCCGTCATATTTCGAACAGTAAACATGCTGAATTCCGCGCCCGACCACCTGAACTATTTTACCCGGTTAGTCGAAATATTCGACAACGAGCCGACGCGGCGCCACACGTCCATCGTCAGCGATTTCCGCCATGCCGATAAACTTGCGATCGTCACCTTCAGTGACTCGTACTAACCCGCTGGCCGGTGCGCCCGCCACCTGAACCGGCATGCCCTGCTTGAAATAAGCAGCTACTGAACTCAGCAGATTGACTACCGGATATTCGGCCGCTGGGCTGTCCATTGGCATCAGCAGTGCATCCAGCAGATCGGCTGGAGTCTGCTCGGTGCGGTGCGCTTCTTCGGTCAGGGCGCTGAGTTGCTCCAGCGTCACCATCTTCTCAATCGGATAGGTGGCAACCTGAAGGCGACGCAGATAAGTAACATGTGCGCCACAGCCAAGTTTTTCACCAAGATCGTCGATGATGGTACGAATATACGTTCCTTTGGAAACGTGGATTTCCAGCTCAAGTTCATTGCTTTCATGGCGAATAAACAGCAGCTCATATACACGAATACTACGTGACTCACGCGGAACTTCTATCCCTTCGCGAGCATATTCGTACAGCTTACGGCCCTGATATTTGAGCGCGGAATACATTGATGGAATCTGCTGAGTTTCACCACGGAAACTTTCCAGCGCCTGCTCCAGGGACTCCGCCGTAAATTCTACCGGGCGCTCACTGACAATCACACCATCCGCATCTGAGGTGTCAGTACGCTGGCCCAGGCGAGCAATTACCCGGTAACGTTTATCAGATTCCAGCAGATACTGGGAGAATTTCGTCGCTTCTCCCAGACAAATCGGCAGCATGCCTGTCGCCAGTGGATCCAGCGCGCCGGTATGCCCGGCACGATTGGCGTTATACAAACGTTTCACTTTTTGCAGCGCATCGTTGGAGGAGAGCCCGGTTGGCTTGTCCAGCAACAGTACGCCGTGGATATCGCGACCGCGACGGCGAGGACGACTCATTACTCTGCTTTGCCTTCTTCCTGATTATCTTCTGCCGGGCCACGACGCTCTTCGTCATTTCTGACCACGTTGGTGACGAGGTTAGACATGCGCATCCCTTCAACCAGCGAGTTATCGTAGAAGAAGGTCAGTTCAGGAACGATACGCAGTCGCATTGCTTTACCAAGCAGGCTGCGGATATAACCAGATGCATCACCCAGAGCGCGCAGACCACCCTTGATTGCCGCTTCGTCTTTATCGTTGAGGAAAGTAACGAACACCTTGGCATAAGCCAGGTCACGTGACACATCCACACCCGAAACAGTTACCATCATTCCCAAACGCGGATCTTTAATCTCGCGCTGCAAAATGGTAGCGATCTCTTTTTGCAGCTCCTGAGAAACGCGCTGCGGGCGACCAAATTCTTTCGCCATAATTTTTCTCTCCAAATAACTTGGGAGGCCAGAAGCCTCCCAAATAATACCCTTCACCTTTCACGTCGCAGAAGCATTTTCTGCCCCTGAGGGACGCGAAATCTATTGGATACCTGCCTGACGATTAGTCGATAGTACGCTGGATTTCGATAATTTCGAATACTTCGATCATATCGCCAACACGCACATCGTTGTAGTTCTTCACGCCGATACCACATTCCATGCCGTTACGGACTTCGTTAACGTCATCTTTGAAGCGGCGCAGGGATTCCAGCTCGCCTTCATAGATAACCACGTTGTCACGCAGTACGCGGATTGGGTTGTGACGTTTGATATTACCTTCCGTCACCATACAACCTGCGATGGCACCGAATTTCGGTGATTTGAACACGTCACGTACCGCAGCCAGACCGATAATCTGCTGTTTGTACTCTGGTGCCAGCATACCGCTCATCGCTGCTTTAACTTCGTCAATCAGATTATAGATGACGGAGTAGTAACGCAGATCCAGGCTTTCAGCATCAATTACGCGACGCGCAGAAGCATCGGCACGAACGTTGAAGCCAACCAGGATGGCGTTTGAAGCTGCTGCCAGGGTGGCGTCGGTCTCAGTGATACCGCCCACACCAGAACCGATGATTTTCACTTTCACTTCATCAGTAGACAGTTTCAGCAGGGATTCGGTGATAGCTTCAACAGAACCCTGTACGTCAGCTTTCAGCACGATGTTCAGTTCAGAAACTTCGCCTTCGGTCATGTTCGCAAACATGTTTTCCAGTTTAGATTTCTGCTGACGAGCCAGCTTAACTTCACGGAATTTGCCCTGACGATACAGTGCAACTTCACGCGCTTTCTTCTCGTCACGTACCACGGTCGCTTCATCACCCGCTGCCGGCACACCGGACAGGCCGAGGATCTCAACCGGGATAGAAGGGCCAGCGGTCAGTACTTCGCGACCCAGCTCATCACGCATCGCACGGACACGGCCGTATTCGAAGCCGCACAGAACGATATCGCCTTTGTTCAGCGTACCTTCACGTACCAGTACAGTTGCAACCGGGCCACGACCTTTATCAAGGAAGGATTCGATCACCACACCGCTTGCCATACCCTGACGCACTGCGCTGAGTTCAAGAACTTCAGCCTGCAACAGGATCACGTTCAGCAGGTCATCGATACCGGTACCGACTTTTGCAGAAACGTTAACGAACATGTTTTCGCCGCCCCACTCTTCCGGAATAATACCGTACTGGGTGAGTTCGTTTTTAACACGGTCTGGATCTGCTTCTGGCTTATCGCATTTGTTCACAGCAACAACAACCGGCACTTTAGCCGCTTTGGCGTGCTGGATAGCTTCGATGGTCTGTGGCATCACGCCATCGTCCGCTGCAACAACCAGGATAACGATATCCGTTGCCTGAGCACCACGGGCACGCATTGAGGTAAACGCTGCGTGGCCTGGGGTATCGAGGAAGGTCACCATACCGTTGTCAGTTTCAACGTGGTAAGCACCGATGTGCTGGGTAATGCCGCCCGCTTCGCCTGAGGCGACTTTAGTGGAGCGAATATAGTCCAGCAGCGAGGTTTTACCATGGTCAACGTGACCCATGATGGTCACAACCGGCGCACGAGCTTCACGCACGGCATCGGTATCACGATCGCTCATGACCGCTTCTTCCAGTTCGTTCTCACGGCGCAGAGTCACTTTATGACCCATTTCTTCCGCCACTAACTGAGCCGTTTCCTGGTCGATAACCTGGTTGATGGTAGCCATTGCGCCCATTTTCATCATCGCTTTGATGACCTGGGAGCCTTTCACTGCCATCTTGTTAGCCAGTTCCGCTACGGTGACAGTCTCACCGATGATTACGTCACGGTTAACTGCCTGAGCTGGCTTGTTGAAGCCCTGCTGCAGGGTGCTTGGCTTGCGTTTGCCGCCTTTACCACCGCGAACCTGCGCACGCGCTTCTTCACGGTCAGTTTTCGCTTCAGAATGCTTGTTGCCTTTCTTGCGAACAGGGGCTTTCGCTGGACGTGTAGCAGTACGCGTACGACGGTCACCTTCGACCTGCGCATCATTTTCGTCTTCTGCTGCACGAGCGTGTGTTGAAGTAGTAACGTGGTAGTCAGAAGTGTCTTCCACTTCTTTAACCTGCGTCCACTCTTCGCCTTTCTCTTCCGCCATTTTACGTGCTTCTTCGGCTACGCGCTTCGCTTCTTCTTCGATCTTGCGACGCGCTTCTTCTTCAGCTTTACGCTTCAGTTCTGCCGATTCCGCTTCGCGGCGGGCTTTATCGGACTGAGAGGCCCGGGTCATTTCGTCGGTATGTTGATTGCTCACTTTATCTTTTTCCGCTGCTTCACGTTTGGCTTTATCAGCTGCCTCACGCTTGGCCTGCTCCTCGGCTTCACGCTTCGCTTTGTCTTGAGCTGCGCGCTGGGCTTGTTCTTCAGCCTCGCGACGAGCCAGTTCTTCCGCTTCACGCTCTGCCTGGGCTTCAGCTTCTGCTTGTTCAGCATCTGCCGGATCGCCTTTTACATAAGTGCGTTTTTTGCGGACTTCGATTTGCACCGACTTACTTTTGCCCCCGGTGCCTGGAACATTCAGTGTGCTGCGCGTTTTGCGCTGCAGAGTAAGTTTACCAGATCCGCCGCCATGTTCGCGGTTCAGATGGGTTAACAAAGTTTCTTTTTCGTGCTGGGTTACAGAGTCGGTTTCAGACTTTTGGATCCCTGCATCAGCAAATTGCTGTACCAGGCGTTCTACCGGTGTCTGAATCTCTGCGGCCAGCGATTTTACGGTTACATCTGTCGTCATGCTGTTCCTTCCTGCTACAGTTTATTACGCGTCGTCGCCGAACCAGCAGATATTTCGTGCAGCCATAATCAGCTCACCAGCCCGTTCATCATTCAGGCCATCAATATCTGATAGATCGTCAACACCCTGCTCGGCAAGATCTTCCAGCGTGCAAACGCCTTTAGCTGCCAGCTTGAAGGCCATCTCACGATCCAAACCTTCCAGGCCGAGTAAATCTTCAGCCGGTTGGGTATCGCCGAGGCTCTCTTCCTTGGCCAGTGCCAGGGTGGTTAACGCGTTTTTAGCTCGGTCGCGCAATGCTTCTACTGTCTCTTCATCAAGACCGTCAATTTCCAGCAGCTCGTTAATCGGCACATAAGCCAGCTCTTCAAGAGAAGAGAAGCCTTCTTCGACCAGTACGGTAGCGAAGTCTTCGTCGATGTCGAGATGTTTGGTAAAGACGTCGATGGCAGCATGAGCTTCAGCCTGATGCTTGGCCTGCAGGTCGTCGACCGTCATCACGTTCAGCTCCCAGCCACTTAACTGTGACGCTAAACGCACGTTTTGGCCATTACGGCCGATCGCCTGGGCCAGATTACCAGCTTCCACAGCGATATCCATGGTGTGATTATCTTCATCCACCACGATAGAGGCGACATCCGCCGGGGCCATTGCGTTGATGACGAACTGCGCAGGATTATCATCCCACAGTACGATATCAATACGCTCGCCACCCAGCTCACTGGATACCGCCTGAACACGCGCACCACGCATACCTACGCAAGCACCGACCGGATCGATACGCTTGTCGTTTGTTTTAACGGCGATTTTAGCTCGGGAGCCAGGATCGCGCGCAGCGGCTTTAATTTCAATAACTTCTTCTGCGATTTCCGGCACTTCGATGCGGAACAGTTCGATCAGCATCTCGGGTTTAGAACGGCTCACAAACAGCTGGGCACCACGCGCTTCAGGGCGCACGGCGTACAGCACGCCACGGATACGGTCACCCGGGCGGAAGTTTTCACGAGGCAGCATATCTTCACGAATGATTACGGCTTCCGCGTTGGTGTTAGAACCATCGTTTGGACGCACTTCGAGAGAGATATTGTCACGGTTTACTTTCTTCACCACACCGGTGATGATTTCGCCTTCCTGCTCGCGGAACTGATCAACGACCATCGCACGTTCAGCTTCACGAACTTTTTGTACGATAACCTGCTTGGCAGTCTGAGTAGTGATACGGTCGAAGGTAACAGATTCGATCTGATCTTCAACATAACCACCCAGGCCCAGCGATTCATCTTCGTAGACAGCAGCTTCCAGCGTGATTTCACGAGTCGGCATTGTCACTTCATCGACAATCAGCCAACGGCGGAAGGTATCGAAATCGCCACTTTTGCGATCGATACTGACGCGAACGTCAATTTCCTGCTCATATTTTTTCTTGGTAGCTGTGGCCAGCGCGCTCTCCAGCGCTTCGAAAATCTTCTCGCGCGGGAGGGATTTCTCATTAGAGACCGCTTCTACAACAGCTAAGATTTCTTTGTTCATCCTGGTATGCCTCAATCCGGACTTTTAAAAGTGGGGAACCAGGTTCGCCTTCTGGATATTACTCAGCGCGAACACCTCGTCGTGACCCTCAACGGCAACAGTGATCATCTCACCCTGGACAGACTTAATGATACCCTGCCATTTGCGACGGTTCTGTACCGCCATACGCAGCACCAGACTCACTTCTTCGCCAGTAAAACGTACATAATGTTCTGCAGTAAACATCGGGCGGTCAAGACCAGGCGAGGAGACTTCAAGGTTGTAGACCGCAGTAATGGGATCTTCGACATCCATTACCGCACTGACCTGGTGGCTCACATCAGCGCAATCATCAACATTGATGCCATCTTCACTATCAATATAGATGCGCAAGGTGGATGTGCGACCGCGTACAAACTCAATACCAACCAGTTCGTAGCCTAGCGCTTCTACCGGTGCTGAGATCAGCTCTGTTAATTTTTGCTCTAATGTGGACAATCCCACCCCCAAGACGTAAAAAAAGGGCCTATAGCCCAGTGATGCTGTTTCCTGATAACAAAAAACCCCGAATTATCGGGGCTTAATGCGACTGGACCCTGTAAACCGCCATTGGCGGCTTCGGTACAATCCAAAAGAATTTTTTTCAAAATCAACTGAGATACGCCATGTGTTGTATATACAGCTTATTTGAAAAAGAACTCTAAGGGAAAGTGGTTGCGGGGGCCGGATTTGAACCGACGACCTTCGGGTTATGAGCCCGACGAGCTACCAGGCTGCTCCACCCCGCGTCCGAATACTACGCAAAACTTGCAGAATTTGCAAGCAAAACTGAGATTTGGTACCGAGGACGGGACTTGAACCCGTAAGCCCATGCGGGCACTACCACCTCAAGGTAGCGTGTCTACCAATTCCACCACCACGGCACTAAAGAGGCGACTTTTTTATTTCTGTCGCGTCGAAACGGTTACTTCTTAATGCTTTACATCGGTTACTGCTTTACTGCTTACTGCGGGATATCGCTGCCCGGCGTTGCCGGTTTAGCAGGTGTAGTCTGTTGAGACTGCGCCGGCTGAGTCAGGTTTTCCCACTCACTTCCTTTCTGGGTCTTGTTACTATTAATGTTACCCAGGGTCAGACTGATAATGAAGAACAGGGTCGCCAGTACCGCAGTCATACGGGTCATAAAGTTACCAGAACCGTTAGAACCGAACAGCGTACCAGAAGCGCCTGCACCAAATGATGCTCCCATATCAGCGCCTTTACCTTGCTGAAGCATGATCAGACCTACAAGGCCGATTGCGACAATAAGGAAAACTACTAAAAGAGCTTCGTACATAATCAACCTTGTTCCTGGTGCGTTAAACGCACATCAAAAGCTTCAAGCCAGTTAGTCTTAATAAGTAGTCAACAACCTACCTATGAAGCGGGTGTGAATACTAACTAAAGGTGACCTTACGTGCAAGGGCAATTTCATGCGCCAATGCTGATTGCGGAAAAAAACGGCAAAAGATGTTTTTTTGCAGAAAAAATAAGCGTTTTAGCCCGAAAAATCATACGCATCGTGCGGATAATTAGCCCGGGGGTTATTGAACAAAATCCCCCCGGGCCTGCGGTTATACCGCTTTTACCGCGTCGGCAATACGGTGTGCCAATGCGGTAACCTGCGCTTCATCTTCGCCTTCTACCATAACGCGAATTAAAGGCTCAGTACCGGATTTACGCAGCAGTACACGGCCACGGCCTTTCAGTTCCGTTTCTACTTCTGCCGTCACAGCTTTTACCATCGCATCTTCCAGCGGATCGTTTTGACCGCTGAAGCGCACATTAACCAAAATTTGTGGCAGCAGTTTCATCCCGCTGCACAGGTCGTGCAGGCTCATGTGATTCCGTACGATTGCAGCCAGTACCTGCAAACCAGCAACGATGCCATCGCCGGTGGTGGTTTTATCCAGCAGAATAACGTGCCCCGAGTTTTCAGCCCCCAGGCGCCAGCCCTTCTCTTTCAGTTTTTCCAGCACGTAGCGGTCACCCACTTTGGCACGTGCAAATGGAATACCGAGCTGTTTAAGCGCCAGTTCCAGGCCCATGTTACTCATCAGCGTACCAACCACCCCGCCGCGCAGCTGCCCCTGACGCAACCCTTCACGGGCAATAAGATAGAGGATCTGATCGCCATCCACCTTATGACCAAGATGATCCACCATCATGATGCGATCACCGTCGCCATCATAGGCTAGGCCTACATCCGCTTTTTCTGCAAGTACGCGCTCTTGCAGCAGACGCAGATCGGTTGCTCCGCACTCTTTGTTAATGTTCATCCCATCGGGCTGTACGCCGATGGCAATCACCGTGGCACCGAGTTCGCGCAGAACATTTGGTGCGATGTGATATGTCGCACCGTTTGCACAATCGACAACAATTTTCAGTCCGTTAAGGCTCAGTTCGCTGGGGAAGGTGCCCTTGCAAAACTCAATATAACGTCCGGCAGCGTCAACGATACGGCTGGCACGCCCCAGAGCCGCTGATTCAACACAGGTAATAGGCTTTTCCATTTCAGCTTCGATCGCTTCTTCCACTTCGTCTGGCAGCTTAGTACCTTCGGTAGAGAAAAATTTAATGCCGTTATCGTCAAACGGGTTATGTGAAGCTGAAATTACGATACCCGCCTCTGCACGGAATGTACGGGTCAGATAGGCAATAGCTGGTGTTGGCATCGGGCCGGTGAAAGCCGCAGACAAACCAGCCGCCGCCAGGCCGGCTTCGAGCGCAGACTCCAGCATATAGCCTGAAATACGCGTATCTTTGCCAATGATAATCTTCTTGGAACCGTGGCGCGCCAGAACTTTACCGGCAGCAAAACCCAGCTTCAGTACGAAATCTGGGGTAATTGGCGACTCACCGACCTTGCCACGGATGCCATCTGTACCAAAATATTTACGCTCGCTCATACTATTTTTCTTCCCTTGCAGACTGTGTGGCTTCGACGACGCGCATCGCCTCTACGGTTTCTTTCACATCGTGCACACGCAGAATATGCGCCCCCTGCATAGCGGCAATCACCGCGCAGGCGAGGCTGCCGGTCAGGCGCTGTGACGGGCCGACATTCAGCAGCTGACCAACCATACTCTTGCGCGACATGCCCACCAGCAGAGGTAAACCAAAGTGGTGGTAATCAGCCAGATGTGCCAGCAATTGATAATTGTGCGAGAGATTCTTACCGAAACCGAATCCGGGGTCGAGTAGCAGTTGTGATTTTTTAATCCCGGCAGCTTCGCAACGGGCAATATGTTCGACAAAGAAGGCATCGACGTCACGCAAAACATTCTGATACTGCGGAGCCTGCTGCATAGTTTTAGGCTCGCCCTGCATATGCATCAGACAAACTGGCAAACCGGTCTCAGCTGCGGCCTCCAGCGCACCGGGTTCCTGAAGGGAGCGGATATCGTTGATAATATGGGCACCAACACGGGCCGATTCACGAATCACTTCAGGTTTCGAGGTATCTACAGAGATCCAGACCTCAAAACGCTGTGCGATAGCTTCCACTACCGGAATAACCCGCTCCAGTTCCTGCTCAATACTCACCTCAGCGGCCCCGGGTCGGGTAGACTCACCGCCAACATCAATAATGGTTGCCCCGGCATTAATCATTTCATTGGCGTGGGTTAGTGCCTGGATTAACTCGTTATGTTTGCCGCCATCGGAAAAAGAGTCAGGGGTGACATTCAAAATCCCCATTACATGAGGATGTGAAAGGTCGAGCACGGAATCTCTGGCGTACAACTTCATAACGGATTACCTCCGGTGATTAAGAAATAAAAAAACCCCGGACAGGCCGGGGTTTCAGGTTAAAACAGTTTACTGCGCAATGAATTACTTGTCGCCTAACTGCTCTGACATGGTGTTGCCTGGGTTTGGCGTACGCGGTTCATCGACCGGACGCGGAGCCTTTGGCGTGCCATTATTGTCTGAATTGTTGCTGCTGCCTGATTCTTCCCACCCTGCTGGCGGACGTACTTCACGACGCGCCATCAGGTCATCGATCTGCGGAGCATCAATGGTTTCATACTTCATCAGCGCGTCTTTCATCGCATGCAGGATATCCATGTTCTCACCAAGGAGCACACGGGCACGTTTGTAGTTAGTCTCAACCAGAGCTTTTACTTCCTGGTCGATGATACGTGCTGTTTCATCAGACATATGCTTGGCTTTAGCAACAGAACGACCGAGGAATACTTCACCCTCTTCTTCTGCATAGAGCAACGGGCCGAGTTTCTCAGAGAAGCCCCACTGCGTGACCATGTTACGGGCAATCGACGTCGCGACTTTGATGTCGTTAGACGCGCCGGTAGAAACATGTTCAACACCGTAGATAATCTCTTCAGCCAGGCGACCACCGTAAAGGGTAGAAATCTGACTTTCCAGCTTCTGGCGGCTGGCGCTGATCGCGTCGCCTTCAGGCAGGAAGAAGGTCACACCCAGTGCGCGGCCACGAGGAATAATCGTCACCTTATGCACAGGATCGTGCTCTGGAACCAGACGGCCAATAATTGCATGGCCAGCTTCGTGGTAAGCGGTAGACTCTTTCTGCGCTTCAGTCATCACCATGGAGCGACGTTCCGCACCCATCATGATTTTGTCTTTGGCTTTTTCGAACTCAACCATCGACACCACACGCTTGTTACCACGGGCGGCGAACAGAGCAGCTTCGTTGACCAGGTTAGCCAGGTCAGCACCGGAGAAACCAGGAGTACCACGAGCAATGATTGCTGCATCGATATCGGTTGCCAGCGGCACACGACGCATATGCACTTTAAGAATCTGTTCACGACCGCGAACATCTGGGAGACCAACAACAACCTGACGGTCAAAACGACCTGGACGCAGCAGCGCCGGGTCAAGTACGTCAGGACGGTTAGTTGCGGCGATCACGATGATGCCTTCATTACCTTCGAAGCCATCCATTTCAACCAGCATCTGGTTCAGGGTTTGCTCACGTTCGTCATGACCACCGCCTAAACCGGCACCACGCTGACGGCCCACTGCATCAATTTCATCGATGAAGATAATGCACGGAGCGGCTTTTTTAGCCTGTTCAAACATGTCACGAACGCGGGATGCACCCACACCAACAAACATTTCAACGAAGTCAGAACCGGAGATGGTAAAGAAAGGGACTTTCGCTTCGCCAGCAATAGCTTTAGCCAGCAATGTTTTACCCGTACCCGGAGGGCCGACCATCAGGACGCCTTTCGGGATTTTACCACCGAGTTTTTGGAAACGGCTCGGTTCTCGCAGGTAATCAACCAGCTCGCTTACTTCTTCTTTTGCTTCGTCACAACCAGCAACGTCAGCAAAGGTAGTTTTGATTTGGTCTTCTGTCAGCATGCGGGCCTTGCTCTTGCCGAAGGACATCGCGCCCTTTCCGCCGCCGCCCTGCATCTGACGCATAAAGAAGATCCAAACACCAATAAGTAACAGCATTGGGAACCAGGAGATAAAGATCGACGCCAGCAGGCTCGGCTCTTCTGGTGGTTCACCAACAACTTTCACATTTTTAGTCAACAGGTTATCGAGTAACTTGGGATCGTTGACGGGAATGTAGGTCGTATATCGGTTACTGTCTTTTTTGGTTACGTTAATTTCACGCCCGTTAATACGTGCCTCGCGGACCTGATCCTGGTTCACTTCCGACAGGAAGGTTGAATAATCAACCCGACGGCCATTCGACTCGCTGGGCCCAAAGCTCTGGAATACAGACATCAGCACGACTGCGATGACTAACCAGAGAATCAGGTTTTTCGCCATGTCACTCAAGGGATTAACCTCATATTACAACGGTGTTAACAGACAGCGTAGGGTACTATATATCCTTCATACTTGGAATCGCTGAGGTGCTGACAGCTACTCTAGTTATTCTGGTTATAGTTTGCGCCCTGTCGCTACAATGTACACTTCACGCGAACGAGAGCGCGAAGCGTCCGGCTTACGAATTTTCACTTTCGTAAACAGGGAGCGAATTTCCCGGAGGTATTCTTCAAAGCCATCTCCCTGAAACACTTTCACTAAAAAGCTGCCGCCAGGTGCCAGAACGTCACGGCACATCTCTAACGCAAGCTCACACAAATACATTGACCGGGGAATATCTACAGCAGGGGTACCTGTCATATTGGGTGCCATATCTGACATCACAACCTGAACTTTAGTCTCACCTACGCGTTCCAGCAGAGCTTTGAGCACCAGTTCATCACGAAAATCGCCCTGAAGGAAATCGACACCGACGATAGGATCCATCGGCAGGATATCACAAGCGATAACATGACCCTTTGACCCAATCTGCGTTACTACATATTGCGACCAACCACCCGGAGCTGCACCGAGATCTACCACGGTCATTCCAGGTTTGAACAGTTTGTCGCCTTGCTGTATTTCATCAAGTTTAAACCAGGCGCGCGAACGCAGCCCTTTTTTCTGTGCCTGAAGCACATATTTATCGCTAAAGTGTTCCTGTAGCCAGCGGCTGGAACTGGCCGAACGCTTTTTACCAGTCATACAATTTCCAACTATGATTCAACGTAAGCGATAAATAAACCGCGCAAATCAGCGTTGCCGATTTGGTGATACACCAGAGATGGCGGTAGAATGACCCGTTTTCAATCCCAATGTAAGTAAAAAATACGATGAATCTGAGTACCAAACAAAAACAGCACCTCAAAGGTCTTGCCCATCCGCTGAAGCCAGTAGTTATGCTGGGCAACAATGGTTTGACCGAAGGGGTGCTGGCCGAGATCGAACAAGCACTGGAGCACCATGAACTTATCAAGGTGAAAATCGCCACAGAAGATCGTGAGACGAAAGCCCTGGTAGTTGAGGCCATCGTGCGCGAAACGCGTGCAGTCAATGTGCAGGTTATCGGCAAGACGCTGGTACTGTACCGTCCAACGAAGGAACGCAAGATCTCCATTCCGCGCTGATGAGCGAGTCGGTTTTCGAACCGACCTGTCCATATTAAGCTCAGGAATGGAGAAAGTGCCATGCTCCTGATTCTGATAAAAGGCCGCATTGCGGCCTTTTTCTTTTCTTTACAAAACCTCTGTTATTTTGAGGAGCTGTAACCTTAAAGATATTCCACTTTCAGGATTTCGTATTCCACATCGCCACCTGGAGTTTTAATAATGGCAATGTCATCCGCAACTTTACCCACCAGGCCACGCGCCATCGGTGAGTTAACTGAAATAAGATTCTGCTTAAAGTCCGCTTCATCGTCACCTACGATACGGTAGGTAAACTCTTCATCAGTATCAACATTCAACACGGTCACCGTGGAGCCAAAAATAACCCGACCATTGGCATTGCTCGCCATTTTGGTGACATCAATTGTCTGGGCATTAGACAGCTTGGCTTCTATTTCCTGAATGCGGCCTTCACAGAACCCCTGCTCTTCACGAGCAGCATGATATTCTGCGTTTTCTTTCAAATCGCCGTGCTCCCGTGCTTCAGCAATTGAGGCAATAATTCTCGGGCGTTTAACGGTTTTCAGCTCTTCCAGCTCTTCGCGCAGCTTTTCGGCGCCCTTTAACGTCATCGGAATCTGGTTCATCTCAATACCTCTTAAAATCTATCCTGTTTAAAGTGTCGTCGTCCTGACGAATGGCATGCAGGAAAGGCGTCCTGCGGCGCTTACTACTGATTTGAAACGAAAGAAGCCTGACCCGGAGCATGCCCCAGGCCAGGATCTATTTTGCAATTTGATACGCATTTTACCCCAGAGTTCACTGGGGGTCATCGTTTACTTTCCACCGCAATGCCACGTAGTATGACAGCATCACCTGTCAGTTACCGCGAGATTATGCGATTTCCACGAATTGTCACCGGCTTTACCTGCGCATTTATGCTGCAAGCGCAGGCTGCGCCCGTAGAAGACTATACCCAATATTTGCCCGATGGCGCCAATCTGGCACTGGTTGTGCAGAAAATAGGCGCGACCACGCCGACGATCGATTATCACAGTCAGCAAATGGCGCTGCCAGCCAGTACCATGAAAGTGATTACCGCTCTGGCTGCTTTATTGCAGCTCGGCCCGGATTATCGTTTCCATACGCAGCTGGAAAGCAAAGGGAGTATAAGCGGTAATACGCTACGCGGCGATCTGGTCGCACGTTTTGGTGGCGATCCCACCCTGACGCGCCAGGACTTACGCAATATGGTCACAGCACTAAAAAAACAAGGTGTAGTGCATATTGACGGCAACCTGGTCATTGATACGTCGGTTTTCGCCAGCCATGACAAAGCCCCCGGCTGGCCATGGAATGACATGACTCAATGCTTCAGTGCACCACCGGGTGCCGCAATTGTTGATCGTAACTGTTTCTCGGTGTCGTTGTACAGTGCGCCAACCCCGGGCGATAAAGCATTTATTCGCGTCGCTTCTTATTATCCGGTCAATATGTTCAGCGAAGTCCGCACGCTGGCCAAAGGTTCTCCGGATGCGCAGTACTGCGAACTGGATGTGGTACCGGGTGAACTTAACCGTTTCACCCTGACCGGCTGTCTGACGCAGCGTTCTGAACCATTACCGCTCGCGTTTGCCATTCAGGATGGGGCCAGCTATGCGGGAGCAATCCTGAAAGCAGAATTGCAAAATGCAGGTATTGACTACACCGGCCATCTGGTAAGGCAGACTCAGGTCACGCAGCCTGGCACGGTGCTGGCTGAGGCGCAGTCGGCCCCGCTGCACGATCTGCTGAAGATTATGCTGAAGAAATCCGACAATATGATCGCTGACACCGTTTTCCGCACTATCGGCCACGAGCGCTTTGGTGTACCAGGCACCTGGCGTGCCGGATCGGATGCGGTGCGTCAGATTCTGCGTCAGAAGGCCAATATCGATCTGGGCAATAGTATACAGGTAGATGGATCCGGGCTGTCGCGCCACGATCTGATTTCCCCTGCAACTATGATGCAGGTGCTACAATATATTGCACAGAATGATGAACAGTTAAATTATATTTCAATGCTGCCACTGGCGGGCTATGACGGCACTTTACGCTATCGTGGCGGTCTGCATGAAGCAGGTGTTGACGGCAAAGTGTCGGCAAAAACTGGTTCCTTGCAAGGTGTGTACAACCTGGCTGGCTTTATGACCACTGCCAGCGGCAAGCGCGTTGCTTTTGTGCAGTTCTTATCCGGATATGCTGTACCGCCGGAAGATCAGCGCCAGCGTCGCATTCCTTTGGTTCGCTTCGAAAGCCGTCTGTATAAAGACGTTTACCAGAACAACTGAGCCGATGAAAATACTGATCGTTGAAGATGATACGCTGCTGCAACAAGGATTAGCCCTTGCCCTTACCGGTGAAGGCTATGCTGTTGATTGTGCTGCCAGCGCAGCGCAGGCCACTGCGTATGTTAACAGCGGTCAGTACAGCCTGATCGTACTGGATCTCGGGCTGCCGGATCGTGACGGTGCCGACCTGCTGCGGCAGTGGCGCAAAGAGCAGATCGATCTGCCCGTGTTGATCCTGACAGCAAGGGATGCATTATCCGATCGTGTTGACGGTCTCGACGCCGGAGCGGATGACTATCTGATTAAACCTTTTGCGCTGGTTGAGCTGAAAGCGCGCGTCCGCGCACTGATCCGCCGCTACCAGGGCAAAAGCGATAACCTGCTCCAGCATGGCGATATCGCGCTCAACCTCTCCTCCCAGCAGGTTGTCGTTGATGCGCTGCCTGTGGAGGTAACGCCCAAAGAGTTTTCCCTGCTGACGCGTTTACTGATGCGTATCGGCCAGACGGTTCACCGGGAGACACTCCAGCAGGATCTCTACAGCTGGCAGGATGATACCGGCTCTAATACGCTCGAGGTTCATATCCATAATCTGCGGCGCAAGCTGGGTAAAGATCGGATTAAAACGGTGCGTGGCGTTGGCTACCGCCTGGAAGAACGTAAATGAACAGCATGCGTCGGCGTTTAATGATAATGCTGGCGTTGATCCTGATGAGCTGTCAGCTGATGAGCGCCTTCTGGCTATGGCACGAAAGTCGCGAACAAATCAGTTTTCTGGTCAATGAAACACTCTCTGCCCACGCCCGTAATGAGCAGGTGGAGAATGAAATCCGCGAAGCCATCGCCTCCCTGCTTCTGCCTTCTCTGGTGATGGTGGGCTTTACCCTTCTGCTCTCTTTCTGGGCAATCAGCTGGATTATTCGCCCGCTGCGCGCACTGCAAACAAGCCTGGTAACACGCTCTGCTGACAATCTCTCACCCCTGCCGCTCTACTCTGAAATGGATGAGATCGTGGCTGTTACCGGCGCATTAAACCAGCTGCTTGGTCGTCTTGACCATACGCTACAGCAGGAGCGACTGTTCACTGCCGATGCGGCACACGAACTGCGCACGCCGCTGGCGGGCCTGCGTTTGCATCTTGAACTGCTGGAACAGGAAGGGGTGAAACAGGGGCCAATGCTGGTTGAACGTATCGATCAGCTGATGCACGTTATTGAGCAACTTTTAATGCTGTCACGCGCCGGTCAGGCCCTGGCAAGCGGCCATTATCAGACCCTGAACTGGCACGATATTATTGACCCTCTACGGCAGGAAATGGACGAGCTGCTGGCTCTGCGGCAACAGCAGCTTATTGTCACCAGTACAACCGTGCGCACGGTACAGGGAGATGCGGTACTGTTGAGACTGATGCTGCGTAACCTGCTGGAGAACGCCTCACGCTACAGTCCCGAAGGCAGCACTATCACGCTGCTGCTGGAAGATGACAAGGACGGCAGCCGGGCTACTGTGCGCGATGAAGGTACAGGCATTGATGCCGCTGCGGTGAACGATGCCATCAAGGCTTTCCGCCGCATGGATCAACGCTATGGCGGAAGTGGCTTAGGTCTGAATATCGTTCAGCGCATTGTGCAAATTCATCATGGTGAGCTCAGTCTGACTAATCGCAGTGACCGTAGTGGACTCAATGCTAGCTGCTGGTTACCTGAGAATCTCGGCTAATTTACCTGCCTCTATCGCAAAACCCTCATCTATTCCACGGATATTCAATCAGCAATGCTTACCTTTGCGTAAGTTCACACGCTGGATCTCGCCCGCAGCTGGCACTTTTTATCTGCCAGGCATGGGATATTGTGTAAGCAGCACTTTACGATAACTAAATTAATTTACCTTTATTGACACTCTACAATAATCGACGTAGCTTACTGCACCTGAAAGCAAATGATAATGGTTATTACTACGTTTATCATTTAAATGAGGATGCAAGATGGAATCGTTAACGTCAGAAAGTACGCTACAGTTTGCCTCACAGGCCGCCGCCAGTGGCTTTTTCTATATGTCACCATGGCGCAGCCTGGCAGCACAAGGCTGCTTTACCACCGTCACTACTCCGGCATTCGGTGGAGAGTCACTACAAAGTGGATTTCAACAAGAGATCCAGCAGCGATTCCTTGATGCGAAACGCCAGGGAATTGCCCATCCGGTACTCGTTGGGGCGATTCCCTTCGATGCCAGCCAGCCGTCTTCCCTGTTTATCCCTGAATCCAGCCAGTATTTCGATCGCAAAGCGTTTTTACAGCAAATGGGGCCCCCCAGGAGTGAGCTTCCTGAGATCGTACGCCGCACTGCCCTGCCGGAGCAGGAAGCATTTATGCAGATGGTCAGTAAGGCCGTTGCCGCCACGGCTGCACAACAGCTGGATAAAGTGGTGCTATCACGTCTGATGGAAATCGTCACCACAGAGCAGATCGATATCGCTAATCTGATGACTCGCCTGATGACGCAGAACCCCGGAAGCTACAACTTCCACGTTGCCCTTCCTGAAGGGGGTTCTCTGCTGGGCGCCAGCCCTGAGCTGCTGATGCGTAAGCATGACAGCCGCTACTACACCCACCCCCTGGCTGGTTCAGCCCGTCGTGAAAGCGATACGGAGAAAGATCGTCTGGCAGGGCAACAGCTGATGGCGTCCACTAAAGACCGCTATGAACATAAGCTGGTAACCGATGCCATGCGCGATGTGCTGCATCCCCGCAGCGCTCACCTTGCACTGCCAGCCACGCCGGAGCTGCTGACCACGTCGACGCTCTGGCATCTGGGCACGGCCATTGAAGGCGAAGTAAGCCAGAAGGCTGACACTGCACTATCGCTGGCCTGTCTGCTGCATCCGACCCCGGCCCTCAGCGGCTTCCCTCACACCACCGCGCAGCAACTGATCGCCGAGCTGGAGCCGTTCAACCGCGGTCTGTTTGGCGGCATCGTCGGCTGGTGCGATGAGCACGGCAACGGTGAGTGGGTAGTCACCATCCGCTGCGGCAAAGTCAACGGTAACCGCGTACGTCTGTTCGCCGGTGCAGGTATCGTCCCGGCCTCCAGTCCGGAATCGGAATGGCGGGAAACCGGCGTCAAACTAAACACCATGCTTCGGGCATTTGGCCTGAACTAAAGAGCGCTGTCATGACCATCTCTTATTCTCGCTGGCCGGACGATCTGGCCGCAAAGTATCGTGCTAAAGGGTACTGGCTGGATCTGCCGTTAACGGACATTCTGTACCGCCACGCTGACAGCAGCGCAATTGCCGTCATCGATGGCGCACGCCGCTTCCGCTATCACGATCTGGATCAGCAATCAGATCGTCTGGCCGCTTCACTGCAACGTCGTGGATTAAAATCAGGTGATACTGCGCTGGTGCAGCTGGGTAACGTAGCGGAATTTTACGTAACGTTTTTTGCTCTGCTGAAGATAGGCGTCGCGCCTGTCAATGCCCTGTTCAGCCATCAGCGCAACGAACTGAGCGCTTATGCGCTGCAAATTCAGCCTGCGCTGCTGATTGCCGATCGCCAGCACAGCCTGTTCAGCAACGATGATTACCTCCATCAGCTTCAGCAGGAGATACCCGCGCTGAAAGTGGTGGCACTGCATAACGAGAACAGCGTTACGCTCTCACTCTCTGGCCTGATTGATGCAGATGCCACCGGTTTTATCGCCAGCCCGTCTGCCGCCGATGAAGTGGCTTTCTTCCAGCTTTCCGGTGGCAGCACCGGCACGCCGAAGCTGATCCCGCGCACTCACAATGATTACTACTACAGCATTCGTGGCAGCGTTGAGATCTGTGAATTTAACCCGCACACGCGTTACCTGAACGCCCTGCCTGCTGCCCATAACTATGCGATGAGCTCACCTGGCTCCCTCGGTGTGTTCTACGCAGGCGGCTGTGTGGTAATGGCAAATGACCCGAGTGCTAACCTCTGCTTCCCGCTGATTGAACAGCATCAGGTTAACGTTGCGGCTCTGGTTCCTCCGGCTGTCAGCCTGTGGTTACAGGCAATTCAGGAATGGGGCAGCAACCGCGCACTGGCCTCGCTGGAGCTGCTTCAGGTCGGCGGCGCTAAACTCAGCGAATCGCTGGCAGCACGTATCCAGACTGAAATTGGCTGCCAGCTTCAACAGGTCTTTGGCATGGCTGAAGGCCTGGTCAATTACACCCGTCTTGATGACGACCAGCAGCATATCCTCACCACTCAGGGCTGCCCCATCTCTGAAGATGACGAAGTGTGGGTGGCAGATGAGAATGGTAATCCGCTGCCTGCGGGTGAAACCGGCCGCCTGATGACCCGTGGTCCTTACACCTTTCGCGGCTACTACAACAGCCCGGAGCACAATGCCGCCAGCTTTGACGAAGAAGGCTTCTACTGTTCTGGCGACCTGATCGCCATTGCGGCTGATGGCTATATCACCGTTCAGGGCCGCGAGAAAGATCAGATCAACCGTGGTGGCGAGAAGATCGCCGCAGAAGAGATCGAAAACCTGCTGCTGCGTCATGATGAAGTGATCCATGCCGCTCTGGTATCCATGGAAGACAGCCTGATGGGTGAGAAAAGCTGTGCGTTTATTGTTGCACGTCGTGCACTGAAACCAGTGGTATTGCGCCGTCATCTGCGTGAGCTGGGCGTGGCAGAGTTCAAACTGCCGGATCGTATTGAGTGTGTCGATGAGCTGCCGCTTACCCCGGTGGGCAAAGTGGACAAGAAACGCCTGCGCCAGCAGCTGGCCACTCAGCAGAACGGATAATTTTTTCAGGAGATATATTTGATGGCTATTCCAAAACTGAATTCTTACACGCTGCCGACGGCAGCCGAACTGCCGACCAACAAAGTAAACTGGGCGTTTGAACCAGCCCGCGCTGCGCTGCTGATCCACGATATGCAGGAGTATTTCCTCAATTTCTGGGGCGATAACAGTCCGCTGATCGAGCAGGTAGTGGCGAATATTGCCCGGCTGCGCGCCTACTGCAAATCCCAGGGGATACCGGTGTTTTATACCGCACAGCCGAATGAGCAAAGTGCCGAAGACCGCGCCCTGCTGAATGATATGTGGGGGCCAGGCCTTAACAAACATCCTGACCAGCAAAAAGTGGTGGCCGCACTGGCACCAGATGAGGATGACCAGGTGCTGGTGAAATGGCGTTACAGCGCGTTCCATCGCTCACCGCTCGAATCGATCCTCAATGAAACCGGACGCGATCAGCTGATCATCTGCGGCGTATACGCCCACATTGGCTGCCTGACCACGGCAACTGACGCTTTTATGCGCAACATCAAGCCATTTATGGTGGCTGATGCGTTGGCTGACTTCAGTCGTGAAGAGCATATGATGTCACTAACCTATACCGCAGGCCGCAGCGGCCGCGTGGTGATGACGGAAACACTGCTGCCTCTGCCACAGAGCAAAGCACAGCTGCGTGCCGTAGTGCTGCCGCTGCTGGATGAAGAGAGTGACGACCTGAGCGATGATGAGAACCTGGTAGACTACGGGCTGGATTCAGTGCGCATGATGGCGCTGGCCGCACGCTGGCGTCAGGTGCATAGCGATATCGACTTTATCGCTCTGGCAAAAAATCCCAGCATTGATGGCTGGTGGGCGTTGCTGTCGAGGGAGAATGCGTAATGTCATGCCGTTTTGACTTCAGTGACAAACAGGTGTGGATCACCGGTGCGGGCCAGGGAATTGGTTACCATACTGCACTGGCTTTTGTCGCTGCGGGCGCTTCTGTGGTGGGCTTTGATAAGCAGTTTTCTCAAGGTGAATACCCTTTTCAGCGCGTTATTGTTGATATATCCGATGCCAGCCAGGTTAAGCGCGTCTGCCAGCGTCTTCTGTCAGATACACCGCATCTTGATGTGCTGGTCAATGCTGCCGGTATTTTACGTACCGGCAGCACCGATGAGTTAGCGGTCGAAGACTGGCAGGCCTGTATGGCAGTCAACGCAGGCGGTGCTTTTAATCTGTTCCAGCAAACTCTGCCGCAGTTTCGCCAGCAGCGTGCCGGTGCGATCGTAACGGTTGCCTCTAACGCTGCACACGCACCGCGTATCGGTATGTCGGCCTATGGGGCGTCAAAAGCGGCGCTGCGCAGCCTGTGCCTGACCGTGGCGCTGGAAATGGCCCCCTTTGGCGTACGGTGCAATATCGTTTCTCCAGGCTCCACCGACACTGCAATGCAGCGCAGTCTGTGGCATAAACCGGAAGATGAGCAGCAGATGATTGCCGGTTATCCGGATCAATACAAACTGGGTATTCCATTGCAGAAGATTGCCCAGCCTCAGGAGATCGCCAACGCAATACTGTTCCTCGCCTCGGACAGCGCCAGCCATATTGTGATGCAGGATATAGTCATCGACGGCGGAGCAACTCTGGGGGCCTGATATGTGGAAACGACAAAGCAGCCTGGCAGAACTGAATCAGATGGCTGAAGGCACCATGATTGCCGGACTGGGTATGGTTTTTACCCGGCTGGAATCAGACTGGCTGGAAGCGACTATGCCTATGGATGGGCGGACTCAGCAGCCCTTTGGCCTGCTGCACGGCGGTGCATCAGTGGCACTGGCTGAATCACTGGGTTCAATGGCGGGATGGCTCTGTTCACAACCGGGACAGAACGTGGTGGGTATCGAAGTCAGCGCCAGCCATCTGCGTGCGGTCTATAGCGGAACCGTGCGCGGTATCTGTCGCGTGCTGCATAGCGGCAGTATGAATCAGGTCTGGCAGATTGAGATCGTCAATGAGCGGGAGCAGCTCTGTTGTATTGCCCGGCTGACCACGGCGATTATTGGTTAAATTTGCCTGCTGAAATGCAAAAAAGGACGCCAGTGGCGTCCTTTTTTTTGCGCGGATTAACGCTGATAGACGGTTTCGACACCTTCTTCGTCGTCTTCGTCCCAGTCATCATCCCAGTCGTCATCTTCATCTTCAACTTCAGGCTGAGTCTCTTCCAGCTGCTGACGATGATAGTCATCCCACATGAATTCGACTTTCTCTGGCTGCTTCGCTTCCAGTTCAGCTTCTTTCGGGTTGGCATTGATAAAGGACATCAGATCCCAGCACAGGGCATTCACGCCTGAGCGGTTTGCCGCAGAGATCAGATAATATTTTTCTGTCCAGCCCAGCGCGTCTGCAATAGCTTTAGCACGGGATGCAGCTTCTTCTTCATCCAGCAGGTCAACCTTGTTGAATACCAGCCAGCGAGGCTTCTGGAACAGCTTATCGCTGTATTTTTCCAGTTCACCGAGGATGATACGTGCGTTTTCAACCGGATCGCTCTCGTCAATTGGCGCAAGGTCGATGGTATGCAACAGCACGCGGCAGCGCTCAAGGTGTTTCAGGAAGCGAATACCCAGGCCAGCACCGTCCGAAGCCCCTTCAATCAGACCCGGAATGTCGGCAACCACAAAGCTCTGCTCGCTGTCCATACGCACCACGCCAAGGCTTGGCACCAGTGTGGTAAACGGATAGTCGGCTACTTTTGGTTTCGCCGCAGAAACCGCACGAATAAAGGTCGATTTACCGGCATTTGGCAACCCAAGCATACCGACATCAGCCAGCAGCATCAGCTCCAGTTGCAAATCGCGTTTCTCACCCGGCGTACCCATGGTTTTTTGACGCGGGGTACGGTTAACGGATGACTTGAAGCGGGTGTTGCCCAGCCCATGCCAGCCGCCTTTAGCGACCATCATCTGCTGCTGATGATGCGTCATATCACCGAGGGTTTCACCGGTGCCCTGGTCGATAATACGTGTTCCGACCGGTACTTTAACAATGATATCCACGCCGCGTTTACCGGTACAGTCACGGCTCTGGCCGTTCTGCCCGCGTTCCGCACGGAATGATTTTTCAAAGCGGTAGTCGATCAGGGTGTTGAGGTTTTCGTCAGCCTGCATATAAACATCGCCGCCATCACCACCATCACCACCGTCCGGACCACCACGAGGGATATATTTCTCACGACGGAAGCTCACGCAGCCATTACCGCCATCGCCAGCTACTACCAGGATCGTCGCTTCATCAACAAACTTCATTTTACTTCTCCGTCACTCATACGCCCGTGGCCCGATGCAGGTGGCACCGGAACGGGATTGCTCCGCCGTGGCCATAAGCGATGACCAATTGCGGAAAACATGGCGCCTGACACCACGACGATTGCTCCGACAAACCCTAGAGTATTGAGCTGCGGAATGGCAAAAAAGTCGGGCCAGCCAAACGATAAAAATTCTGAAAACAGCAGGGTAAACAGTGGCGTCAACGTCACAATTGCGCTGACCTGCGCCGCCTGCCAGCGCGCGTAGGCTTCCGCCAATGCGCCGTAACCCACCAGGGTATTCAGCGCACAAAAAATCAGACAACCCAGCTGCCAGCCATCCAGCTGCCATACCAGGTGGGTATGTGCTAAAGGCAGCAAGGCGACCGCACATAAAGTGTACAGCAAAAACAGGATTTGCTGCGAGCCGAGTCGACGCAGCAAAATTTTTTGCGTTACGCCGTACACCACCCACACCAGCGCCGCACTGACGCCAAGGATCACACCCCAGGTGTAATTGGTCAGACGGGTAAATATTTCCACCAGGCTGGTATTAAAAAACATCACCAGACCGCACAGCAGCATCGCAACACCGATAATCTGGCTGCCACGCATCTTCTCCTTCAGGATAAAGACGCTGGCGAGCATCATTCCCGGAGGGGCCAGCTGGGCAATCACCTGAGATGCTGTAGGGCTGAGGTACTGTAGGGAAGAACCAAACATTACAAAGTTGCCTACCAGTCCGGCTGTAGCGACGACTATCCACACCAGCCAGCGCGGATGCCGGAAGAATTCACGCGGCGGAAGCTGACGTTTTAGTGCCAGAATCGCACCAAGCCCTAAGGCGGCAAGAGAAAAACGGAAAAACACTACGGTGAACGGATCCATCACCTGCAATACCACTTTCATGGCAATAGGTAATGACCCCCAGCTCATAGCGGTAACCAGCGCAAGCGCAATGCCCATTCCTGCCTGCTGTTTCATCGCTAACATCGGTGTTCCCTGACAGAATGTAAAAAGCCCCGCAGTGTAGTGCGGGGCTTTTCTTTTCGCAGCAGTGAACGACCTGATGGCCGTTCCGCGGCACGAAAACCTAATTACTCAGCAACAATGCTGATGAATTTACGGTTGTTCGGGCCTTTAACTTCGAATTTGACCTTGCCGTCTGCAGTTGCAAACAGAGTGTGGTCACGACCGCAGCCTACGTTGGTGCCCGCGTGGAATTTGGTGCCACGCTGACGAACGATGATGCTACCAGCCAGAACAGATTCGCCGCCGAAACGTTTTACGCCCAGACGTTTTGCATTGGAGTCACGACCGTTACGGGTCGAACCACCAGCTTTCTTATGTGCCATTTGTCAGGTCTCCTGTTATGCGCTGATGCCAGTGATCTTCACATCAGTGAACCACTGACGGTGACCCTGCTGCTTACGGTAATGCTTACGACGACGGAACTTAACAATCTTAATTTTATCGCCACGACCGTGAGCGACGATTTCCGCCTTGATCACGCCACCTGAAACTAAAGGCGCGCCGATTTTAACGTCTTCGCCATTGGCAATCATCAGAACCTGGTCGAATTCAATTACTTCGCCGGTTGCGATGTCAAGCTTTTCCAGGCGAACGGTCTGACCTTCGCTTACTCGGTGTTGTTTACCACCACTTTGGAAAACAGCGTACATATAAACTCCGCTCTCGCGCTTGCCTTCTTTGATTTCAGGCTGCGCTATAAATATTCACAATAGGGCGCGAATTCTACGCAAATTCACAGGCAAAGACAAGTGTCTGATGCGCTCTATTGCAGAAAAAAAACGCAACGTGAATGGGGGCGTTTCACCGCCGCGTTTTTGAAGTACAATCTGTCATACATTTCATGCCACCGGCACGGGTAAAGGCGCTTATCATAGCAGCGAACTGACTGAGCGATAGCTGAACAGACTGATGAACTTAGAACAGATAAACGAACTCACCGCGCAAGATATGGCGGACGTCAATGCGACAATACTTGACCAGCTGAACTCGGATGTTTCTCTCATCAACCAGCTGGGCTACTACATTATTAGCGGCGGGGGTAAACGTATCCGCCCGATGATTGCTGTGCTGGCTGCACGCGCCATCAATAATTATCAGGGCAAACAACACATTACTGTGGCGGCGTTGATTGAATTTATTCACACCGCAACGCTGCTGCACGATGATGTCGTGGACGAATCAGATATGCGCAGGGGAAAAGCCACCGCAAATGCGGCGTTTGGCAATGCTGCCAGCGTACTGGTCGGCGATTTCATCTATACCCGCGCTTTTCAGATGATGACCAGCCTTGGCTCACTGAAAGTTCTGGCGCTGATGTCCGAAGCGGTCAATGTGATTGCGGAAGGGGAAGTGTTGCAGTTGATGAATTGTAACGACCCGGATATCACCGAAGAGAGCTATATGCGGGTGATTTACAGTAAAACCGCTCGCCTGTTCGAAGCGGCATCACAGTCTTCTGCCATTTTGGCAGGGGCCAGTGCTGAACAAGAGCAGGCTTTACAGGATTATGGCCGTTATATTGGCACAGCATTCCAGCTGATCGACGATTTGCTGGATTACAGCGCTGATGGCAAAACCCTGGGTAAAAACGTGGGCGATGACCTGAGCGAAGGAAAGCCAACGCTGCCGTTACTGCACGCTATGCGCAACGGTACGCCGGAACAGACCAGCATGATTCGCACCGCGATTGAACAAGGTAACGGTCGTCATTTACTGGAACCCGTTCTGGAAGCAATGCGTCAGTGTGGATCACTGAAGTGGACGCGCAATGCTGCGGAGAAAGAAGCCGATAAAGCCATCGCGGCCCTGAAAGTCCTGCCTGAATCCCCCTGGCGTAGCGCGCTGGAAGCCCTGGCGCACATGTCCGTTCAGCGTGAATTCTGAATCCTGAACTCATTAAGAAGCAGGGTACGCCCTGCTTTCTTGCCGCTGCATTACCTCTCCTGCCAAAGCCAGTTCTGCTTAATCCTTCCTGAAACAATTCCGGCACTTACCCGTCATTTTGCGCACCGTCCCGCAAAAACCAGCTAATTTCTAAAATTTATTGGAATTAAGTGGAAACTATTTGATATAAGTATTCTTGTTATAGCGGAATATAACAAGTTGCTTTATCAGGATAATACTGACAACAGGCTGGCATAAATTAGAAACCCTGCCCTCCTGTTTTCCAAAAGTGCCCATGGAGGATAAGCACATGAAACACCCCCTGCAAAATTGGCATCCAGCCGATATTATTGCCGCATTGCGCAAAAAAGGCACCAGTCTGGCCGCAGAGTCCCGTAAGGCAGGTTTAAGCTCATCCACGTTAGCCAACGCACTATGTCGCCCATGGCCTAAGGGGGAGTGGCTGATCGCCGATGCTCTGAACGTTCACCCGGCAGAGATCTGGCCAAGTCGCTATTACGATCCAGATACTCACCAGCTTATCGATCGTAAAAAACTTATCCGCAGTTAAAAAAAAAAGGGCCGGTATTCGCTACCGACCCTTCTTTTCATCGCGGGAAAATTACTCTTCGCCGCTAATGCGCTGGATATTTGCGCCAAGCGCTATCAGCTTATCTTCGATATGCTCATAACCGCGGTCAATATGATAGATACGATCGACGATAGTTGTGCCTTCAGCAATACAGCCTGCCAAAACAAGGCTGGCGGAAGCACGCAGATCGGTCGCCATCACCTGAGCACCAGAAAGCTTCTCAACGCCATGACAGATCAGCGTATTACTTTCGATTTCACCGTGTGCGCCCATACGTACCAGCTCAGGTACATGCATGAAACGGTTTTCGAAAATGGTCTCGGTAATGATGCCCGTACCTTCAGCCACCAGGTTTAACAGGCTGAACTGTGCCTGCATATCCGTTGGGAAACCAGGGTGCGGTGCGGTACGCAGGTTTACTGCTTTAGGTCGCTTGCCGTGCATATCCAGACTGATCCAGTCGCTACCCACTTCAATGTCAGCACCTGCTTCACGCAGTTTAGCCAGCACTGCGTCCAGGGTGTCCGGCTGTGCCGCACGGCAGACCACTTTACCGCCAGAGATCGCCGCCGCTACCAGGAAGGTGCCGGTTTCAATACGGTCAGGCAATACGCGGTACACACCACCACCCAGCCGTTCAACGCCCTCGATAGTAATACGGTCACTGCCTGCGCCTGTGATTTTCGCGCCCAGAGTGTTCAGGAAGTTTGCGGTATCGACAATTTCTGGCTCACGCGCAGCGTTCTCGATAATTGTCGTTCCGGTTGCAAGAGTCGCGGCGCTCATAATAGTCACGGTAGCGCCCACGCTGACCTTATCCATTACGATATGTGCGCCCTTCAGACGACCGTCTACGGATGCCTTCACATAGCCTTCTTCCAGCTTAATCTCTGCGCCAAGCTGCTCCAGACCCGTGATATGCAGGTCTACCGGGCGGGCACCGATGGCGCAACCGCCAGGCAGGGATACCTGGCCCTGACCAAAGCGCGCCACCAGCGGCCCCAGCGCCCAGATAGATGCACGCATCGTTTTCACCAGATCATACGGTGCACAGTAGATATTGACGCTACTGGCATCCAGATGCACGGAACCATTGCGTTCAGCCTTCACACCCAACTGACCGAGCAGTTTCATGGTGGTATCGATGTCCTTGAGTTTCGGGACATTCTGAATCTCTACCGGCTCTTCAGCCAGTAAAGCAGCGAACAGGATCGGTAATGCGGCATTTTTAGCCCCGGAAATTGTGACTTCACCACTCAGGCGGGTCGGACCCTGTACACGAAATTTATCCATTGCAACTGCTCTCTGTTGTCAGTCCAAAAATCTGCTGCTCAGTCCCTCACCACGCCGTACGTGGCGAAAACCAGGCAGCTTAAAAACCGTTTAGTTTACGGTCACGCGCCCACTCTTCAGGGGTATAAGTCTTGATAGAAACCGCATGAATACGGTTGTCAGCGATGTAAGCCATCAGCGGTGCATAGACCGTCTGCTGTTTTTTAACACGGCTCAGTTCGCCAAACAGTTCACCCACGGCAATAACCTGGAAATGGCTGCCATCACCAGTAACGTGGACTTCCTGCAACGGTAACGCGCTCATCAGCACGGACTGAATTTCACTATTTTCCATAATGCTTTCAAATTCACTTGATAATAAACAGGCACACATCTTAGTGGAATACGCCCCACTCTTAAACAAGCAAAAAATGCCTGCGGCAGTAGAAAAAGAGTAAATGAGAATGGATAGCAATACGAAGGAAAGAGATAAAAGGAACCGGCAAACCGGTTCCTGAAGTAAAAATGAGAAAACTCAAGGTGTTCCGCAGCCAGAGCAAGGCGCGATTGCGGGGACAGTTACTCAGTCTCGCCCGGTGATAATTTTTTGCAGGTTGTACAAAGTTATCAGCGAACTGAGTTTATCCGTGATACCGATAAACTGTGGCACCTTTCCCCGCTTAATCGCAATCTGACGCAGGTGAACCAGCAACGCAAGCCCACCGGAATCCACGCGCTCCAGCCCGGAAACATCGATGGTTTCAACCCACTGCATGACCGCATCGCGCTGCTGCCAGAGCGGCAGCAGCGTTTCACGTTCCAGTTCGCCGAAGAGACGCAGATTGTCCGTCTCTACCTCCCAACGCAGTTGATCGCTCATTACGATTGCTTATTCAGAGTAATAGACTGCTGGGAATAGGATTTCAGCTGCTCAGTCAGGCCATCAATCCCTTTTTTGCGCAGGGTGTCACTCCACTCATTCTGTTTAGTGGTGATCATACTGACACCTTCCGCAATCATGTCATAAGCCTGCCAGTGCTTGGTAACGCTGTTTTTACGCCACTGGAAGTCGAGCCGCACTGGCGGGCGGCCATTTGGGTCAATGATAGTCACACGAATGGCAATGATATTGGCATCACCCAGAGGCTGAGGCTGGGCAATCTGGTATGTCTGGCCGTTGTACATGGCCAGCGCCTGACCATATGCCTGCGCCAGGTAATCACCAAAAGCTTTAAAATAGGCGTCGCGCTGCGCCGGGGTGGCTTCTTTGTAGTAGCGGCCAAGAACGAGTGCACCCGCGTACTTGATCTGCACATAGGGCAGCAGCTCTTCACGAACGATCTGGCGCAGATAGTTAGGATCCTGCTTAATTTTAGGCTGTTCGCTTTTCAACCGATTAAAAGTTTTTGCTGCCGCTTCGTTCATTAATTTATAGGGATCGGTCTGATCCGCTGCTGCATTGGCAGCCAGTGGTGCGATAACCAGCATCGCCACCATCATTAAACGTTTAAACATTACTTGCCCTCTTCTGGAGTAGTCGCTGTCGGGGCGGGCGCTGAAGCTGGCTCGTCACCCGATGCAGATGAATTTTTATCTTTGTCGTCACCGTTGCCGCTTTTATACAGGAACTGCCCGATCAGATCTTCCAGCACCATGGCGGATTTAGTGTCCTGCAATGTGCTGCCATCTTTAAGTGTAGCGGTTCCCATTTCCGGGTCGTCAAAGCCGATATTCAGAGCGAGGAATTGCTCACCAAGCAGGCCGGAAGTGCGCACTGCCAGTGAGCTGGTATCAGGGATATTGTTATATTTTTCTTCAATATCCATGGTGACCTTTGGCGAGTAATTTTTCGGATCAAGAGTGATCTCTTCTACCCGACCAATAACCACACCACCTACTTTTACCGGAGAACCTGCTTTCAGGCCGCCGATATTGTCGAATGTGGCATACAGTTTCCAGGTCGGTTCATTGCCGAGTGACTTCAGGTCGGCAACGCGCAGACAGAGAAAAATAATCGCGCACAGCGCCAGCAGTAAGAAAGCGCCTACCCAAATTTCACTTTTTTTCGTTTGCATCGAATCAGTTCCCAAACATCAGTGCAGTAAGCACAAAATCCAGACCGAGCACTGCCAGTGAAGCATGTACTACGGTACGCGTCGTTGCCCGACTGATCCCTTCAGAGGTCGGGATGGCGTCATAGCCGTTAAACAGCGCAATCCAGGTCACGGTCACCGCAAACACGGCGCTCTTGATCACACAGTTAATAATATCGGTTCGCAAGTCGACCGCATTCTGCATTGCTGACCAGAAGAAACCAGGATCGATACCTTTCCAGCTAACGCCGACCAGCCCACCGCCGAGGATCCCCACTGCAACAAAAATCAGCGTGAGTAACGGCATGCTGATAAAACCGGCCCAGAAACGCGGTGAAATAATGCGCCGCAGGGGGTCAACCGCCATCATTTCCATACTGGAAAGCTGCTCGGTGGCTTTCATCAGGCCAATTTCAGCCGTCAGTGCCGAACCGGCGCGACCGGCAAACAGCAGCGCCGTAACAACCGGCCCCAGTTCCCGCAGCAGCGACAGCGCAACCATCATGCCAAGGCTGGTTTCGGCACTGTAAGTTTTCAGCACCAGGTAACCCTGCAAGCCAAGCACCATGCCGATAAACAGCCCGGAGACCACAATAATTAATAACGACAATACGCCAACGCTATAGAGCTGTCTGATCAGCAACGGCGCATGTTTTCGAAAACGGGGAATGCCAAACAAGGCATGGAATAACATCAGTCCTGCACGACCAAAAGATGCGCAGGTGTTAATTCCTGTCCGCCCGAGTGACGCCAGTGCGCGTAGAAACATTAGTCTGTCACCCTCCCTGAGCCGACTAAATCTTGCAGGTAATCTCCTGCCGGGAAACGGAATGGCACCGGCCCGTCAGCAATACCGTCGATAAACTGACGAACACGAGGATCATCATTGTCATTCAACTCTGGGGCCGTCCCCTGCGCGATCACTTTTTGATCGGCAATAATATACGCGTAGTCTGCAATACTCAGCACTTCAGGTACATCGTGAGAAACCACGATACAGGTAACGCCTAAAGCGTGATTAAGTTCGTCAATCAGCTTCACCAGCACGCCCATCGTAATGGGATCCTGCCCGACGAAGGGTTCATCGAACATGATTAAATCTGGCTCCAGCGCGATCGCACGGGCCAGAGCTGCACGCCTTGCCATCCCTCCTGAGAGTTCAGAGGGTTTCAGGTTGGCCGCGCCGCGTAATCCCACCGCCTCCAGCTTCATCATCACCGTGCTGTTAAGCAAAGGCTTCGGGAGCCGGGTGTGCTCACGCAGCGGCCATGCGACGTTGTCAAAGACGCTAAGATCGGTGAACAGAGCACCGGACTGAAACAGCATGCTCATTTTCTTGCGCGCTTCATACAACCTGGAACGCGAAAGTGCAGGGATATTCTCACCGTTGAACCAAATTTCACCGCTGTCAGGGGGAATTTGTCCGCCTATCAGACGTAACAACGTCGTTTTACCAATGCCGGATGGCCCCATGATAGCGGTGACTTTCCCTTTGGGCACCGTAAGCGAGATGTTATCGAAAATCAGCCGGTTGCCACGGGAGAAACTCACACCCCGGACATCCACCAGATTCGTCTCCGCCTGGCTCATAGTTACCTCGATCTTTATATAAAGGCGATTAATTTACTCCCGATAGTAACGTATTACCCTCCGGGGCGGGCATTTTTACAGAATCTTACCTCTGCGGCGTAGCTAAAGTTGGCATAAGTTTTACTTTTTGTCCTGAGACCGTCAAAATCACAGCCATAAAATTTTCCATACCTGCATTCGTTGTCGCCACCCGCCATCGATGATAATACCTGATCACAAGGACACTTCATGCTCGTCGCTACAGCACTACTGATTATCGGTTTAGTCTTACTGGTTTATGGAGCCGATCGTCTGGTGTTTAGCGCCGCTATTTTGTGTCGTTCCTTTGGTATCCCCCCGTTAATTATCGGGATGACCGTGGTGGGCATTGGCACCTCACTGCCCGAGCTGATCGTCTCGTTCTCTGCCGCCACTCACGGGCAGATGGACATCGCCGTCGGGACAGCGATGGGCTCGAATATTACCAATATTTTGCTGATATTGGGAGGCGCAGCGCTGCTACATCCCCTGACGGTGCATTCGAATCTGATCCGCCGTGAACTGCCGTTAATGCTGCTGGTCACGCTGCTATGCGGGGTGACACTCTTCGATAATGAACTGAGCCGCAACGATGGTCTGGGGTTAATCGCAATTGCCGCCGTTTATCTGCTGTTCATCATTAAAATTGCCCGGCAGGCTGAACGCGACAACAATGACTCATTGACCCGTGAACAGCTGGCCGAGCTGCCGCGTGACGATGTCGGCAACACGGTTGCTTTCCTGTGGCTGGCCGTTGCCTTGATTCTGCTGCCAATGTCAACGCGCATGGTGATCGATAATGCGACGGTGATTGCCGACTACTTCGGCGTCAGTGAGCTGGTGATTGGCCTGACCATCATTTCCGTAGGCACCAGCCTGCCCGAGCTGGCCACGGTTATCGCCGGTGCATTAAAAGGTGAAGATGATATCGCCGTCGGGAATTTAATTGGTTCAAACATTTATAATATTGCGATTGTGCTGGGTATCCCGGCACTGATTCATCCCGGTACGCTCGATACGGCGATCTTCGCCCGTGACTACTGGGTGATGCTGGGCGTCAGTGCGCTGTTTACACTCATCTGTTTGCAGCGCAGCCGCCGTATTGGTCGGCTGGCTGGCGCATTGTTGCTGTGTGGATTTATCGTTTGGGTGGGAATGCTGTATATGTTCCCCTCGGTGACCTTCTGGTAAAAGGACTGAACAATTATGGCGCATATCACTGCCGATTCCGACTTTGACTTTCAACAGGCCGGGATAGAAGTATTGCGAATTGAACGTGAAGGACTGGAGCATCTCGACCAATATATCAACGAAGATTTTAGCCGCGCCTGTAATCTTATCTATCGCTGCGGCGGGAAAGTAGTGGTTATGGGGATGGGTAAATCGGGGCATATCGGTAAAAAGATAGCCGCCACTTTTGCCAGCACCGGCACTCCATCGTTTTTTGTCCATCCGGCAGAAGCCAGCCACGGCGATCTGGGCATGGTCAGCCCGACAGATGTGGTGCTTGCCATATCTAACTCCGGCGAGTCTTCCGAAGTTTTAGCGCTTATCCCGGTACTCAAACGCCTGCGGGTGACGTTAATTTGCATCACCAGCCGTCCGGACAGCGCAATGGGCCGCGCAGCGGATGTTCATCTGTGTGTTAAAGTGCCGCAGGAAGCCTGTCCGTTAGGCCTGGCACCTACCACCAGCACCACGGCAACCCTGGTCATGGGAGATGCGCTGGCCGTCGCCCTGTTGAAGGCCCGGGGCTTTACTCAGGAAGATTTCGCTCTTTCCCATCCCGGCGGTGCGCTGGGGCGTAAGCTGCTGCTGCGCGTTGATGATATCATGCACTCTGGCAGCGAAATGCCACACGTAAGTCGTGATGCTTCACTGCGTGATGCGCTGCTGGAAATAACGCGTAAAAATATGGGAATGACGGTGATCTGCAACGATTTGATGAAAATCGAAGGCATCTTTACCGACGGTGACTTACGCCGCGTCTTCGATATGGGCATTGATATTCAGCATGCCGGCATCGAAAGCGTGATGACCCCAGGCGGTATCCGTGTCCGGCCAAATACGCTGGCAGTAGATGCGCTGAACCTGATGCAGAATAAAAATATTACCTCTGTCATGGTCGCAGATGGCGACACGCTGCTTGGCGTGGTGCATATGCATGACATGCTTCGTGCCGGTGTAGTTTAACAAAGGAAGTGATTAAAAATGAGTCATTCAGCAGCCACCGTAGAAACCTGTTACGGCCCGGTCAGTCAGCAGGTGATGGCACAAGCGCAGCAAATAAAACTGCTAATCTGCGATGTCGATGGCGTGATGTCGGACGGTGTGATCTACCAGGGTAATAATGGTGAAGAGCTAAAAGCATTCAACGTGCGTGATGGCTACGGCATTCGTTGCCTGCTTACCTCAGGGATTGAAGTGGCTATTATTACCGGCCGCAAAGCCAAATTGTTGGAAGATCGCTGCGTTACCTTAGGGATTACTCATCTTTACCAGGGCCAGACTGATAAGCTTTTGGCCTTCCGTGAACTTCTGGATACACTGTCAGTTAGTGCAGAGCAGGTTGCCTATATTGGCGATGACCTGATCGACTGGCCGGTGATGGCCGAAGTCGGCCTCAGTGTAACTGTGGCCGATGCGCACCCTGTATTACTTCCCCGAGCTGACTACGTTACCCGTATTGCGGGTGGTCGCGGCGCAGTACGGGAAATTTGCGATCTTATCTTGATTGCGCAGGGCAAGTTTGAAGAGGCCAAAGGGCAGTCTGTATGAGTAAAACAAGACGCTGGATGACGCTGATACTGGCTCTGATCGCCATTGTGCTGATTGGCTGGAATCTGACTGCGACCGATGATAACGACACCTCGGTTGCAAATGACGATAGTGAACCCACGTATATGAGTGATAACTCACATACGGTAGTTTATAACCCGACAGGGGCGCTGAGTTACAAGCTGGTTTCCGATAAGGTCACCTATTTTTCGACTGACGCCGTGAGCTGGTTCGATAACCCGGTGATGACCACTTACGATGAGAACAAAATTCCAACGTGGTCAGTGCGCAGTGATAAAGCCAAACTGACCAACGATCGTATGCTGTATCTCTACGGACATGTAGAAGTTAACAGCCTGACAAAGGACGCACAGCTGGAGCGGATCAAAACTGATAACGCTCAGATTAACCTGACCACTCAGGATGTGACCTCAGACGATCAGGTAACACTTTATGGCCGCAGCTTTAACTCTACAGGTATGAAGATGCGTGGGAATTTACGGAAGAAAACTGCCGAGTTGATTGAAAAGGTCAAAACATCTTATGAAATTCAAAATGAACAAAAGCCTTAAGCTACTGACTGCATCACTGTTGTTCGCCGTTAGCGTTCCTGCTTTGGCTTTAACCGGTGATTCAGATCAACCGGTTAACGTCGACTCGGAAAATCAGGCGCTGGACATGCAGGGCAACGTTGCCACTTTCACCGGTAAAGTCATCGTGACGCAGGGCACCATCAAAATCACAGCAGATAAAGTGGTTGTGACCCGTCCAGGCGGCGACAGTAATAAGACGATTGTCGATGCCTATGGTAATCCGGCAACGTTCTATCAGATGCAAGACAGCGGCAAACCCGTGCAGGGCCACGCTCAGAAGATGCACTATGAGCTGGCAAAAGATCTGGTTGAGTTAACCGGTAACGCCTACCTTGAGCAGCTGGACAGCAATGTGAAAGGCGACCGTATTACCTATCTGGTTAAAGAGCAGAAAATGCAGGCCTTTGGCAGCACCGGCAAGCGCGTGACCACCGTACTGGTACCGTCGCAGTTGCAGGACAAAGGTAAACCGTCAAACGGTCAGAAAAAGAGTAACTAACGAACATGGCAACCTTAATTGCGGAAAACCTTGCGAAGGCCTACAAAGGTCGCCGCGTGGTTGAAGATGTCAGCCTACAGGTCAAGTCTGGCGAAATCGTGGGTCTGCTTGGCCCGAACGGCGCAGGCAAAACAACCACATTCTATATGGTGGTGGGCATTGTGCCACGCGATGCCGGACGCATCGTGATTGACGATGACGACATCAGCATTTTGCCGCTGCATGCGCGCGCACGTCGCGGTATTGGCTATCTGCCCCAGGAAGCCTCTATTTTCCGCCGTCTGAGCGTTTACGATAACCTGATGGCGGTGCTGCAAATCCGTGAGGATTTAACCACGGAACAGCGTGAAGATCGCGCCAACGAGCTGCTGGAAGAGTTTCACATTGAGCATCTGCGCGACAGCCTCGGTCAGGCGCTTTCAGGCGGTGAACGTCGCCGTGTGGAGATTGCCCGTGCGCTGGCCGCCAACCCTAAGTTTATCCTGCTGGATGAGCCGTTTGCCGGGGTCGATCCGATTTCCGTTATTGATATTAAAAAGATTATTGAACACCTGCGTGATAGCGGCCTCGGCGTGCTGATCACTGACCATAACGTGCGTGAAACGCTGGCCGTTTGTGAACGTGCCTATATCGTCAGCCAGGGGCATCTGATCGCCCACGGCACGCCGGAAGAGATTCTGGCCGATGAACAAGTTAAGCGTGTCTATTTGGGCGAAGAGTTCAGACTCTGATAAGGTGTTCACATTCGGTAAGATTTCTGGGGAATTAATACTCTGAATATGAAGCAAGGTTTACAACTCAGGCTGAGTCAACAGCTTGCCATGACGCCACAACTGCAACAGGCCATCCGTCTGCTGCAACTCTCTACGCTTGAACTACAGCAGGAAATTCAGCTGGCGCTGGAAAGTAACCCGTTGCTTGAACAGACCGACATTCACGAAGAAGTTGATACCCGCGAATATCAGGAAACAGAAGCGCTGGATACCCGAGAAGCGCTGGAACAGAAGGACATGCCAGAGGAGCTGCCGCTCGATGCGACCTGGGATGAGATCTATACGGCTGGCACGCCTTCAGGCACGGGCACCGACTATCATGATGATGAGCTGCCTGTCTATCAGGGCGAAACAACGCAGACACTGCAAGACTATCTGATGTGGCAGGTTGAACTGACACCTTTTACCGACACCGACCGGGCGATTGCCACCTCCATTGTCGATGCCGTTGACGATACCGGCTACCTGACTGCCTCGCTGGAAGAGGTGCTGGAAAGCATGGGTAACGACGAGCTGACCATCGATGAAGTCGAGGCAGTGCTGAAACGCGTACAGCGTTTTGATCCCGTGGGGGTCTGCGCCCGCGATCTTCGCGACTGCCTGCTGGTACAACTGTCGCAGTTTGAGGACGATGTACCGCTGCTGAAAGAGGCACGCCTGATTGTCAGCGAACATCTCGACCTGCTGGCTAACCATGATTTCCGCAGCCTGATGCGCGTGACGCGCCTTAAAGAAGAGGTGCTGAAAGGGGCAATGCAGGTCATACAGACGCTTGATCCGCGCCCGGGCCAGTCAATCAACACTCAGGAACCGGAATATGTGATCCCGGATGTGTTGGTGCGCAAAGTCAGCAACCGCTGGGTCGTTGAGCTGAATGCAGACAGCGTTCCGCGCCTGAAGATCAACCAGCACTACGCCTCGCTGGGTTCAAGTTCGCGCAGCGACAGTGATTCACAGTTTATTCGTAGCAATTTGCAGGAAGCAAAGTGGCTGATCAAAAGTCTGGAAAGCCGTAATGACACGCTGCTGAAAGTGACGCGCTGTATCGTGGATCAACAACAGGCCTTTTTTGAACAGGGCGAAGAGTATATGCGCCCGATGGTGCTGGCGGATATTGCCAGTGCGGTAGAAATGCACGAATCTACGATCTCCCGCGTGACCACGCAGAAGTATCTGCACAGTCCACGTGGTATTTTTGAACTCAAATATTTTTTCTCCAGTCACGTCAACACCGAAGGGGGTGGCGAAGCTTCCTCCACGGCAATCCGTGCACTGGTGAAAAAGTTAATCTCGGCGGAGAATCCCGTCAAACCACTCAGCGACAGCAAGCTCACCTCTATGCTTTCCGAACAGGGAATTATGGTAGCGCGGCGTACTGTGGCAAAATACCGAGAGTCTTTATCCATCCCGCCATCAAACCAGCGCAAACAGCTGGTCTGACCGAACAGAGAAGGAAGACACTATGCAGCTTAATATCACTGGACAACACGTTGAAATTACCGAGCCACTGCGCGAGTTTGTGACAGCTAAATTTGCCAAACTGGAGCAATATTTTGACCGAATAAATCAGGTCTATATTGTTTTAAAGGTGGAGAAAGTGACGCAAATTGCGGATGCTACACTGCATGTGAATGGCGGGGAGCTGCATGCTACCTCGGAAGATAAAGACATGTACGCGGCGATTGACGGCCTGATCGACAAGCTGACACGCCAGTTAAATAAACATAAAGATAAGCTTAAACAACACTAAATCTCACGATGCGTTAGTGGCTTTTCAGCAGCCCGTTTCATCAGGGTTATGCTGATAGCATTATCGGCTCGTATTCTTCCGGGAATACGAGCCGATAATCACTATGGCATGTTAATCTCTTGATCAGAACGTCGGTGAAGAGCGTCCTGCCTGCGGAAGTGAAAAGTTAAGTGAAACTATGATGAACAATGATTTGAAACTGGAACTGGGCTCCGTGTTGAGCGTCTCATGTACCCGTAACGCTGTACATTGCCAGAGCAAAAAACGCGCGCTGGAAATTATCAGCGAACTTGCGGCGAAGCAGCTCAACCTCCCGCATCAGACAATTTTTGAAGCGATCCTGACGCGTGAAAGAATGGGCAGCACCGGTATCGGTAATGGCATTGCCATCCCGCACGGCAAGCTGGAAGAAGATACGCTACGTGCAGTGGGTGTCTTTATTCACCTTGATCAACCTATCGCGTTTGATGCCATTGATAATCAACCGGTGGATCTGTTGTTTGCCCTGCTGGTGCCAGCAGATCAGTGCAAAACACATCTTCACACACTCTCTCTGGTTGCCAAGCGGCTGGCGGATAAAACTGTCCTGCGACGCCTGCGCGCCGCACAAAGCGATGATGATCTTTACGAGATCATCACAGAAGATCACGAAGAGAGTTAATCAATTCTGTCACACTCCCAGAAACCGTGAAGTTGCAGCACCGCAGCATACGCCAGGCAGTTGCGGCTTCCGGTATCAAGGGAAAGCGGGTTAAATTGGGAGAATAGTGAAATGGTGCTGATGATCGTCAGCGGTCGTTCAGGCTCAGGAAAATCAGTGGCGTTACGCGCCCTGGAAGATATGGGTTTTTACTGCGTGGACAACTTGCCCGTGGTATTACTGCCTGACTTGGCTAATTCGCTGGCTGAACGCAACATATCTGCTGCGGTGAGCATTGATGTCCGCAATATGCCGGAATCTCCGGAAGTATTTGAAACTGCGCTCACCAATTTGCCAGACTGCTTTTCTCCGCAGCTGCTGTTCCTGGATGCTGACCGTAATACATTAATTCGTCGCTACAGCGATACGCGCCGCCTGCATCCCCTTTCCAGCAAGAACCTGTCGCTGGAGAGCGCCATCGATGAAGAGAGCGATTTGCTGGAACCGTTACGTTCCCGTGCCGATCTGATTATCGACACCTCCGAAATGTCAGTGCATGAACTGGCAGAGATGCTGCGTACCCGCCTGCTGGGGAAACGTGAACGTGAGCTGACCATGGTGTTCGAATCCTTCGGATTTAAACACGGCATTCCGATCGATGCTGACTATGTTTTCGATGTACGCTTCCTGCCCAATCCGCACTGGGATCCAAAACTGCGTCCTATGACCGGTCTCGATCGTCCTGTTGCCGCTTTCCTCGATCGTCATACGGAAGTTCATAACTTTATCTATCAGACGCGCAGTTACCTGGAGTTGTGGTTACCCATGCTGGAAACCAACAACCGCAGCTACCTGACCGTAGCCATCGGCTGTACCGGTGGTAAACACCGTTCAGTTTATATTGCCGAGCAGCTGGCGGATTATTTCCGTTCGCGCGGTAAAAACGTTCAGTCGCGTCATCGTACGCTGGAAAAACGCAAATCATGACCGTAAAGCAGACCGTTGAGATTAAAAATAAGCTGGGAATGCATGCCCGCCCGGCAATGAAGCTGTTCGAGCTGGTTCAAAGTTTTGATGCTGAGGTGCTGCTGCGCAATGAAAGTGGTACTGAAGCGGAGGCCAGCAGCGTCATTGCACTGCTGATGCTCGATTCAGCAAAAGGGGGCCATATCGAAGTTGAAGCCAGCGGCCCCCAGGAAGAAGAAGCACTGGCCGCCGTTATCGATCTGTTTAACGCAGGATTCGACGAAGACTAACTCACCGCCGTTGAACTGAATGGCCTGTCAGTCCGTGACTGGTGCGGCTGATGGCCAGAATCAGAATCTCTCAGCGCAGCTTATGCTCCCGCAGGAATCCCTCACCGCCCAGCTGACGCATCTGTCGTAAAATCCACTGCTGACGCTGGCGTACATAGCCGGACGGGGCATCGACCCGGTAGCGAATTGGATTGGGCAGTACTGCTGCCAGCAGTGCGGCTTCCGACATCGTCAGGCGGCTGGCAGGCTTATGGAAATAACGCTGCGAGGCTTCCTCCACGCCAAAGACGCCCTTCCCCATCTCAGCGACGTTAAGATAAACGGTAAGAATACGACGTTTTGTCCAGACGGTTTCAATCCCCACGGTTAACCCCGCCTCCAGGCCTTTACGTATCCAGCTACGGCCGTCCCAGAGAAACACATTTTTTGCCGTCTGCTGTGAAAGGGTCGATGCGCCGCGCATACCCGCTTTTTCGCCATCGCTATCCAGCACTGACTGAATCGCTGCCACATCAAATCCCCAGTGCGTGGGAAACTTCTGGTCTTCAGATGCAATAACCGCCAGCGCCATCCACGGTGAAATCTCATCCATGCTTACCCAATCAGAATGAGCCACATAGCCAAAGTCACCACTAAACCAGGCGCTGATCTGACGTTCAGCCATAACCGCAGAAAATGGCACGGGTAAAAAAGCAAAAACGACAATTCCACCAAGCCATAAACCTGTTACGCCCAGGGCCAGGCGTAATAAACCCGATTTGATACGCGCTAACATGCGCGATTTTTTACGACTCATACTCAAGGATCCACCCAAAATTTATCAGTATGAAAATACACCAGGATTTCTCTTACCCTCTGAAGGTCACTAAGACCAAAGGAATCGGTTCCATAAAATCACGCACTTAACCTTTACTCCACGATGGATCTGTCCGGAGCTGAATAGACATCAAATTAATTGGTTCAGCCTGCTTATAAATTTCATCAGTGAGCTTTTGAAAAATTTGTCTCAGATGGAAAAATTCTCGCGTACATTTGACTATAGCCTACGTTTTTCACCGCCTGCCGACGCTGAAAGAGGTCTTTTATCCTGCTGAACGGAGTCAGCTTTTACCGCCCACAGTAAGGCGATCTGGTAAAATGTGCTAGCAGAAACCAAAACGTTTCGGAACACCAGGATAAAAAACCATTGATACCGAATTAAAACAATAAGTTAGAACTTAAAATAGCATAGGAGTTTGCGAGACTGCCGTACCTAATAAAAAAGCTTTAGACGCAAACGGTTTACCTTAATCTTATTGCTGCAATAAAAGCCATTAACGGTCAAAAAGCATACGGATTATCGTAAAAATCAATTCACCGCTTGACTGAATGGTAAAAATCGGTTCTTCTATTTAAGAACGCTGCTCAACATCACACATTTTAATGAATCCGGTAACATGTTACGCAAGATTTGCTAAAGTAGTGTCTGAGCATTGATATGTTCACCCAATACCAAATCTGAGCTCGCGATAATTAGTATCAAAATAGCTCAGATGTACCATTTTCCCTGGTGTTGGCGCAGTATTCGCGCACCCCGGCTTCGGTCGGGGTCATTTTTTTTCAGCATCCGTAACCCACTGACGTAATACTTCCACGTCATTGCGCCATTCCTGTTTCAGTTCATCAATCCACTCCTGAACGTTATCCCACCAGGCAGGCAGCTCAGGACTTTGAATCTGTTTTGCAATCTGTTGCAAATGCGTCAGTCCGACAGAACCGGCAGCACCTTTGATTTTATGCCCCTCTTCAGCAATCCCTTTCTGGTCACGTGCCATCATGTTTGAATCCAGCACTGCAAGGTAGCCAGGCATCATCTGCTCAAACATCGCCAGGCTCTGATGAATCAGCCCAGGCCCTACCAGCTCGATATACTGCTCAAGCATGGGAACATCCAGTAACGCCAGTTCTTTCTGATCCATGTTGCCCTCCGCTACATCAGGTAACGCTAATTCCTGGAAATCCCAGTATTTTTTGATCATCGCAGTCAGGGCGGGAACGGCCAGGGGCTTGCTCAACACGTCATCCATCCCTGCATCCAGATATTCACGCTTATCCTTCAGTACGTTGGCAGTCAGCGCCACCAGCGGCGGCAAATGCTCACCGGCATGACGTTGGTGAATCGCACGCGCCACATCAAGCCCGGTCATATCCGGCAGCTGGATATCCAGCAGCACAAGGTCGAACTCATCAGGATCAAACATATCCAGCGCAGCCTGACCCGTCATTGCCACTTCCACGCTGTTACCTAATTTTTCCAGCACCGAGCGCGCCACCACCACATTCAGCTCAATATCTTCCACCAGCAGCACATGCAACGCAGGCAGCGGCAGATCCTCTTCAGCCTGCTCATCTTCGGCCTCATCAACCACACGTGGCGCATTGATCGTCAGGGTAAAGCAGGAGCCCTGGCCGGGTGCGCTGTGCACACGAATATCCCCGCCCATGCTCTGCGCCAGGCGACGGGATACCGCCAGGCCAATGCCGGTGCCGGTTGCTGGTTTGCCTCCACGCTGATCTTTCACCTGGTAGTACATGGCAAAAATCTTATCCTGCTCATCCTCCGGAATACCCATCCCGGAATCTTCCACCTCAAAGCACAGACAGTCATCCTGCTGATAACCCACCCGTACCACAATTTCACCGCGCTGAGTAAATTTCACCGCGTTGCCAATCAGGTTCCACAGGATCTGGCGCAGCCGCGTGCCGTCAGCAATAATTTTTTGCGGCAGGGGTAATGTCGGCTCGAGGACAAACTTCAGGCCTTTTGGTTCGGCCAGCAGGCCAGAGAGGTTTTCCAAATCAGCGAGGAATCCGGTGAAATCAATCGGCTGGTTATCAAGCTGCACTTTGCGGCGCTCGATCTTGTCCATCTCAATCACATCATTGAAAATATTACCCAGCGTAATCGCCGACACATGGATGGTTTTCAGATACTTCAGCTGCTCCTGGTTAAGATTTGTATCCAGGAGAATACGGCTTAAACCGACAATGCCATTAAGCGGCGTACGAAGCTCGTGGCTAATCGTAGAGATAAACGTGGTCTTTTCCCTGCTGGCATTCTCTAATGCGTCCTGGTAGCGCTTACGTTCGGTTATATCGCGTCCAAAGCCCATTAAACCACTGCGTTTCCCCACCCGGTCGTAATAGGGCACCTTACGGATTTCGAAACAGGCTTTGCGGCCATCGGGGTATTGCAGCCACTGTTCATAAGTCAGGGAGACGTTATGACGGAACACCTTCTCATCGGTTTCCAGCACTTTCGTCGCCGCGTCATCGTCGTAAACGTCTTTTGGCGACAGGCCAATCAGCTGTTTTTCACTTTTGCCCGTCAGCAGCTCCATCGCGCGGTTACAGCCGGAGAACTGCTGGTCAATATTGCGGTAGAACACCAGATCGGGGGAGGCATCAAGGAAGGAGCGTAGAAATGAGGACTGTTGTTCGAGTTCGATCTGCGCTTCTTCACGTCGCGCCATCTCCTCTTTCAGCTTTGCCATCACCTGAAGACGAGCCTCTTCTGCTTTAATTCGGTCAGAAATTTCCTGATTCAGCTGGGTGATATTTTCCTGCATCTGCTGGTTAAGCTCCAGATCGCGATTGCGCATCTCTTCGAGCTTATCCACCAGGCGAGCAAGGCGCTGACGCGATTCTTCTAACTGCTCCACCACCACCGAGAGGAAATAAACCGCCCACGGAGTAATAAGCAGGCCGAAGAAGACGGAGCGCACCATATCGATACTCTCAACATGACCGCGCAATACCATGGTCACCGCCATCTGCACAATCATTGCCAGCACCACCAGAGCAGAGGCAAGCAGCAGCGAAAAGCGTACCAGCCCCAGCTTAACCATCAAATCGACGTAATACTGCGCTAATAAACGAATTTGTTTCATATAGGATTCCTTCCGGCCTGATAGCGGCAATCATACCGGAATTGAACAAAAGACCAACGCGCTATCTGCCGGATTGAGTGTCAGAAATATGCACAGTAATAGTGCAGCAGTACCAACAGCTGCGCCGCTGTTATAACGGGATTATCCGCGCCATGCGCTTATGACGGGCAGTTCGGGGCAAAACCAGGCCACACACCGCTCTCCTCCCTGTCACCGAGGGTAAATTTTTTTTTGCCGGGATGGCAAAAAGTTACCCCTGAGGATATTGACTAAATTTTATAACTGCATAATCTGTAGGGCCGCTCTGGATTCAGTGCGCCTTTCTCTTGTTGATAGTTTTCATAGCGATGACAAATCTCAGTCGCATTCTCTCGTCACACCCAACGAATAACAATTCATAATTAATGAGAAATTAATCACACCTGGCATGATTAATTTTACTAATGACACCCCCTTGTTTAATTCAAATAAGCCCGAGCATTAAAAACAGTGTGTTCCTGCGGTTATGCAGCCGCTGACAGCACATTCTGCTGCCAATAACCCCGGCACCAGCATGGTGCAGAGATTTGCCCACTGCCCTATAGTGAGTCAGCTCACACTTCGCCCCCCTTCACTCGCTGACCGATCAGGTTAAAATAGACTGATATATCGTTAAATATCAGATATATAAATCGCAAAACACACTAAAAGGCATAAGTAATATCGCTATTTGACCTGAGTTCGCTTTCCCGATAAGTTGGAAATCCGCTGGAAGCTTTCCTGACGGGCCAGTGTCTCGGCATATCTATGCAGCAAGTAGACTCCCTCGTGATGTAAGTTATCTCCAATTTGAGACCCGGAATTTAGTGAGCAGCTCATTCAAGGACGTTTAAACAAATGTCCATTAATGGAATGTTCCGAGTCACGGTGTCTGCGTTTTAGCGGCAAGAAAATGATACAGAGCCTGAGGAGACACTCCGGTGTGCTCTGAGCCTGAAAAACAGTGGTAATGTCAAAAGCAGTTAAGGAGGCCCTCGATGTCCAACTCAAAACCTTATCCCTATGGCTTGTATGACCCATCAAAAGACAGTGATAGCTGTGGTGTAGGTTTCATTACTCGTAAGGACGGCGAGCAAACTCATGAGGTTCTGCAAATGGCACACAGTGCCCTGTGCACCGTACCTCATCGCGGGGGCATGTCAGCAGAAGGCGTTGGTGACGGCGCTGGTGTCAACGTTGACCTCTCTTTGCACTTCTTCCGCAAAATTACCGGACTGCCGCTGGAAGCGGGCCGCTTTGGTGTGGGTAACTTCTTCGTACCTAAAGACAGTGCGTTACGCGCCAACGCCGAGCGCCTGGTTGAAGAAACTCTGGCTTCATACAATCTGAATATCATTGTTAAGCGTGATATGCCGCTGGATAACAGCGTACTGCGTCCGGCAGCTATTTCGTTTCAGCTGCCTATCGTGCAATGGGTGTTTACTGCCCCGGCCGATGTGACCAGCCAGATTGATTTTGAAAAACGCATATATCGTGCCCTGCTGGATATCGAAGCTCGCGCCTTTACCGAGAGTGATTTTGGCGGTCTTTATCCGCTTTCGCTCTCCTCGCGCACTCAGGTATTTAAAGCGCGCCTGAACTCCAATGAAGTCATTCCCTATTTCCAGGATCTGACCGATGCTGACCATCAGGTACGCGGTCTGTTCTTCCATACTCGTTTTTCAACCAATACCGACCCGCACACCACCATGGCGCAGCCTTTCCGTCTGATGGCACACAACGGTGAACTCAACACGGATCGTAAAAACCGTATTGCTGAATCGGCGCTGGCGCTGGCGCGCGGCAAGAAAATCGTGCGTCCGAAAGGTCAGTCAGACAGCTCCCGCCTCGATCAGAGTATCCACAGCCGCCTGATGGAAGATAACCTTGACCTGATCACCGCAGTGGTATCAATGATGCCGCCAGCGTGGGAAAACGATCCGTCGTTGTCTGCTGAAGTACGTGCCATGCTGGAATACTTCTCTCTCTACGAAGAGAAGAACGATGGCCCGGCAGCGCTGATCTTCGGTAATGGTGAAGTGATTGGCGCACGTCTTGACCGCCTGGGCCTGCGCCCTCTGCGCTCGGTGGAAACCGCTGAGTATATTGGTGCGATGTCTGAAGCTGGTCAGATCGCCTTCCCGCCGGAAAGCGTCCTGCGTCGTGGTCGTATCGAAGCGGGCGGAATGCTCTATTACGATCACCGTGAGAAGCGCAGCTACACCACCGTAGAAGCGTTAGAGAAACTGGCTGCAGTGGCCGATTATCCTGCTTTGCTGGCAGAGTCTCGTGTGACCTTAGACGATCTCCCGGTCATACCGGCAGAGCAGCAAGGCTCCCCTTCGCGTTATAGCGGTGACCTCAAAACCTATCAGCGTTTTGTGGCCTACTACTACAACCAGGAGAGCTTCAAATTCATGATGGATCCGATGCTGACTACCGGTGCTGAAAAGATTTCAGCTATGGGTTATGGCAACGCGATCAATGCCTTATCCGACCATGAAGGCGGAATGGCACACTATTTCTCACAGCGCTTTGCTCAGGTGACAAACCCGCCTCTGGACTCAATCCGTGAAGCTGACGGTATGACAATGCGCGTAGCCTTAGGCGCTAAACCGCATCTCGGACGCAGCAAAGGCCACCAGATTGTGGTGCCAACGCCAATCCTGTCACATCTGGACATGCTGCAACTGCGCGAGCAGACCGTAGCGCCGTATGCCCGTTTTGACATGCTCTACCTGCCGGTGATCGGTACTGACCCGCAGAGCCGTGCGGCCAATGCCGATGCGCTCGAGCAGGCAATTGACGCACTGGCGCAGGATGTGGTCGATTTCGCTCGCGAGCAGGGCGGCATCGCGGTTATTACCGACCGCCATATCTCCTCTACTCACGCCAGCATCCCGATGCTGCTGATGGTTTCTGCGATTAACCAACGCCTGGTGCAGGAAGGTTTGCGTCTCGACGTCTCACTGGTGGTTGAAAGTGGTCAGAGCATCTCTTCACACCATATTGCTGCCGCGCTGGGCTTTGGTGCTTCCGCTATCTACCCGCTTGGCGTGCAGATGCGTGCGGAAGAGAAGTACGGTGAAGGCGAGGCAGGTAACAAAGCCTTTAAACGCTATGCTAAAGCCGCAGAAAAAGCACTGATGAAAACCATGGGCAAAGTGGGCCTGTGTACCGTTGAGAGCTACAGCTGCGGTGAGTTCTTCGAGCCGAACTTCCTCGACACTGAAGACCGCGTGCTGAAGAAATATTTCCCGAATATTAAAACCCCGGTGGGCGGAGCAGGCTTTGCCACCATCGCACAGATGGCCGTGGACTGGCACCAGAGTGCGCTGCGCATTCAGGGGGAATCTGACGTACCCTTGCTGGGCCTGTTTAAAGAGCGCGCGGAAGGCGCAGGGCACTCCTACGGCACCATTGCTGTGCGTACCTTTATCGATATGACCGAGCAACCTATCCGCTTTGCCGATAAAGCCCGTGAGGAGGATAACTTTATCCGCCTGATGACGCTGGCGAAACTGGATAATGCGTTCAGTATCAAAACCAAAACCTTTGCTGACAGCAGCTTCGAACGTATTCCGAACGAGGTGATTGATAACTTTACGATCACCGCTGACTACCGTCAGTTCTCCAGCCTGATGCAGGAGGAGCGTAAACGTCGTCCGGCCGCACTGCGCGATATTCTCGCCCTGCCCGCTGATTTAACCCATGTAGACAGCGAAGCAGAGTTCACCCGTAAGCTGGGCCGCTATTCACTGATCAACAACGGTTTTGCCGTACGTGGACTGGTCTGCGAAGCAACGGAAGGCCGTGAAGGGCACTTTATACTGCGCCTGACCGATGCCATTGTTGGCCTGAAAAGCGAACATGATCGCCTGACCACCCTCTCCGGCGTACTGAAAAAACGCTTTGGTGATGCGATTGAACATGCTGAAGTGACTGCCGATGCGCTACACCTGACCACAACCGGAAAAGCAGCGGACTATTTGTCGCGTATTTTCACGATCTCTCCGGTGCTGCCACTCAGTGAAGTACAGCCTGCCCATGAAATTACCCGCACCTTTGCTTCCGGGGCCATGAGCCATGGCGCACTGGTGGCTCCGGCACACGAAGCCGTTGCCCATGGCACCAATATGGTGGGCGGTATGAGTAACTGTGGCGAAGGTGGCGAACACTATTCACGTCACGGCACCATCCGCGCTTCTCGTATTAAACAGCTGGCATCCGGTCGTTTCGGCGTCTGGGCTGCTTATCTGGCAGACCCGATGCTTGAAGAGCTGGAAATAAAAATCGGCCAGGGAGCAAAACCAGGCGAAGGTGGTCAGCTACCGGCAGCCAAAGTGACCGTAGAGATCGCTGCGGCACGTGGCGGTACGCCGGGCGTGGAGCTGGTTTCCCCTCCTCCGCACCATGACACCTACTCGATTGAAGATCTGGCGCAGCTGATCCACGACTGTAAAGCTGCCCGGGTGCGGGTGATCGTTAAGCTGGTGTCGTCCGAGGGTATCGGCACCATTGCGGTTGGCGTGGCGAAGGCCGGTGCCGACGTTATCAACGTCGCTGGTAACACCGGCGGCACCGGGGCAGCTTCGGTTACCAGCCTGAAATATACCGGACGCGTGGCAGAAATCGGGATCGCCGAAGTTCATCAGGCGCTGTGTGCCAACGGCCTGCGTGAAAAAGTACTGCTGCGCTGTTCAGGCGCACAGCAGACCGGCAGCGACGTTGTGAAATCCGCGCTGCTGGGCGGCGACAGCTTTGAATTCGGCACCACCGCACTGATGATGCTGAAATGCGTGATGGCGAAAAACTGTAACGTGAAATGCCCGGCGGGTCTGACTACCAATGCCGAAGCCTTTGATGGAGATCCACGTCAGCTGGCGCAGTATTTTATCAACGTTGCTCATGAAGTGCGTGAAATGCTGGCGCGCCTCGGCCTGCGCTCTCTGCGCGAAGCCCGCGGCCGCTCCGATCTGTTGCATCTGATGGATCACCCGCTGGAAGTCGGCAAGCTGGATCTGCGTGCCATGCTGACCGTGGTACCAGAGATGAAGATCGCCCATCCGGTCTATCTGGAAAAAGACTTCGAACTGGATAACGGCTGGATCGATCTGCTGAACGATCAGCTGGTCAGCCAGGGATCGACAGAGATCAACCTGGGTGACGGGATCACTCTGAACAACCGTAACAAGAGCGTGGGTGGGCAGCTGGCTATCGATATCGAACGCCTGCTGAACCATACGCTGAATGCCGAGCATCTGAGCCGCATCCCGGCTGCGCTGCTGGACGATCGTGGTCGCCGCTATCTGGCACCGGGCACGGTTAATATCTCGACCTCAGGCTCTGCCGGTCAGTCCTACGGCGTATTCTGTAACGACGGTATGCGTCTGGAGCATTACGGCACCTGTAACGACGGCGTTGGTAAAGGACAGTGCGGCGGTGAAATTGTCGTCATGTCCCCAGGGGGCGGTTCGCAGGATGCGGAAGGTAACGTTCTGATCGGTAACTTCGCCCTGTTCGGCGCCACCGGCGGACGTCTGTTCGCACAAGGCCAGGCGGGCGACCGTTTTGCCGTACGTAATTCCGGCGCGACCGCTGTGGTTGAAGGCGTGGGTGATTTCTGCTGCGAATATATGACTAACGGCGCAGTGCTCAACCTCGGCACTTACGGCACCGGGTTTGGTAACGGTATGAGCGGCGGTTTCGCCTATCAGTACGACCCGTACGGCACGCTGGCGGGTTCAGCTGCCGGTGACTCCGTGATGCTTGGCTCCATTACTGATGACAACGAAATGGCACGCGTACATAAAGATGCGGTGCTGACGATGCTGAACTGGCATCTGGACGCCACCTCCTCGCCACGTGCGCAGTGGTTGCTCGATCACTGGGAAACCGAGAGCCAGCATTTTGTCTACGTGATGCCGCGCTCCCTGCTGCTGTATCAGGACGGCGGTGAGATCCTGAAAGCGAAGGCTCGTAAGGATCTGCTGGAAGAGTTGTCCACCGCGCTGGCTGGTCATCAGGTGGCTAAATTCAAAGCGGCCTGGCGCGAAGGGAAAGCAATCGCGAACGGTGCCGTTCCGGGCTACGGTGCAACAGATACTCCTGAGATGCTGGTACTGTTAAACAACTATACCGTTCTCAGTTCTGCACAACAGCTGGCGCTTTCACGGATGCCAAAAGGCACCTCAGTGGAAGATCCGGCAGTGGAGAAAGCCGTACGTAACCTGCTGATGACTGAAGACTTTACTCTGATCAGCAAGTTGCAACGCCACGGTCGTGCAGCCATTGAAAGCTACAGCGATGAAGAGCTTGCCTGCCTGATTGGTGCGAAGCGTATGACAGACTACAAAGCGGCGCTGACACAACGCAACATTCGTTCCATGGACAGCCTGGCGACTTACGGCTGGATTATGTATCAGGATGCATGTAACAGAGAAGTGCTGGGAAGACTGCCTGATTTTGAAGAGCTGTTCGCCCGTGCTGCACTGCCTGAATTAGCGGCTGCGGTCGGCAAACTTGCCTGAAAAATGAATATGAACAGTGACTTATACTTTAAATAATAGTAGATAAAACTGATGAAGATTCCTTACATTCCTGAAGATGCGCCATTTAATGGTGAGCAGAAATTTTGGCTGGCAGGCTTTCTTGCCGGATTACACTCGCGCCTGCTGGTGCTGGAAAATCAGCCGCAGGCGGCAGGCTCTGCTGCTTCAGCGGCAACCACTCAGCTCCATATTCTGTTTGGTTCTCAGACAGGTAATGCTGAAGCGTTAGCGCAGAGTGCGGCGAAAGCAGCACGCGCTAAAGGCCTGGTGCCGGTCGTTCAGGGACTGGGTGAGGTCGATATTGATGTGTTCGCCACTATGCGTCACGTGCTGGTGATCACTTCTACCTATGGCGAAGGTGAAATGCCGGATAACGCGCAGCTGTTCTGGCAGGCTATTTCCGCCAGCACTGCGCCACGCCTTGAGCAGATGCACTTTGCGGTTCTGGCGATCGGTGATACCGGCTACGACGGCTTCTGCCAGGCTGGTAAATTTATCGATATGCGTCTTGAGCAGCTCGGTGCAAAACGCGTCTACGATCGTATTGACTGCGATATTGATTATGAAGAGCCGTCCAACGAGTGGATCGCCAGCTCTATGCCACAGTTTGCCGCCAGCGCGGGCAGCAGCGGCAATGCGCTGGAGAGCGCACCGGAAGCTCCGGTCATCCCTGGCAGCAATAAAAACAATCCATACGCTGCCGCACTGGCGACCAACAAGCGCCTGTCCGGTGAGAACTCTGGCAAAGACATCCGCCACTTCGAGTTCGATCTGACCGACAGCGGACTGAAGTACGAGGCAGGTGATGCTCTGGGTGTAATTCCGGTCAACGAACCGGCGCTGGTTAATTTGCTGCTGACACAGTTGAAATCAGACTATGACACGCCGGTGCCGGGCTTTGAAAGAAGCCTCGGCGACCTGCTGACCTACCAGTTTGAGATCTCTGAGCCTTCACGCAAGCTGATCGAATGGGTTGGCCAGAACACCACTAACCAGGAACTGCGCCACGTATTGCAGCATGATGATAAAGATGCGCTTGGCGTATGGCTGTGGGGCAAAGACACTCTCGACCTGTTGCAACTGGATGTCACCCGTGCACTGAGTATTCCTGAGTTCGTCGCCCTGCTGCGTCCGTTGCAGCATCGCGCTTACTCTATTTCGTCAAGCCAGAAAGCACACCCTAATCAGGTACATCTGACCATCGCCTCTGTTCGCTATCACAGCGCAGGTCGTGCGCGTAGCGGCGTCTGCTCGACTTACCTGGCCGAGCGCGTTAAACGTGGCGAGAAGCCAGCGATCTTTATTTCTCCGAATAAAGCATTCCGCGTGCCAGCCAACAATGACGCCCCGCTGATCATGATCGGCCCGGGTACCGGTATTGCACCGTTCCGCGCCTTCCTTGAAGAGCGTGAAGCTGTGGACGCTAAAGGAAAGAACTGGCTGTTCTTCGGCGATCAGCATCAGGAACACGATTATATCTATCAGGATGAGCTGACTCACTGGCAGAAAAGTGGCCTGTTAACGCGTCTCGACCTGGCTTTCTCTCGCGATCAGGCTGAAAAAATCTACGTGCAGACTCGTATGCTGGAACAGGGTGCGGAGCTGTTTGCCTGGTTAGAAGAAGGCGCTTACTTCTATGTCTGTGGCGATGCATCACGCATGGCAAAAGACGTAGATAAGGCTCTGTATCAGGTGATTACTCAGTTTGGTGGGATGTCTGCGGAACGCGCAGCAGATTATGTCGATCAGCTGAAGAAAGAGAAACGCTACCTGCGCGACGTCTATTAATAGATTAAAGGGCGAGCCGCAGCCGTGGTTCCGCCCCTCGTGACAGATATAAAAAAACGGGCCATCAGGCCCGTTTTTTATTTCACAACGCGAAGCGCCGGACGACCACCGCGCGGAGGCGGCTCATCGTCTGGATCATTGTCGTCGTCAGGAACACTGTCATCGGGACGATCGCCATCGATCACCGACATCACCGTTTCCGGAGCATCATCCTGCCCGCTTGACTCATCGAACTCACCCGCATCTTCATACGCTGGCTCGGGTTCAAACATGGTACCGGCCCCGTTTTCACGAGCATAAACCGCCAGCACCGCCGCTAAAGGCACGGAAACCTGACGCGGTACGCCGCCAAAACGTGCGCTGAAACGAACTTCATCATTGCCCAACTCAAGATTGCCTACGGCACGCGGCGCAATGTTCAGAACGATCTGACCATCGCGGGCATACTCCAGAGGAACCATCACGCCGGGTAAATTGATGTCGACGACCAGATGCGGCGTGAGATTGTTGTCGAGCAACCACTCATAAAAAGCGCGCAACAGATAAGGACGACGTGCGGTAAGTTGAGACATTTCCATCGTACTTAGCCCCGCGTTTGCAGGCGCATTTCACGTTCTGCTTCGGTCAGAGAAGCAAGGAAGGAGTCACGCTCGAAGACACGAGTCATATAGCCTTTAAGCTCTTTAGAACCCGCGCCAATCAGCTCAATGCCCATCTGCGGCAAACGCCACAGCAGAGGAGCCAGATAGCAGTCAACCAGGCTGAACTCTTCGCTCATAAAGAACGGCGTACGGGCGAACAGTGGTGCGATAGCCAGCAGCTCTTCGCGCAGCTGTTTGCGCGCAGCTTCGGCTTCCTGTGCGGTGCCGTTTTCAACTTTACGCATCAGGCTGTACCAATCCTGCTCAACGCGATGCATCATCAGGCGGCTTTCACCGCGTGCTACCGGGTAAACCGGCATCAGTGGAGGATGCGGGAAGCGCTCGTCCAGATATTCCATGATGATGCGCGATTCATACAGCGTAAGCTCGCGATCCACAAGGGTGGGTACGGTGCGGTACGGGTTGAGGTCGATCAGATCCTGCGGCAGGTTATCCGTTTCAACCTGCTCGATCTCGACACTAACACCCTTCTCAGCCAGGACAATGCGTACCTGGTGGCTGAAAATGTCAGTCGGACCAGAAAACAGCGTCATTACCGAACGTTTGTTGGCAGCGACAGCCATGTAAACCTCCAAGTTTATCGAGAAAATTACTGCGAATAGCCATCCACGCGGCGACCCATTATTGCCATTGGCCCGAAGACTGACCGATCCCTGGTACACAGGATACACGCGTCATTGCCCGGACAATGGGCACAAAGTGACACATAGTTTACCAGATTTTAGCCAGCTTGTGGGGGGTCACACGCGGAATTGCGGGGGAAATTGGTAAAGCGGTGTGAGTTTCGCGCTTTTTGCACCGGAAGAAAATAAAAAACCCGGCGCCAGGCACCGGGTTTTCCGATAATCGCTTCTGCGGAGCAGAAAAAATTAACGTTTGGAGAACTGAGGACGACGACGTGCTTTACGCAGGCCGACTTTCTTACGTTCAACTTTACGAGCATCGCGAGTAACGAAGCCTGCTTTACGCAGTTCGCCACGCAGTGACTCGTCGTACTCCATCAGAGCGCGTGTGATACCGTGACGGATCGCACCAGCCTGACCAGAGATACCACCACCTTTAACAGTGATGTACAGATCGAATTTACCAACCATGTCCAGCAGTTCCAGCGGCTGACGAACTACCATGCGGGCAGTTTCGCGACCGAAGTACTGTTCTAAAGAACGCTGGTTGATAACGATATTACCGCTACCCGGCTTAATAAAGACGCGTGCGGAAGAGCTTTTGCGGCGACCAGTGCCGTAGTTTTGATTCTCAGCCATTGCCTGTAATCCCGATTAAATGTCAAGAACTTGCGGTTGCTGTGCCGCATGGTTGTGCTCGTTGCCCGCGTAAACTTTCAGTTTACGGTACATAGCACGGCCCAGCGGGCCCTTTGGCAGCATGCCTTTAACCGCGATTTCAATCACACGCTCAGGACGGCGAGCAATCATCTCTTCGAAGGTCGCTTGCTTGATACCACCGACAAAGCCGGTGTGATGGTAATAAATCTTGTCAGTACGCTTGTTACCAGTTACGGCAACTTTCTCAGCGTTCAGAACGATGATGTAATCACCTGTATCGACGTGCGGAGTATATTCCGCTTTGTGCTTACCGCGCAGACGACGAGCCAGTTCGGTCGCTAAGCGACCTAAGGTTTTGCCTGTTGCGTCAACAACATACCAGTCACGTTGGACGGTTTCTGGCTTAGCTGTAAAAGTTTTCATCTAAAAGCTTACCCAAATTAAGTTACACGTTGGTGAAATCCCAAACGCTTGAATAAACGGTTGGAGCTCACACGACCATCTTGACCAGTAAGCCCACCCCTTCGGATAGAGTTACTGGAACACAAAGAGTTTTGGGAAAAAAACCTTTGTTGTAACGTGGGGTCGCAAGATTATAGAGAAGTCATCCGTAAAGGTCGAACGTTTTCTACGATAAAATTACCATCACGTCACAGTAATAAGAGACTCAGGGTAAATGCGGCAGCCGCAGGTACTCTTCGCTCTGCATCTCCTGCAAGCGGGAAACGCAGCGCTGATACTCAAACTTCAGCCGCGTACCCTGGTAAATCTCATAAAGTGATGCTTCTGCCGAGACCACCAGCTTCACGTGACGCTCGTAGAATTCATCTACCAACGCCAGGAAACGTCGAGCCTGATCTTCAGTCTTGTAAATCATCACCGGAACATCATACAGCAATACGCTGTGGAAACGGCGTGACAGTTCAATATAGTCGTGTTGACTGCGACCTTCGCCGCATAAAGCCAGGAAATTTATCGCCAGCACCCCTTCTGCCATCCCCAGCGTTGAGAGCTGGCGGTGATTAATTTCCAGCGGCTCGTGATGTGCACGCGGCTTTCCCGCCAGCGCAATAAACATGCGCTCCATCTCTTTCGATGTCTCTTCACCTAATGGCGTCATCCACAGATGTGCTGAGGTCAGCGTGCGCAGACGATAATCAATGCCCGCATCAACGTTCATAATCTCACAGTGCTGTTTGATCATCTCAATCGCAGGTATAAAGCGCGCTCGTTGCAGACCGTTGCGATAGAGGTCGTCCGGAGGAATATTTGAGGTGGCAACCAGGGTGATACCACGACTGAACAGCGCTTCCATCAGCGTACCTAGCAGCATCGCGTCGGTGATATCAGAGACAAAAAACTCGTCAAAGCACAGCAGATCAGTCTCGGCTTTAAAACGATCGGCAACAATTTGTAACGGATCGCTCTGCCCCTGTAGCTCGGTCAGCTCCTGATGCACCCGCAGCATAAAGCGGTGGAAGTGCAAACGCTGCTTCCGCTCGCCAGGAATCGACTGAAAAAACAGATCCATTAGCCATGTCTTGCCACGGCCAACGCCACCCCACATATACAGGCCGCGCGCCGGTGTCTGAACAGCGTTTTTATTTTTTCCTAATAGCGTGCTCAATTTACCAAATAACCCACCGCTGGCAGAGGAAGATGGCGGGCTGATACGGGTTAATGCCTGATAGATACTGTCCAGACGGGTCATCGCCGCGCGCTGTACCTCATCGGCCTGATACTCGCCGTTTTCCAGCGCCTGCTGATAGAGCGCCAGAGGAGACATCGTTTGCATAATGTTGTCACATTCCCTGAAAAATGGCCTTGCCGTGTGGTTGATCGTCGAAAAAAAAGTCGTTCTACACTAAGCGAAGCTGCCGCAGGATTCCACTTCCATGAGATTAGCGGTTATAGTGGCTGTCATGAGTTAGAAAGGCCCTACGGAACAACGAAGACAATATGGGAGTTATTATGACCTGGGAATATGCGCTTATTGGGTTAGTAGTTGGGATTATTATTGGCGCGGTCGCCATGCGTTTCGGCAATAAGAAACTGCGTGAGCAACGCAGCTTGCAGTACGAACTGGAAAAAAGTAAAGCCGAGCTGGCTGACTATCGTGAAGAGCTTACCAACCATTTTGCCCACAGTGCAGAGCTGCTGGACAATATGGCACGTGATTACCGTCAGCTTTATCAGCATATGGCTAAGGGTTCAAATGACCTGCTGCCGAACCTCCCGGGTGAGAAAAACCCGTTTGCGTATCAGCTGACTGAATCCGAGGCAGACAACGATCAGGTGCCAGTGCAAATGCCACGTGATTACCCGGACAGCGCCTCAGGCCTGTTGCGTGGCGATCGCCCGGCCAAATAGTATTTTGGGGGTGCCTGTTGCCCCCTGTTTCTGTACCGCTGCAACTGAGTTACTCATATACAGATACCCTTTTATCCCCACAGGTAGCGAGAGTTGAGCCACGATGAAGAAGAGATCATTTCTGTTAAGCGCATTAGCCTTAAGTATTGGCGTCAATATGACCGTGGTACCCGCTTCAGTGGCATCGCTCCCCTCCCAGATTCAGGGAGAAGCGCTACCGAGCCTCGCTCCGATGCTGGAAAAGGTGTTACCTGCCGTGGTCAGCGTCCACGTTGAAGGCACCGAAAGCGACGACAACCAGCAGCAGATTCCCGAGCAGTTAAAACGTTTCTTTGAGCAAAATGGCCAGAGCGCGCCAGGTGACGATAAGGCCCCTGAGTTTGAAGGCCTGGCATCAGGCGTCATCATTGATGCGGCCAAAGGCTATGTACTGACCAATAATCATGTGGTCAGCGGTGCGGATAAAATCAGCGTCCAGTTAAGTGATGGCCGCGAGTTTGATGCCAAACTGGTTGGCCGTGATGAGCAGACCGATATTGCGCTGATCCAGCTCAATGGCGCAACGCGCCTTACTCAAATCAAAATAGCTGATTCCGATCAGCTTAAAGTCGGTGATTTTGCCGTTGCCATCGGTAACCCGTTTGGCCTCGGCCAGACCGCCACCTCCGGCATTGTCTCTGCTCTGGGCCGTAGCGGCCTGAATCTGGAAGGGTTGGAAAACTTTATCCAGACAGATGCGGCAATTAACCGGGGTAACTCGGGCGGGGCACTGGTGAACCTTAACGGTGAGCTGATCGGTCTGAATACCGCTATTCTGGCCTCCAGCGGGGGCAATATCGGCATCGGCTTTGCTATCCCAAGTAATATGGCAATGGGCCTGGCGCAGCAGCTGATCCAGTTTGGTGAAGTCAAACGTGGTCAGCTTGGTATTAAAGGTACCGAGATGACTGCTGATATGGCTAAAGCTTTTAATGTCGACGTTCAGCGCGGGGCCTTCGTTAATGAAGTGCTGCCACAGTCCGCGGCGGCCAAAGCAGGTATCAAAGCGGGTGATATTATTACCAGCGTTGATGGTAAAACTATCGCCAACTTTGCTGAGTTGCGGGTAAGAATCGGTACCACTCCGCCAGGTCAGGAGGTTAAGGTTGGCCTGCTGCGCGAAGGTAAACCACTCACTGTTAGCGTGAAGCTGGATAACAGCACCCAGAGCAGCACCAGCGCAGAACTGATGACGCCAGCTTTACAGGGCGCAACACTCAGTGACGGCGCTGCTAAAAATGGCACTAAAGGTGTAAAAGTTGATGAGGTCGAGAAATCGACTCCGGCCGCCCAGTTTGGCCTCCAGAAAGATGATGTCATTGTTGGCGTAAACCGTACGCCGGTACAGAATCTGGCGGAACTACGCAAACTGCTGGAAGCTAAACCACCACTGCTGGCGCTAAACGTGATGCGCGGCGATGAGAATATCTATCTGTTATTGCCATAACAACGCCACACGCAGACACGGGCTACTGTGTCTGCGTAACTCATGCTATCCTCCCAGTCGTTCATTCATTCACCGCTTAAGACCATGTTTCTTAAAATTTTGCGTTCAGTGATCTTTGGCCTGATTGTGGCCGGTATTCTTCTGCTAGCTGTGCCCGGCCTCAGGCTCGGGAGCGACCTGCTGTCCAGCACCAGCAGCAGTACCAGCGAAGAACCCGTCAGTTACAATTCTGGTGTGCGACGCGCAGCACCTGCGGTGGTCTACGTCTATAATCGCAGCGCCAGTGGTGCCACCGATGTGCTCGGTTCAGGGGTGATTATGGATCCCCGGGGCTATATCCTGACCAATAAACATGTGATTAACGATGCCAGCCAGATTATCGTCAACCTACAGGATGGCCGCTATTTTGAAGCCATGCTGGTCGGCTCTGATTCCCTGACCGATCTGGCTGTGTTGAAAATTAATGCTTCTAATCTGCCGGTAATCCCTATCAATCCTCAGCGCGTCGCCCATGTCGGTGACCTGGTAATGGCGATTGGTAACCCTTACAACATCGGCCAGACGGTGACGCAGGGTATTATCGGTGCCACCGGACGTGTTGGCCTCAGCCCCTCCCGTCATCAGGACTTTCTGCAAACCGATGCATCGATTAACCGCGGCAACTCCGGCGGCGCGTTGATTAATTCCCTTGGAGAGCTGATGGGGATTAATACCCTGTCGTTTGATAAAAGCAGTAACGGTGAGACACCTGAAGGACTCGGTTTTGCTATCCCGACTAAGCTGGCCACCAAAGTGATGGAGAAGCTGATCCGTGATGGCCGGGTTATCCGCGGTTATATCGGTATTACGGGCCAGGAGTTCCGGCGTTCAAGCGGGATGGATACGGGAATCGAACACCCTCAGGTACAGGGTATTGTGGTGACCGTTGTTAAAGCAGGCGGGCCGGCCGATGTTGCCGGTATTCAGGTTAACGATACTATTACCCGGGTTAATAACGTTCAGGCTGCTTCTCCACTGGAAACCATGGATCAGGTAGCGGAAATCCGGCCGGGAACAGTCATTAACGTAGAGATCAGCCGCGATGGCAAAAAGATTACACTGCCGGTAACCGTACAAGAGTACCCTGAAGATAATCAAGGGCAGTAATCGGGCCAGAAAGGCGCTGCGTCATACGAGCGAGAATCAACACTGAATCGACCCACTACCTGAATGTGGTAATGGGCATCCCCGGGAGCTTACTCTGGTAAGAGACCGGGGTGATTGCCAGCAGGCAACGCAGCGAAAGTACCTTTAAGAAGAGGATTTACTTAACGAACTCTTCGCCCAGTACAATATCTTTCTTCAGTGTGTCCAGCATGCCTTCCAGCGACCGCTGTTCAAACGCGCTCAGGGTGCCGATCGGACGACGCTCAACAATACCATTTTTACCCAGCAACAGCGGCTGCGAGAAGAAACGAGCGTGCTCGCCATCCCCTTCAACATAGGCACATTCAACAATATTGCTTTCACCGTTCAACGCACGCACCAGCGACAGACCAAACAGTGCACCCGCCTGCCCCATTGACAGAGTCGCCGATCCGCCACCTGCTTTCGCTTCGACAACTTCAGTACCGGCATTCTGAATACGTTTAGTCAGATCGGCAGCTTCCTGCTCGGTAAACTGTACGCCCGGAATCTGTGACAACAACGGCAGAATGGTTACGCCTGAATGTCCACCCACCACTGGCACGTTCAATTCCTGTGGCTGTTTGCCCTTCAGCGCAGCAACAAAGGTATTGGCACGGATAATATCCAGCGTGGTCACGCCGAACAGTCTGTTTTTGTCGTAAACGCCTGCTTTTTTCAGCACTTCAGCAGCAATCGCCACGGTGGTATTTACCGGGTTAGTAATGATTGCAATGAGCGCTTTTGGACTGGTCGAAGCGACCTGTTCAATCAGATTACGCACAATTCCGGCATTTACGTTGAAAAGATCTGAACGATCCATGCCGGGTTTACGCGCCACACCCGCAGAGATTAGCACCACATCAGCACCTTTTAGCGCCGGAGTAGCATCTTCACCACTGAAACCTTCGATTTTAACTGCGGTAGGGATATGGCTTAAATCAACCGCTACACCGGGCGTGACCGGGGCGATATCATAGAGGGAGAGTTCTGAACCTGCCGGAAGCTGAGTTTTAAGCAGGAGGGCCAGAGCCTGGCCAATACCACCTGCTGCACCGAGGACTGCAACTTTCATCCTAAACTCCTTATTATTTTTTGAACATGACGTTTGCCGTGAAATCAATAGAGCAGTTACACCGTGATTTGGCGTTACATTACACCCTTAAAGGTAACTGGAACAACCTCAAGATTATAACAAACTGTTCACATAGTGCGCATTTCAGCAGGCGTCAGCAAATTTTTTTTTAGCGCCAAAATTTGTTAAAATGCACCTCCAGACGGCCAGGGATAGCCCGAGAATCCATTTCTTATTTGCATAAACATTCATTTAATTGCATAATAATGTAATAACCCGCTGAGGGTATCCCTTAATAACCTCCTTTTATCGGTAACCTATGCGTAACCCATCGAAACAAGAAGATCTGATCAAGGCTTTCAAGGCCTTACTCAAGGAAGAAAAATTCAGCTCGCAGGGCGAAATAGTCAGTGCACTTCAGGAGGAAGGTTTCGAAAACATTAATCAGTCGAAAGTTTCCCGTATGCTGACGAAGTTTGGCGCCGTGCGCACGCGCAATGCGAAAATGGAAATGGTGTATTGCCTGCCCGCAGAACTTGGCGTGCCTACCACCACCAGCCCGCTGAAAAATCTGGTACTGGATATCGACTTCAACGACGCGCTGGTAGTGATTCACACCAGTCCGGGTGCAGCGCAGCTGATCGCGCGCCTGCTCGACTCCCTCGGGAAAGCAGAAGGCATTCTCGGGACTATCGCCGGTGATGACACCATCTTTATTACCCCTGCGCGTGCCTTTACAGTGAAGCAGCTCTACGATGCAGTTCTGGTACTGTTTGAACAAGAGTTATAAGCCACTTCAGGAATTAACTGCCCGGCAACACTCACTATTTATGCATTTCTCTCAGGGCCGAACGCTATCGGCCCTTTTTTTTATTCTTCTGGTAAAAGAACTCACCTCAGTATATTCCACTACCTTTTAGCCTGTAAGCGCGCGCCTATCGCCATTAAGATTTCTTTCAACAATGTGATCGACCACTAATAAGCGCACAAATCGCTAATTTCACACAGCATGATGTTTTTACAAGCATTTAACAGGTAAAGGTTAAAACATAAGCGCTTTTTATAACGGTTGGTTATTAAAAATCTGAAAAACCCCGAAAACCTTCGATGAAAAATTATTAGCATGCTATTAATATTTTACGTTATTAGATCTATACTTGTTTTCGTGATGCAAATCACAGTAACTAAAAAGATAAAAACAGTTGACGAGGAAAATATCATGAACGTTAAAACTACTATTGCTGCATTAAGCGTGTTATCTGCGCTGTCATTTGGCTCTTTTGCCGCTGAATCCATTAATAGCGATCAGGCGAAGGATCTGCAATCTATCGGCGTGATCAGCGTCAGTGGCATTACCGGTTCGCCTATGGATATCCATCAGGCACTGAATAATAAAGCAACCGAGAAAGGTGCCAGTGCTTACCGCGTTATCGAAGATTATGAGAACGGTAACTGGCACGCGACAGCCGAGCTGTACAAATAAGTCAGCATTTAACATCTACGTTAATTTATTAGTTAATTAATTAATGAAATCCGGTAACCCCAAGTATAACAAACGCTTTTTAAGCCCTTTCGGTTACCGTGCAACCCTATTTCTGGAGTCATCATCATGAAAACCACATTTACTATCGCTGCATTAACACTTGCCTCTGCTCTCTCTTTCGGTGCCAGCGCTGCTAACCTGGTCACTAATCAGCAAGTCGCCAGCCAGAACCTGCAGTCTGTCGGGACTGTGAGCGTCAGCGGCATCGACGGTACGCCAACGGATATCCGTCAGGCGCTGTCAGATAAGGCCGATCAGCAGGGCGCTACCTCTTACCGCGTAATTGAAGCGCGTAATGACGGTAACTACCACGCAACTGCTGAACTGTATAAATAAAATAGCGCACCGGGTGCTAATGCGCCCCCCAGTGACATGACTGCGGTCATGATGTTCCATCCGCAGGTTGTTTGTCACAATGAGGAGATTAAATATGAAAATTACAACAACCATCGCTGCATTGAGCCTGTTCTCTGCTATCAGCTTCGGCGCATCTGCTGCGCAGCTGGTGAATAGCCAACAGGCTGAGAATTTGCAATCTGCGGGGACAATTACGTTGAGTGGCGTGGCGGGTACACCGTCGGATATCCGTCAGCAGTTATCGCAAAAAGCTGACCGTGAAGGTGCCAGTGCTTATCGTATTATCGAAGCACGCAATCAGGATAGCTGGCACGCAACCGCCGAGATCTACAAGTAATTCCTCGTCGATGGCCTGCCCATGCCGGGCAGGATAGACGAACCTTTTGGCCCCGTTCGCCGGGGCCCTTTTTATTGTTATCCGCTTACCGGACATTAAAGCGGAGTTGCCCCTCCAGCTCCTCTTCGGCCTCATCAAACAGCAAAATTAGCGCACCATAGCGTCGCTTCTGACCACTTCCCAGATTGATAAACTCTATTTCCAGCGGCAGCGGTACCCGTGGCAGCGTGATGGCATCCCAAAGGCTGTCCAGATCGTTTATCGCACTGACCTCAAGCGCAAACCGTTCACTGAACTGACGGTAGAAATGCGCCTGATCGACAATCACATTAAAATCAAAACTCTCTTTTCTCATGCTGGCTGCTCCGCAGGACAAACAACCGGACGTCGGGCTACAGCCCGCCAATGTGCACGGCTTTCACTTCCATAAAATCTTTCAGTCCCGGCGACGAACTCATGCCCCGGTTCTGGCTCCCCGACACCGTCAAACGGTGCCTGCCCGGTTGAGACCATGCGCTCACTCCCCAACCATGCCACTTCCCGGCGCGACGGAATGGACCGTCTGCTGCCGGTGAACGTTACTCAGAAAAACGACCGCAAACAGTTCATTTTCCTGAAGCGTTGCGAGGGCCATCACTTTCTCCTGATCGTTTTGTCATTTGCCTGGGAATAAGTATAGATGGCAAACGGCAGTCGTTTACTGAAGCTGTGTTGTCAGGGAAGGAAAACTGGCCGGGAAAAACGCTGACGGCGGGCGCTGTCAGCGGCAGGATCATATTTTGATCAGGCTATTCTGATATTTCTTCAGCACCGCAGCGAGTCGTGCAACCGGCTCAGTCACCCCGAGTGGCGCTTCATACTGCTGTAGCTTTTGCTGGTAAATCTCGAACTCTCCCAGCAGGCGTTCAAAATAATAGCGTTTTTTATCTTCGCTGCTGGCAGAAATAACCCGGTCAGCGGTATGACGCATCTGTTTGTGGAAAGCAGAGAGATCGGGATTCACCGGTACATCCGCATCGCGCATGCGCTGGTGCCCGATAATCAGCGTCAGCGCCAGCCGGTATCTATCGATATCGCCAGGGAAGATATTCATCAACATAAACAGCTGCTGATAGAGCGCAGGCAGGTGGTTCTCTTTCCGGCGCGCAGCATTGGTGGTGAGCGCAGAGACTGCCGCATACATCAGGCGGTTCAGCAACGTCTGCCCGACGCGGGCTTTCGACGTATCACGGATCAGCAGCATCACCAGCAGTGCAACCACCGGCCCAATCGCCTGGCCGAGTGCGCTATCAAGAAACGCACTTACGCCAAACGTCATCGGGTTATCCAGCGTCAGGATATTGAGCGTCCCCACCAGCAGCCCCAGCGTACCAATCTGACGGCGCTGAATGAAAATGCCGCAAATAAAGGCGAACAGACCCAATGCGATACAGAGCAGCAGCATACTTTGCTGCGTGTTCGGCATCACAAACATGTAATACAGCGCCCCCACAGGGAAAGCGGTAATCATGCCGTAAACAAAGTCTTTAGCCACCATCTGGGGATTGGGCGTACGCATGGCCAGTGAGGTAATCACGCCAAGCATCACCACTGCACCGCTGGCTGACGTCCAGCCAGTCCACAGCCAGAACAGTGAACCAACGGCAATGGCAACAAAAGTACGCAGGCCGTTAACCAGTGCATGGCGGGTTTCAGCGGAGCGCATTTTAACCACAGGTTCGGTATTCAGTATCTCTTCTTCTATGCGGCTGATGCTGCTGTTGGTGTGTACTCCTTTTAACAGCAGCAGATAGCGGCTGGCCGCCCCCACCCAGGTACGGATAGTTATCGGCGTATTCTTGCTGCCGCTGACGGTAATCACCCGGCGCATAACTTTCATCCGGTTATGAACATCGGCAATACTGTTAACCGGTTTTTCGAAGAACAGATGGAACTGCGAGGGAACATATTCCTGGCGAGTATGCTGGATCAGGAAGGTTTCACAGGCCTGGGTAATCAGCGTGAGCGACAGGGTATTCATCACCCGCAGACGGCGCTCCACTTTCTGCCAGCGGCCTGACTCCATCAGCAAATTGCTGCGCATCCCGTTGAGCGCGGTGGTGCGGCGCACCAGACCCGCCCAGCATTTATCCACTTCCTCTTTATCTGCATTTGCCACACAGAGCTGCATCAACCGGTACTGTTCCACCAGCAGTGCATCAATTTCACGATCGATATCCTGTTTAATTGAACGCGGTGAAAACAGCATGTCGGCCAGAATGGCACAGACAATGCCGATAATGATTTCACTGCAACGCTCAATAGCAAAGCGGGGAGCCAGCTGCAATGAACCACTGGCATCAACGGTAATCACAATGATCAGTGCTGTATAGCCCGCCAGGCCCAGCGCGTAGGAGTTCTCCACTTTCATCAGTGAAGAGATCCACACGCAAACCCCGGCCCAGATACAGCACAGTAGCAACATCACCACCGGTGCACGAATGGTGGCAACCATAATGGTTACGGCGGCAATACAGCCAATAAATGTGCCGATAATACGCAACATGCCGCGATGGCGAAGCGCGCCAGAGAACGGATCGCCACCCGCCGCAAAAGCCGTACCCCCGGCGACAATAGCAGCGGTCATCACTGCCCAGCGCGGGGTTTCCAGGTTAAATTCAAACCCGACAAACAGCGCCAGCAGAATGGCAAAAGTCAGTTTGATGGGGAAACGCAGACGATACCACTGCATAATTTATCCCGCCTCAGCCAAACTCACGCAGGCGATGCAACAGCTTCATAAACGGTGACATATCCTGATGCTGGCGGTCATGTTCCCCCGTCACCACAACTGTCGCGGTAGTGCCTGATGGATAAAGGTTACCCGGCTGCTTATCGAGATGAATGCGCACCGGCACTCGCTGCGCCAGGCGCACCCACTCCAGATTCGAGTCAATGGTCGCCATCCCTTTACTGTCGTCGGTGCTGCTGCTGTTGGTCACCCCTGCCGCCACGCTGTTCACGGAGCCGTACAAAACATGGTTGCTGCCAAGCGGGGTGATCTCCACACGATAACCGGGACGAACCCCCTCAAGCTTGGTCTCTTCCATGTAGGCCAGCACATAGAATGAATTCTGCTTTACCAACGCTACTGAGGTTGAACCACGGGTGATAAACTCACCGGTATAGACATTGAGGTTGGTTATCCAGCCTGCTGAAGGCGCTCTGACCACCGTACGCGCCAGATCCAGCTTTGACAGATCGCGAGTAGCGATAGCTTTTGCCAGCTGATGCTCGGTGGTCTGATAATCATTATTTGCCTGGTCGATAGCTTCACGCGACATCGCGGAAATGCCCAGCTTGTTACGACGCACCGCTTCACGGCGTTTTTCATTCAGTATTGCCTGGTAGTAAGCAACATCTGCTTCTGCCCCTTCCAGGGCTCTTTGATAACGTGGCTGGTCAATGACAAACAGCACCTGATCTTTCTGTACCAGCTGGTTGTCATGCACACGCACATCGGTAATCAGACCGCTGACATCGGGCGCAATCGCCACCACATCGGCGGTAAATTTGGCGTCACGCGTCCACGGGGATTCGGTATAGAACACCCAGATGCGGAAAATCAGGACAATCGCGATGATCACCAGCAGCAAAGTGATGGCGAAACGAGCAATCTTTCTTGTTAGAGCTTTCACTATGACCTCAGACGAAAAACCGGGATACCAGATAAAACAGGCAGCAGTAAAGTGCAGTATTAAACAGTGCCGGATGCCAGACCAGATCGTACAGACCAGTCGGCATGATTAAACGGCGCACCAGCCAGAACACCATCAGCGACACAATAATTTCAAAAAATATGGGTGGGAATGACATCCCGAACACCACAACAACCGGAAGTACACTCATCTCTTATCCTTGTTGATACGGTACCAGGAAGCTCGCCGCCGCTCTCCTTTCTCCTCCTGGTTTCAGGGGAGCGTGTTTATACAGAGGATGATCAGGTGACAAGAGAACAGTCAGACACCAATCAGAACCGGAGCTAATTGAATAATAGTCTATTCAGGAGCAGCATTTGTATTACGCGGGATGACAGAGCGGTAACCTGGCAGTGCTATAGTAACGCGCCTGACTATAAGTTATCTACCAAATGTGATCTAAATCACTTTTAAGCCAGGGTTAATAATGGAAAGACTTAAGGGTATGAGCGTTTTCGCCAAAGTGGTGGAACTCGGTTCGTTTACGGCAGCAGCGGCGCAGATGCAGTTAAGCGTCTCGGCGGTGAGTCAGATCGTCGCCAGGCTGGAAAATGAACTACAGGTAAAGCTGCTGAACCGCAGCACACGCAGCCTTGGACTGACCGAAGCAGGTAAAATTTATTTCCAGGGCTGCCGCCGCATGATGTCTGAAGCGCAGCAGGTACATGAACAGCTATGGGCGTTTAATAATACGCCGATTGGTACACTGCGTATTGGCAGCTCTTCAACCATGTCACAGAACCTGCTGGCACCCATGGCGGAAGAGATGTTGAAGGAGTATCCGGGGCTGACGGTAAACCTGGTGACGGGCATTCCGGCACCGGATCTGATCGCTGACGGACTGGATCTAGTGGTTCGCGTAGGAGCGTTGCAGGATTCCAGCCTGTTTTCAACGCGGCTGGGTTCTATGCCGATGGTAGTGTGTGCAGCCAAAAGTTATCTCACCGAGAATGGTACGCCAGAAAAGCCTTCAGATATCAGTAACTTTTCATGGCTGGAATACAGCGTACGTGTGGATAATGATTTTGAGCTGACCTCACCAGAAGGCACCTCAATTCGCCTCTCGCCTCAGGGACGTTTTGCCACTAATGACTCGCAGACGCTGATCCGCTGGCTGAAATCAGGTACCGGTATCGCCTACGTGCCGCTGATGTGGATTATTGATGAGATTAATGCAGGGAAGGTGGAGATCCTGTTCGCACATTATCAGTCGGTGCCGCGCCCGGTGTATGCGGTGTACACCCAGAAAGATAAGCTGCCGCTGAAGGTGCAGGTGTGTATTAACTATCTGATCGCTTATTTCGATAAAGTGGCAGAGATTTACCAGGAGTTCCGCAAGTAAGCGCACAATTTCCCGTATGGGCGAGGTTCACCTCGCCCAGGTGCAGATGCTATTTTTCGTAGGGGCGAGGTACGCCTCGACCAGGTGCAGGTGCTATTTTTCGTAGGGGCGAGGCACGCCTCGCCCAGGTGCAGGTGCTATGTCTCGTAGGGGCGAGGCACGCCTCGCCCAGGTACAGATGCTATTTTTCGTAGGGGCGAGGCACGCCTCGCCTAGGTGCAGGTGCTATTTTGCGTAGGGGCGAGGCACGCCTCGCCCAGAATCACTCAGGCAGTACCGCCGACGGTCAATTTATCCAGCTTCAGCGTTGGCTGACCAACGCCAACCGGCAGGCTCTGGCCCTCTTTACCACATACGCCAACACCTTTATCCAGCGCCAGGTCATTACCCACCATCGAAATTTGCTGCATAGCTTCAATGCCAGAACCAATCAGCGTGGCCCCTTTTACCGGCTTCGTCACCTTACCGTTCTCAATCAAATAAGCTTCTGAGGTAGAGAAGACAAATTTACCGGAGGTAATATCCACCTGGCCGCCGCCGAAGTTTGGCGCATACAGGCCATACTCCACGCTTTCGATAATATCCTGTGGGGTGGATTTCCCCGCCAGCATATAGGTGTTAGTCATACGCGGCATCGGTAAATGTGCATAAGACTCACGGCGGCCATTACCAGTAGGCGCTACGCCCATCAGGCGCGCATTGAGCTTATCCTGCATATAACCTTTCAGAATACCTTTTTCAATCAGCACGTTATACTGACCCGGCACACCTTCATCATCGACAGCCAGCGATCCGCGCAAACCTTCAATGGTGCCGTCATCCACTACGGTGCAGAGTTCTGAAGCCACCAGTTGCCCCATCTGACCGCTAAACACTGACGTGCCACGACGGTTGAAATCACCTTCCAGCCCATGACCAACCGCTTCATGCAACAATACCCCCGGCCAGCCTGCGCCAAGCACTACCGGAATACTGCCTGCGGGTGCAGCCACGGCATTCAGGTTGACCAGCGCCATGCGTACAGCTTCACGCGCCCAGGCTTCTGCACGTACTTCACCGGCTTCGTTGGCCAGGAAGAACTCATAGCCAAAACGCCCGCCGCCTCCGCTGGCACCGCGCTCGCGTTTGCCATTCTCTTCTACCTGTACGCTGACAGAGAGACGCACCAGTGGACGCACATCGGCAGCCAGCGTGCCATCGGTAGCAGCCACCAGTACCAGCTCATAAACGCCGCTCAGGCTGGCGGAAACTTCCTGCACACGCTTATCGGCAGCGCGCGCGGCACTGTCTACGCGATGCAGCAGAGCAATTTTTTCTTCACGAGTCAGGCTTTGCAGCGGGTCAAGAGCCGGATAAAGTGCGCGGTTCATTACTGCACCAAGGGTACGTGACTGACCGTTACCCTGCTCACGTACGATACTGCGTGCCGCCGTTGCACTCTGATTCAGCGCATTCAGCGTGATCTGATCGGCATAGGCGAAGCCTGTTTTCTCGCCGCTGACCGCACGTACGCCGACACCCTGATCGATATTGTAGGAGCCGTCTTTAATGATGCGATCTTCCAGCACCCATGACTCATGATAGCTGGATTGGAAATAGAGATCGGCATAGTCCAGCTTACGTTCTGAAAGCTGGCTGAGAATGGAAAAAAGATCGCTTTGACTAATGTTGTTAGCAGTTAGTAACTGCTCACTTACCAGATTCAGACTCATGAATTCTCGCTCTGTATGGATGAGCCAGTGAATGCTGGCTTTCAAATAAACCCAGGGAGCTTACATCTATAAATGCCTGGGTGAATGCACGCAGCGAACACAGCTGCAACTTCAAGTATGAAGGGTGAGGCAATATGAAGGCTACGTCAAACTCACTTCTCAGTGATTTCTCGCGGTTTACGTAGCACCTCATCGATTTGTGGTTTATCTATCGGCCCGCTGATGTGGTAACGCAACACGGAAATCTTGCTCCACAACGGCCCCAGCACCTTACTGGCGGCGAATACCGCCGCACCAATCACCGGGTTCACTGCGAAGGCGGTAGCCACTCCAACGGTTGTGGATATTTCCGGGGCCACCACCGCTTCCATATCAATCTGACGTTTAACCAGATCCACCTTACCTTTCATAGCAATATCCGCTTCCAGACCGTCCACCAGCAGATTATCGGTATGCATTACGCCGTTTTCAATCCAGGCCGTGCCGTTAATGGAATCGAAGTAGAATCCCTGGCTAAAGGTGTCACTGAAGTCGAGGCGAAGTTTACGCAGCAGTGAGTCGATGCTGACCAGACGCAGCAGCTGCCCGGCGCGTCCGGTTGAAACATCAGCGATTTGCCCGGCTCCCAGATGGGATTTCAGCACTCCACTCAGAGTCTGCTCCGAGGGCTGCCAGGGCGCGGACTGCCAGTGCAGATCATATTCAAGTTTAAACGGTGAATCCTGCAACGGTGAGCTGATACCAAACCAGTTGGTGGCATCATCAATCTTCTTACCACTCAGCACACCTTTTAATGAGGTTCGCTGCTGGCCTGGCTGATTCTGCCACTCACCGTTCACCGTCAGCCGGGCATTTCCACTGTCGATTAGCCCATTTTCCAACTTCAGCGTATCACCGGATGGCGTCACATCTGCTTTTATACGACCAAATTTTTGCCCGCGCAGCCAGCACTCATCACAGTTCAGACTCAGCGCAGGCCAGCGGCTGAAGTTTATCGTACTGGCATCACCGGATACTGGCGAACTGGCGCCTTTACTGTCCCACTGCGGGTTGTAATAGAGGTATTTCAGATTAGCCAGCCATGGCCCGTCCGGCTTCGTCACCAGGGTACCGTTGATATCCTTGCCTTGAGCATTGATGGTCATCTCCCCTGCAACGCTCTGGCTGAGGGTCGCAGTGAGATCCTGCCAATGCTGGCCCGCCAGCGTCAGTAACGGCGTATGCAAACGAATATCTCCCGGAAGCATTGAACTGCTCCCCTTGCCGCCTTTACCGCCAGTGCCGGTTCCCGCCCCCAGCAGGCCGAGCCAGGCTTCTCCATCCAGCGCAGGAAGATTTAACACCATTCCACTCGCGTCCGGGAGGGCTGGCATGTGTTTCGTATTACTTTCCCAGATCCCTCGTTCGACTTTTAGCTGTTTACCCAGCAGCCAGCGGCTGTTAAAGCGATGGCTGTCGCCAACGGAACCACTCAAATCAAAGCTGTTAAGGTTTCCTTTAGCGGTTACCTTGACGGGAAGTGCCCTGCCGCCATCTTTATCGAGAGGCGACGGTAAGTGACTGCTCACATTTTTTAAGTCAGCGTCGATATTGACCTGGTAATTGGTTCCACCTTTGTGCGGCAGGGTCACCAGTACATTGCCCTGCCAAGGCAGATGGCCGCCAAGTTTTTTGCGCACGGACTCAGGCACCTGCTTTATCGTGCCCGGCTGCCAGTCCGCCTTAAGATCCACGCCAATCTGATACTCTTTCTCGCCATCCTGGGTATTAAAACTCACGCCAATGGGCTGTCCAAACCAGCGGGCAGTCATCGCATCGCTTTTCAGGTCGCCGTTATCATAGGTAAAGTGGCCGGTCAGCTGCTCAAAACGAGTATCCAGCGGTTTAATCAGCAACGAGTTATTGGCAAGGTTCACATCGCCCGTGGCGCGTACCTGGTTGCCATCAAGAGGAATATCAAGATGTAAGCGACCGCTAACATTGCCGCCAATTTGCAGCTCATCCAGCGTCGTGCCCAGTGCGCTCTTAAGCGGTGACTGGTTAAAATAATCGCGAATCTGCTTACCATCGCCGTTTATCTCACCATCGATAATCAGCTTTTCCTGCAAATAGTCGGGAATAACCGCCGAAATATTGTGCCCGCTCACTTCACCCAATTTAATGTCCGGCGCTCTCATCCACAAACCGTTGTTGGCAAAATCGAGGTCAATATCCAGGTTTTCCAGCGCTGGCCAGCCCGGTTCAAATTCGTAAGTCGCCTTGCGCAGCGGGACAGCAACTTCAAACATACCGTCATTGTTTTTAAACGGGAACTGCTGTGGGTCACCCGCAAAGATCAGCGTTGCATCCCGTACCTGCCCACCTTTAATCGCACCGCTCAGGTAGCTCACCAGTGATTTACCCATGAGTGGCTCAGGGAAGTAGCGCCAGGCATCACCCGCATTACTCAGATTGATACCGGCAAGGATATCCAGGCGAGGCGGCTGGTCTTTCTGTTGCTGGTAGCGAAAGTCTCCCCTCGCCCATAGCGAACGCGCCTGCACATCAACCTGCTGACCGGAGAGTGACAGTCCCTGCTTGTCGTATTGCCAGTTAATCGCGCCGCTGGCCTGGGCTATCTCCAGCGGGGCTTTGAACATCTCACTATAGGGCAGCGTTGCCTGCCGGATATCAAACGTCAGCCTGCCGTCAGCCACGCCACCGGCCAGCGTACCGTCGAAATGCTCCATTCCCGGCAGCAGCTCCCACGGCTGCCAGCTCAGATTTTTCCACTGCGCCTGAAAACGAGTTCGTTCCGGCTGCTGCAACGGCACATCCAGCGCCAGCGCCCTGAGCTGGCCGCGTGGTTGCAGGGCACGCCAGTTTTCCAGCAGCTGTGGCGATAATTTAGCAAACAGAGGAATCAGCGGCTCAAGGCGCTCAAGGTCAAGATCGGTAGCCCGTACCCGCAGTTCCTGCTGATGGTCAGGGCCGGGTAGCTGGCTGTTTTCTGGCTGCCAAAGTAATGAAAACTGACCGTGTGGCCAGGGCTGGCCATCAGTGATAAAGCGTGTTTGCGGGATATTTACACTCCAGCCCCCGTTAAAGCGGCTGATATGTGCTGTCAGATCATCGACGCTGAGGTGATGGGGCTGTTTATCTCCGTGCCAGCTGGCCCCCCCCTGCTTCAGCCAGATATCCCCATCATGAACCTCACCGTTTTCAACGCTCATCCAGGCGGCAAGGCTGAAACGGGCGCTTTCCAGGCTGGTGTTGTCATGTATCCACTGCCCCAGCCAGGGTTTCATATCGACATCGTCAGCCTGCATCCACACGCGTCCGGTGCTGAGGTAGCCATTGCTGTCCCTGAGATCCAGACGCAGCTGCACCACACCGTGCTGCCCGGTGAAGCTCGAGAGGCTGACCAGCCCTTCAGCACGATGGCGCGTTTCCTCGTTCAGCCAGGTCAGCTGCGGCATAGCCAGCGTTGCCCGCTGTCCTGACAGGGTAACAAAGCTGATATGGCTATCACGCAGATCGAAATGGTCAAACTGACGCAGGAAGAGATCGCTTAAGCGCTCAGTCTGAAAGTCAGACTTGTTGTTATCGGTGTTTAACGGGGTATTGGTGACAAGATTGAGCTGCCAGAAGGTGAGATCGCGAAACTGCCAGCGCAGATGCAGCATCGATTGCCAGATATCCAGGGCCAGCGTCACACGCTGAATTTTTAACTCTCCGCCATCGGAAAAACCACTCTGTATATCTTTGATTTCCAGCCGGGGGCCAAAATTCTCCCAACTGCCTTCAATCGAACTGGCATCAATCCTGACGCCTGCGACGGAAGAGACATAGTCAAGGATTGGCGCACGCCAGCTGTTCATATGCGGCATCAGCAGGCGTAAGCCACTCACTAATAGCGCAATAACCACCACTAATGTTGCGCCAGTAAGTAGCAAAATCCTCGGCAGTTGCCTCACACACCTCTCCTTGTCTTCCGCAGAAGCGGATAGCCAGTCACTACAATCTATTGATGCCCGATCTCTCGCGAGGGAAACCTGACAAGGCGGTTTTAACCATAACGTCCAGTTTACCCCCAGACCTTGCCACTTTTTAGCGCAAAACTGGGGGTGTCCGGCGCTGAAATTACATCATCACCACATCAAACTGCTCCTGAGTATAGAGCGGTTCGATCTGAACTTTCACCTGCTTGCCTACAAAGATTTCTACTTCCGCCAGCACGTGAGACTCATCGCTTTTCAGCGCTTCGCCAACCGATGGGGAGGCGTAAACCAGGAAACGATCGGAGTCGTAAGCATGATGTACGCGCACAATTTCACGCATGATTTCATAGCAAACCGTCTCCACGGTTTTCTGCGTACCGCGCCCTTTACATGACGGGCAGTCCTGGCACAGCACATGCTCAATACTTTCACGCGTACGCTTACGCGTCATCTCCACCAGCCCCAGCTGCGAGAAGCCGTTCACACCAGTTTTAACCCGATCTTTGCTCAGGGCCTGGTCGAGAGAGTGCAGCACTCGCCTGCGGTGCTCGTCATTATTCATATCGATAAAATCGATGATGATAATGCCACCGAGGTTACGCAACCGAAGCTGACGGGCAATCGCCTGGGTCGCTTCAATATTAGTATTAAAGATGGTTTCTTCGAGGTTTCGATGACCAACAAAAGCACCGGTATTAATATCAATGGTGGTCATGGCTTCCGTCTGATCGATGATCAGATAGCCGCCGGACTTCAGCTCGACTTTACGATCGAGTGAACGCTGAATCTCGTTTTCCACATCGAACAGATCGAAAATAGGCTGCTTTCCAGTGTACAGCTCCAGCTTCGCCGTCATCTCCGGAATATATTCGCTGGTAAACTCCACCAGGTGCTCAAACGTCTGACGGGAGTCAATACGAATGCGGTCAAGGGCAGCACCGGCAAAATCACGCAGGATACGTTGCGACAGCGCCACTTCACCGTAAAGGCGGCAGCGCGTCTGATTACGTTTTTTACGTTCAATGACTTTGGTCCACAGACGCTTAAGAAAAGCGGCATCAGACGCCAGTTCATCTTCCCCCACACCTTCTGCGGCAGTGCGAATAATATATCCGCCTAATTCATCGCAATGGCTGGCAACCACCGATTTAAGGCGATCGCGCTCGGCTTCGCTTTCAATGCGCTGCGAAACGCCTACGTGCGAAGCGCCAGGCATAAAGACCAGATAGCGCGAAGGCAGTGTGATATCCGTGGTCAGGCGAGCACCTTTGGTGCCGAGGGGATCTTTCACCACCTGCACCATCAGATCCTGCCCCTGGCGAACCAGTTCGGAGATATCACGCACGATAAAGTTTTTCTTCTCGTCACCTGCCACACACTCAGTGTGCGGCATGATGTCTGATGCGTGTAAGAAAGCTGCTTTTTCCAGACCAATATCTACAAAAGCGGCCTGCATTCCCGGTAATACCCGGCTGACACGGCCTTTGTAGATATTGCCAACAATACCGCGGCGAGCTTCACGCTCAATATGAATTTCCTGCAAAATGCCACCGTCAATGTAGGCAACGCGGGTTTCCGACGGCGTAATATTTACCAGCAGTTCAGCTGTCATCTTGACCTCTCACTTCACGCAGCGACTGGAAATGGCTGAACAGCTCCGCCGTTTCCACCAGAGGCAGTCCGACTACCGCGTGATAGCTTCCGTTAATTTTTCTGACAAAGTTGCCACCCAGCCCCTGAATTCCATAGGCACCTGCCTTATCCATCGGCTCGCCGCTGGCAACGTATCCAGCAATATCTTCAGGTGTTAGCGTACGAAACGTCACTTCAGTGACCACCAGACATTCAAGCGTCTGGTGACGATCCGCCAGTGCTACCGCCGTCATCACTTCATGAGTCTGGCCGGAAAGCATAGCAAGCATAGCGGATGCCGCCGCCGCATCAGCCGGTTTTTCCAGCACATTGTTATTTAGCACTACGATGGTATCCGCGCCAAGCACCGGAAGGTCGGTTGCGGCCACGGCAACACCCGCCTGCGCTTTATCACGCGCCAGGCGGCGGACATACTGCTCTGCTGTTTCACCCGGGTGGCGCTGCTCTTCGACCTCGTTAGAGAGGCGTTCAAAGGAGAGTCCAAGCTGCGTCAGCAGTTCACGACGGCGGGGGGAACCAGAAGCCAGATACAGGGATACCATAATTGTCCTTTATTGTACGGCAAACTGGCGGCGGATTTTTCTCATCAGTAAGAACAACCAGGGCCAGAGAATACCGTCGACGACGCTACTCCAGAAAATTTCCGGACGGAAGGAGACGTTAATCACCAGGAACTCAGACCAGAATACGATCACATCCATCGCCAGCGACAGCACCATTACCATCAGTGCCTGCTGCCACAACGCCAGATTACGGAACAGCTGGAATTTGAAGGCGACCAGATAGGCAACAATACTGAATGCCAGTGCACGAACGCCGAGCGTCGAACCAGAGATAAGATCCATTATAGATCCCATCACAAAGCCGGTGCCTACGTTTACCCTGTGCGGCAGCGCCAGCACCCAGTAGATCAGAATCAGCAACAGCCATGATGGCCGATAGACAAACAGCTCTTCGGGCCAGGGCATGATTTGCAGCACCAGAGCCACCAGGAAGGAGAGCCAGATAACCCAACGCCCGTGGCTACGGTAGCTACTCAAGGCTGACCCCCACGCGTCGACGGCGCATTACGGACAGGCGCTGAGGCAGGTGCGGCAGCAGCCGGAATAGCAGCAGGCGCAGCGCTTGCCGATGGGGGAGCCGGTGGCCCGACCATTTCACTCGCCTGTGGCAGCACCTGCGGCATCATCTGCATCAAGCGTTCATTCGCCACGCGGTGAACTTCATCCGGTGCCATTGGCATTGTGCCGTTACGATCGGCCCCCCACAGCAGCAGCAGATAGCGCAAACGCTGTAGCCCGGCAGTTGGACGCGCCTGAATCACGGTATAGGCACGCTGGGTATCCACTTTCACCGAAGAGACGACGCCAACCGGATAACCTTCCGGGAAGCGTCCACCCAGGCCAGAGGTCACCAGCACATCGCCCACGCGAATATCAGTATTGCCTGGCAGATGTTCAAGCTGTAAGTCTTCGGTACAGCCGTTACCGGCAGCAATCACCCGAATATCATTACGCAGAACCTGAATTGGCAGGGCGTGCGAGGCATCGCAAATCAGCAGAACGCGACTGGTGATTTTACCCACCGCCACCACCTGGCCAACCACGCCTTTATCACTGATTACCGGCTGACCTTCGTAAACGCCATTAATGCTGCCTTTGTCGATCACCACCTGGTCGGTGTAAGGATCGGTACCGGTGGAGATCACCTGCGTCACCATTTTATGCTCGTCCTGACGCAGCGGTGAGCCAAGCAGTTCACGTAAGCGGGCGTTTTCCTGCTTAAACTGACCCAGCATCAGCAGTTCGCTGTTCTTCAGCATCAGTTCGCGATGTAAGGCTTTGTTTTCCAGCTCAAGCTGCTGGCGGGAGGCCAATGTTTCAGAAACATTGTCCAAAATTTGACGCGGCCCGTTGGCCAGGAAATAGAATGGACTGACGGCAGTGTCCATATAGGTGCGGATCTGGGAGAAAGCTCCCATACGACTGTCGGCAACAATTACGCCTATTGCCACAATAACCGCTAAAAATAAGCGTAACTGCAGGGAAGGCCCCCTGCTGAACATCGGCTTCATAAACTCGGCGTTTTCCTCGACAACATGAAAAAGGAGTGCGGGCAGCGCCCCGCCACTCCTTCAGGCAAATTATTCTTCGCTGAACAAATCGCCGCCGTGCATGTCAATCATTTCCAACGCTTTACCACCACCGCGCGCAACGCAGGTCAGCGGATCTTCTGCAACGACTACCGGAATGCCGGTCTCTTCCATAAGCAGGCGGTCAAGGTTACGCAACAGCGCACCACCACCCGTCAGTACCATGCCACGTTCGGAGATGTCAGATGCCAGCTCTGGCGGACACTGTTCCAGTGCAACCATAACGGCGCTTACGATACCGGTTAACGGCTCCTGCAATGCTTCCAGGATTTCGTTCGAGTTCAGAGTGAAACCACGCGGAACACCTTCAGCCAGGTTACGACCGCGCACTTCAATTTCCAGCACTTCGTCGCCCGGATAGGCAGAACCGATTTCGTGCTTAATACGCTCTGCGGTGGCTTCACCAATCAGAGAGCCGTAGTTACGGCGCACATAATTAATGATAGCTTCGTCGAAACGGTCACCACCGATACGTACAGAAGAAGAGTAAACCACGCCGTTCAGCGAGATCACTGCCACCTCGGTAGTACCACCACCGATATCCACAACCATCGAACCGGTCGCTTCAGACACAGGCAGGCCTGCACCGATAGCCGCAGCCATAGGCTCTTCAATCAGGAAAACTTCACGCGCACCGGCACCCTGAGCGGATTCACGGATAGCACGGCGTTCAACCTGAGTTGCCCCCACCGGCACACAGACCAGTACACGCGGACTCGGGCGCATAAAGCTGTTGCTGTGAACCTGCTTGATAAAGTGCTGCAACATTTTCTCAGTCACAAAGAAATCGGCGATAACGCCATCTTTCATTGGGCGAATAGCTGCGATATTGCCGGGTGTACGACCCAGCATCTGTTTTGCGTCATGACCGACTGCCGCTACGCTTTTTGGGGAACCGGCACGATCCTGACGGATAGCAACGACGGAAGGCTCATTAAGTACGATGCCCTGCCCTTTCACGTAAATCAGGGTATTGGCTGTACCCAGGTCGATGGACAAGTCGTTGGAAAACATGCCACGGAATTTTTTAAACATACTAAAGGATAATCCTGCAAGCTGGGGGCGGAAGTTAAAATCCGCTTACTTTACCAACCACACGAAGCAGCGACAAGGCGCAAAAACGTTCTGCTTCGGTGAAAAATCATGCTATCTCTCGCTGAGGTCACAACCTTACGACATCAGGCGTAACGGAAGCCGGTACAACGGCATTCCGCTCTGGTTTTTGGACAGTTCAGCGGACATAACATACATAATAATTAACAGTTTCAGTTTCGCCTCGGCCGGCGAGAAAGCCGCTTCGAACCACAATCGCCCAGGTATTCTACGTGAAAACCTGCCAGACGTGAGACTAAACTCGATATCTTTGCGAATATTTTTTCACGCTGCTGTCAACCGGCTGTGAGGCAGCGAAAAAGTCACCCTGCCCCCCGGTTACTCCAAGCTCCACCAGCGTTTGCCACTCTTCCCGGGAACGAACCCCGGCGGCAAAAACCTGAGTGGAAATCTGCTTACTACTCTCAAGCAGGCTCTGAACAAACAGTTGGTTTTCCGTACGCCGGTCAATATTGCGCACCAGGCCCGGGTGAAGCTTTATCAGCCGTATCTGGAACTGTTTGATATACGCAGTGCTCACCACTGTCAGACCTGCCTGATTCACCGCCACACTACAGCCAAAACCATAGAGTAATCGGAACACTGGCGTTAAACGGCTGATGTGTTGACACACATCCGCTTCTGCAAGTTCAAATAAAATACGTTTTCTTTGCGATTTAGTACATTGCAGCAGGTTATCACGCAGCCAGTCGAGAAATGAGCGTTGCAATAATGAGTCGAGCGTAAGCGGTATGGCAAGAGTTTCTTCAGGCCACAGCTCGATCAGCGTCACAATACGTTTCACCATCTGACGGTCATAGCGTTCCGCCAGCCCCAGCTGCTGCACCACGGGCAGATATTCAGCGGAGAGCAGCTCTTTTTCACCGTCAAAGATACGCGGCATCATTTCACGGTGATGCACTTCACCCTGCGCATTTACAGCCGGCTTCTGGTACAGCCGTGGGCCACCACGATTGAGAGTATTTTCCAGTAAGGTACGCCATTTCACGCTGCCGCGGGCAAAATCCTGCTGTGCGCCTTCACCCACTGACCAGTTGTTCCCCCCCTGTAGCGTGGCATGGCGCGTTGCCAGTTCGGCATTCTCCATTACCTGCTGGGTAGTCTGACCACTTTGCCAGCCGCTGATACCAATGTGGATCATGTCATGACGATTCACCATCCGCGTTGATGGCAGACTGTCGACGGCTTTAATCAGCTGTGAGGCGATAACATCCGCATCTTTTACACTGCGATGCGGCAGCAGCACGGCAAAGTCGCTGCGAAAATAGCGCGCCAGTAATGCGCCGGGGTAACGCAGCACAAAGGTTGATAGCATATTCACCAGGGCAAACAGATACTCCTGCACCTGCGCATGCCCCCAGCGCTCACGCAGGGTATCGAAATCGGGTAGGCGGATCATCATCACCATACCATGGGTACCGACGGACTCAGGATCTTCCAGCAGCGTGGTGAGCTGGTTATCGAAGAACAGACGATTGTTCAAACCGGTACGCGGATCCTGAGCGGCGAAAGCGCGGATCAGCGTATCAATACGGTTATGCTGCTCCCCCGCCTCTTTTAAGTCAGCCAGCAACAGATCGATGGCGCTGCTGGCTTTAGGGGGCCACTCGTGCACAGAGCCAGGCCTGACGCTCAGACGCTCACCTTTAATTACTGCCTCTGCGCGCTCCTCCAGCTTTTCCATGCCATCCAATTGCCGCTTAAGCCAGCTGCGCGCCTGCCACAACAGCAGCGTCATAATCACCACCACGCCGAAAATCAATGACAGGCTGGTTGCGCCTAATAAGGAGGCAAACCAGGTGCGGGTAGAATCTACCCACTGAATAGTGAGCTTCATTTCGGAATGATGTTTAAGCGGAAGGCTTATCTGGCGGAAGCGATTGGACTCATCTTCAATCATTTCCTGCTGGTGCCGGACAACTTCAAGCTGCCGTCCAGCGCCGTTATTTAACTCAATGCGTTCAATCTGCAACGGATTCATCATCTGGCGCAGCCAGGGCGAAATTTGTTTGGGGGATTGCGTCAGTAAGGCGATATCAATATCGTCGGCCATCCGTTGCAGCCGATGCTCTGCCCGCTGATTGCTAAGATAAATGAAGCTTAGTGTGCAGCCCACCAGCATCAGTAACATCGACAGTGAGCATAGCAAGGTGATAATCGCAGAGAGTTTAGTGGTTAATCGCATCCTTGTGTCCATTTAAGTTGCGGAGAGGAAAACGTCATTAACAGTGAACCGCAACCAAAATGTAAATGACCTGAAAATTCACGTGCATAACAGCACCTGTGGGGGAAAATAACACACCACTGTCGCCTAATGCTTGCCCGGTGTCAGATTATTCCCCGTTTTCAGGAGTATAGTTCCGGCAGAGCGTTTTTTTATTAATGAAACCACTATTTCAGGAGATTCTCATGCAGGCTTTGGTTCTCGATCAATCAGAGGGTAAAACCGTTGCGGCAGTGAAAACGATTAGCGCTGACACTCTTCCGCAAGGCGAGGTCACGGTTGATGTGGACTGGTCAGGTATTAACTATAAAGATGCGCTGGCGATTACCGGCAAAGGCAAGATTATCCGCCAGTTCCCGATGGTACCCGGGATCGACTTCGCTGGCCGCGTCCATACCAGTAGCGATCCGCGTTTTCACACGGGCCAGCAGGTGCTGTTAACCGGCTGGGGCGTGGGAGAAAATCACTGGGGCGGTCTGGCCGAACAGGCTCGCGTTAAAGGTGACTGGCTGGTTCCGATGCCTGAGGGCATGGACGGTCGACAGGCCATGATTATCGGCACCGCTGGTTTTACTGCCATGCTGTGCGTGATGGCGCTGGAAGACGGCGGCGTGACACCGGAGAGCGGTGAGATCCTGGTCACCGGAGCCAGCGGTGGCGTAGGAAGCACAGCCGTGGCGCTGCTCAGTGCGCTCGGTTATCACGTAGTGGCAGTCAGCGGACGTGAATCCACTCACGATTATCTGCATCAGCTGGGTGCACACGAAGTGTTACCCCGCAGCGCCTTTAGCGCTGCCGCACGCCCGCTGGAGAAACAGCGCTGGGCCGGGGCGGTGGATACCGTAGGCGATCAGGTACTGGCCAGCGTGCTGGCGCAGATGAATTACAGCGGCGTGGTCGCCGCCTGCGGTCTGGCGGGTGGCTTTGCTCTGCCCACCAGCGTGATGCCATTTATCCTGCGTAACGTCCGTTTGCAGGGGGTGGATTCGGTGATGACTCCGGCACCACGCCGCCGTGAAGCATGGAAACGCCTGGTCAAAGTGCTGCCCACATCGTTTTACCAACAGGCAACCACTGAAGTGCCTCTGTCTGAGGCTGTCAGCGCGGCGGAGAAGCTGCTGAATAACCAGATCACCGGCCGCACTCTGGTGCGCATTCGCTAATCTTTGCTTCCCCCGCTGCAATGGCGGGGGGAAACGCCCAGGAAATTTCACATTTTTTCGTCAGTATTCGCTTAAACCGTGGCACTGCGCCATGCTCTGAGTTATTACTCATTCCTGAGCAGGTATCGCAGATGAAAACCGTCAATAAGCTGACTGAAAATGATGTCACGCCGGAGAGTATTTTCAATACCCGCCGTCGTACGCTGCTGAAAACCCTCGGCCTGAGCGCGGCAGCTCTTTCGCTGCCCACAGCCGCCCGCGCTGATGTATTGTCATGGTTTAAGGGTAACGATCGCCCGCCAGCACCCGCCGGTAAGCCACTCGATTTCAGCAAACCACAGCAATACCAATCCGATCTCGTTCTGACCCCAGAAGATAAGGTCTCCGGCTACAATAACTTTTACGAATTTGGGCTGGATAAGGCCGATCCTGCTGCGAACGCCGGAACGCTGAAAACTACTGACTGGAAGATTCAGATCGGCGGAGAAGTCGGTAAACCACTGACCCTCGATATGGATGACATTTTTAAGCGCTTTCCACTGGAACAGCGGATCTACCGCATGCGCTGCGTGGAAGCCTGGTCGATGGTAGTACCTTGGATTGGCTTTGAGCTGGGCAAACTACTGAAGGCAGCCGAACCCACCAGCAATGCACGCTATGTTGCTTTCCAGACGCTGTATGCACCGGATCAGATGCCTGGCCAGAAAGACCGTTTTATTGGCGGTGGTCTGGATTATCCTTATGTGGAAGGTCTGCGACTGGACGAAGCCATGCACCCTCTTACCCTGTTAACTACCGGCGTGTACGGCAAGGCACTGCCCCCGCAAAACGGCGCACCGATCCGTCTGACTGTGCCTTGGAAATATGGTTTTAAAGGCATCAAATCGATTGTGAAAATCACGCTGGTGAAAGATATGCCGCCAACAACCTGGAACCAGCTGGCAGGCAATGAATATGGTTTCTTCGCCAATGTGAACCCGCATGTCGATCATCCGCGCTGGTCACAGGCAACAGAACGTTTTATCGGTTCCGGCGGTATTCTTGATGTGCAACGTCAGCCGACGCTGCTGTTTAACGGCTATGCCGATCAGGTTGCGTCGCTGTATCGCGGGCTGGATCTGCGGGAGAATTTCTAAATGGTACGCCTGTCGTTAAAACAGATTACTGGCCTCAAGGTGCTGCTGCATCTGGCTGGTTTTCTCCCGCTATTGTGGCTGCTACTCTCTATTGACCAGGGCTGGTTCAGCGCTGACCCGGCCAAAGATATCCAGCATTTTACCGGCAGGATGGCGTTAAAGTTTTTACTGGCATCGCTCGCGGTTACACCGCTGGCGCGCTACGGCAAGCAGCCTCTGCTGATCCGCGTCAGACGCCTGCTGGGATTATGGTGCTTTGCCTGGGCTACGCTGCATCTGGTCAGCTATTCCCTGCTGGAGTTGGGGATCAGCAACCTGAGCTTGCTGGGATCTGAGCTGATTTCGCGTCCGTATCTGACGCTGGGCATTATATGCTGGGTCATTCTGCTGCTGCTGGCCGCCACATCCTTCCAGAAGGCACAGCGCAAACTGGGTAAACGCTGGCAAACCCTGCACAATGCAGTTTATCTGGTGGCTATTCTGGCGCCAGTGCATTATCTCTGGTCGGTAAAAATCCTTTCCCCGCAACCATGGTTCTATGCGTTAATTGCTGCGATCTTGCTGGCATGGCGCTACAAAAAGCTGCTTAAGTGGCTACCCGGTAAATCCTGATTACTGTGTTCCAACCCTCATCTTCAGCAATCAACCGTATCGATTTATCCCGCTGCGGTTGATTATCTTCGCTGATACGACCAGTATTTAGCTGCTAATTGCGTTGATATCATTATAATGCCCGACTTCGTAATGTCGCATTGGTCAATTTTCACCGGAAAAGGTGACAAATTAACTTTTGCGATGTATTTTGTGCGATGCCTTTATTATCGCAGGAGATAGCAGCAAGATGACGGATAAGTTGCATGTACTGCTTTTGAACGGCCCCAACCTCAACATGCTGGGGACGCGTGAGCCTGAAAAGTATGGTCATACTACGCTGAACGATATTGTCAGCAATCTGACCTCGCAGGCCGAAGCACTTAACGTCAAGCTGAGTCATCTCCAGTCTAATGCGGAATATGCGTTAATAGATCGCATACATGAGGCGAAAGGCAATGTCGATTATATCGTCATTAACCCGGCGGCATTTACTCATACCAGCGTGGCACTGCGTGATGCTCTGCTGGCAGTCAGCATCCCGTTTATCGAAGTTCACCTGTCAAACGTGCATGCCCGCGAGCCTTTTCGTCATCATTCGTATCTTTCTGATATTTCTGCCGGTGTGATCTGTGGACTTGGCGTCGACGGTTACTCCTGGGCTTTACAGACGGCAGTCAAACGCCTGTCACCATCTAATTAAACAGAGTACGGAACCACACACATGGATATTCGTAAGATTAAAAAACTGATCGAACTGGTTGAAGAATCAGGCATTGCTGAACTGGAAATCTCTGAAGGCGAAGAGTCAGTTCGCATCAGCCGTGCACCGGTTAACGTCGGTTACCCGATGATGCAGCAGGCCTATGCTGCACCAATGATGCAGCAGCCAGCACTGGCTAACGCTGTCGCTCCGGCTACCACTCCGGTAATGGAAGCGCCAGCTGCTGCTGAGATCAGTGGCCACATCGTGCGTTCTCCTATGGTCGGTACTTTCTACCGTACCCCTAGCCCGGATGCGAAAGCTTTTGTGGAAATCGGCCAGAAAGTCAATGCCGGTGACACCCTGTGCATCGTTGAAGCGATGAAAATGATGAACCAGATCGAAGCCGATAAATCCGGCGTTGTGAAAGCGATTCTGGTCGAAAGCGGTCAGCCTGTTGAGTTTGACGAGCCGCTGGTAGTCATCGAATAACGAGGCGAGCCATGCTGGATAAAATTGTAATTGCTAACCGTGGTGAGATCGCGCTGCGAATTCTCCGCGCTTGTAAAGAACTTGGCATCAAGACTGTAGCAGTGCACTCCACTGCGGATCGCGACCTGAAGCACGTACTGCTGGCAGATGAAACCGTCTGTATTGGGCCGCCACCGTCGGTAAAAAGTTATCTGAACATCCCGGCGCTGATTTCAGCCGCTGAGATCACCGGATCTGTGGCTATTCACCCGGGTTACGGCTTTTTATCTGAGAATGCTGACTTTGCCGAGCAGGTTGAACGCTCTGGCTTTATCTTTATCGGGCCTAAAGCTGACACTATCCGTCTGATGGGCGATAAAGTGTCGGCAATTACCGCCATGAAGAAAGCTGGTGTTCCAACAGTACCAGGTTCCGACGGCCCGCTGACCGAAGATATGGATAAAAACCGTGCCTTCGCGAAACGCATTGGCTACCCGGTCATCATCAAAGCCTCTGGCGGCGGCGGTGGTCGTGGTATGCGCGTTGTGCGCAGCGATAAAGACCTGGAACAGTCCATCAACATGACGAAAGCGGAAGCCAAAGCGGCTTTCAACAACGACATGGTGTACATGGAAAAATACCTGGAAAACCCACGCCATATCGAAATTCAGATTTTGGCTGACGGTCAGGGCAACGCCATCTATCTGGCTGAACGTGACTGCTCCATGCAGCGTCGTCACCAGAAAGTTGTGGAAGAAGCGCCAGCACCAGGTATCACCGAAGAGATGCGCCGTTATATCGGTGAGCGCTGCTCGAAAGCCTGTATCGATATTGGCTATCGTGGCGCAGGCACCTTCGAGTTCCTGTATGAAAACGGCGAGTTCTACTTCATTGAGATGAACACCCGTATCCAGGTAGAGCATCCGGTTACTGAGATGATCACCGGCGTTGACCTGATCAAAGAGCAGCTGCGTATTGCTGCCGGTCAGCCGCTGTCGATCAAGCAGGAAGAAGTGATTATTCGCGGTCATGCGGTGGAATGCCGTATTAACGCCGAAGATTCCAATACCTTCATGCCAAGCCCGGGCAAAATCACCCGCTTCCATGCACCTGGTGGTTTTGGCGTGCGCTGGGAGTCTCATATCTACGCCGGATACAGTGTGCCGCCGTACTATGACTCAATGATTGGTAAACTGATCACCTTCGGTGAAAACCGCGATGTCGCCATTGCACGTATGAAAAATGCGCTGGCGGAGCTGATCATCGACGGGATTAAAACCAATATCGAATTGCAGATTAAAATCATGTCGGACGAGAACTTCCAGCACGGTGGAACCAATATCCACTATCTGGAGAAAAAACTCGGCCTGCAAGAGAAGTAATCATGCCCGGGTCAGGCATGCCCTGCTCCTACGTGCCGTATCGTAGGCGTCGGACATAGCCGACCCGCCAGCAGAGTCCGTTATATGCAGAGGGGCCGATTATTCGGCCCCTTCTTATTGGGAAGAAACGGATGGAAAAACGTTTTGTTCAGGCCCACCGTGAGGCGCGCTGGTCATTCTGGCTGGCGCTGGCTTACCTTATCTGCTGGGCGCTCTCTGCCTGGTTACCGGGTGACCAGCAGGGAATAAGCGGCCTGCCGCACTGGTTTGAGATCGCCTGCGTGCTGGTTCCCGGTTTGTTTATTATTTTCTGCTGGCTGATGGTTCGCGTCATCTTCCGCGATATCTCTCTGGAGGACGACGGTGAAGCTTGACATTATTCTGCCACTGCTAGGCTACCTGTTACTGGTTGCCGGGCTGTCGGTGTACGCCATGCGTCACCGCCGCACGGGCAGTTTCCTGAGTGAATATTTCCTCGGCAGCCGCTCGATGGGCGGTTTCGTACTGGCGATGACATTAACCACAACGTATATCAGCGCCAGCTCATTTATCGGTGGCCCCGGCGCCGCTTATAAATACGGACTGGGCTGGGTACTGCTGTCGATGGTGCAGGTTCCTGCGGTATGGCTGTCACTGGGCGTACTCGGCAAAAAATTTGCCATTCTGGCGCGACGCTATAACGCGGTCACCCTTAACGATATGCTCTATGCGCGCTACCGCAGCCCGCTCCTGGTCTGGCTCGCCAGCATCAGCCTGCTGGTGGCATTTATCGGTGCCATGACCGTACAGTTTATCGGCGGTGCCCGCCTGCTGGAAACTGCCGCTGGTATTCCCTACGACACCGGACTGCTGATTTTTGGCGTCTCTATCGCGCTGTATACGGCGTTTGGCGGTTTCCGTGCCAGCGTACTTAATGATGCCATGCAGGGGCTGGTGATGCTGGCAGGTACCTTCTTGCTGCTGTTTGCCGTGATTCACGCCGCAGGGGGTATGCATAAAGCGGTCGAAACACTCCAGCATATCGATCCAAAGCTGGTGTCGTCGACTGGGGTAGATAATATTCTCACACCAACGTTCCTGGCCTCTTTCTCTGTGCTGGTATGCTTTGGGGTGATCGGTCTGCCGCACACGGCGGTGCGCTGCATCTCCTATAAAGACAGTAAAGCGGTACATCTTGCGATCCTGCTTGGCACTGTCGTGGTCGCTGTGCTGATGTTTGGTATGCATCTCGCAGGGGCGCTGGGGCGCGCGGTGATCCCGGATTTGCAGATCCCTGACCAGGTGATCCCTACTCTGATGATCCATGTACTGCCGCCGCTGGCTGCCGGGATCTTTCTTGCCGCACCTATGGCGGCGATCATGTCCACCATCAACGCACAGCTGCTACAATCGTCGGCAACGATCGTTAAAGATCTCTACCTGCGGATGCGGCCCCATCAGATGGACAATGAGCCGTTGCTCAAACGCCTCTCTTCGCTGGTGACGCTGATACTGGGCCTGCTGCTGCTGCTGGCAGCCTGGAATCCGCCGGACATGATTATCTGGCTGAACCTGCTGGCGTTTGGCGGACTGGAAGCCGTATTCCTCTGGCCTCTGGTGCTGGGGCTGTACTGGGAAAAAGCCAATGCGGCGGGCGCACTTAGCAGCATGATTGTTGGTGCCGCCTGCTATACGCTGTTGGCCAGCCTGTCGCTGCAACCCTGGGGCTTCCACCCGATTGTTCCGGCGCTGTTACTGAGTCTGCTGGCATTTATTATTGGCAACCGTTTTGGTCACTCTGCCACGGTGACAACGGCTGCCTCCACCCTGATTGAATAAAGAGATTTACTATGCCCTGGATACAAATGAAGCTTAATACTACCGGCGCTCAGGCTGAAGAGCTGGGGGATGCACTGATTGAAAACGGTGCCGTGTCGGTCACTTTCCAGGATACCCACGATAACCCGGTATTTGAACCCCTGCCGGGTGAAACCCGCCTGTGGGGCGATACTGACGTGATCGGGCTGTTTGACGCCGAAACTGAGATGCCGGATGTGATTGCTGGCCTGGAACAGCATCCGCTGTTGGGCGCAGGTTTCCATCATAAGATCGAGCAGATCGAGGATAAAGACTGGGAGCGCGAGTGGATGGACAACTTCCATCCGATGCGTTTTGGTGAGCGTTTGTGGATCTGTCCAAGCTGGCGCGATGTGCCGGATCCGAACGCAGTTAACGTGATGCTCGATCCGGGCCTGGCATTTGGTACCGGCACCCACCCGACAACGGCACTGTGCCTTGCGTGGCTGGATGGCCTCGATCTGGTTGGTAAAACGGTAATCGACTTTGGCTGTGGCTCCGGCATTCTGGCGATTGCCGCTCTGAAACTCGGTGCCGCCGCAGCTATTGGTATTGATATCGATCCGCAGGCAATCCAGGCCAGCCGCGACAATGCACAGCGCAACGGCGTTTCTGAACGTCTGTCGCTTTACCTGCCGCATCAGCAGCCAGACAACCTCAGTGCAGACGTGGTGGTCGCCAACATCCTTGCCGGCCCGCTGCGTGAACTGGCACCGTTGATTAGCGTACTGCCCAAAAATGGTGGTCACCTTGGCCTGTCCGGCGTGCTGGCGAGCCAGGCGGAGAGCGTGTGTGAAGCGTATGCTGACACCTTCACTCTCGACCCGGTGGCAGAGAAAGAAGAGTGGTGTCGCATTACAGGCATTCGCTGTTAAAATAATCAGCGGCCACAGGCCGGATGACCTGCTACAGCCCATTCATCACGTCATATGTACCGAATTACAGGCAAACTGACGTGAATTATGTTGTTATCCAGGTCACAAAAAAAGAAAAATCTTTGTACACAATTTCGTCGTATTTTTTTTAATTCGTTGTTTTATATGCTGATTAAATAAATCATCAAGATGAATAAGGCAATTCTACGATTCGCAATAGCGGGTTGTTCAAAGTTTGGCCTTTCATCTTCCTGAAAAAATGCGTAATATACGCCGCCTTGCGGACACACTATGGTCACTTTTTTTTCATGCGCATAGGAAATCACCAGCTTCGTAATCGTTTGATTGCAGCCCCGATGGCCGGGATATCAGACAGGCCATTCAGGACCCTTTGTTATGCAATGGGCGCTGGTATGACCGTCTCCGAGATGATGTCGTCGAACCCTGAAGTTTGGGCCAGCGATAAGTCGCGGTTGCGTATGGTACACAGTGACGAACCTGGTATTCGTACCGTGCAAATTGCCGGTTGTGACCCGGAAGAGATGGCGGAAGCCGCGCGCATCAATGCAGTTTCAGGTGCGCAGGTCATCGACATCAATATGGGTTGCCCAGCCAAAAAAGTGAATCGCAAGATGGCAGGTTCGGCACTGCTGCAACACCCTGAGCTGGTGAAGTCTATCCTCTTAGCGGTGGTCAATGCAGTTGACGTACCGGTCACCTTAAAGATTCGCACAGGCTGGGATAGCGACAACCGCAACTGTGTAGAGATTGCCCAATTGGCTGAACGCTGTGGTATTCAGGCCCTGACAATTCACGGACGCACTCGCGCGTGTTTGTTCAACGGCGAAGCTGAGTACGACAGCATTCGGACAGTTAAGCAGAACGTATCCATTCCGGTTATCGCGAATGGAGACATTACTGACCCGCATAAAGCCAGAGCCGTACTTGACTATACGGGGGCTGATGCCCTGATGATAGGACGGGCGGCTCAGGGAAGACCGTGGATCTTCCGGGAAATCCAGCACTATCTGGACACTGGGGAGCTGCTGGCACCGATGCCACTGGCTGAGGTAAAGCGCTTGCTCATCGGGCACTTACGGGAACTGCACGACTTTTATGGTCATCGCAAGGGATACCGTATTGCCCGGAAGCACGTCTCCTGGTATCTGCAGGAGCACGCCCCAAACGACCAGTTTCGGCGCACATTCAACGCCATAGAGGATGCCAGCGAACAGCTGGAGGCGTTGGAGGCATACTTCGAAAATCTTGCGTAATTAGAAATAAAGAGCTGACAGAACTATGTTCGAACAACGCGTAAATTCTGACGTACTGACCGTATCTACCGTGAATTCACAGGATCAGGTGACCCAAAAGCCACTTCGTGATTCGGTCAAACAGGCACTGAAGAACTATTTTGCTCAACTGAATGGTCAGGATGTAAATGATCTGTATGAGCTGGTACTGGCTGAAGTAGAACAGCCTCTGTTGGACATGGTGATGCAATACACCCGTGGCAACCAGACCCGTGCAGCCCTGATGATGGGCATCAACCGCGGTACACTACGTAAGAAACTGAAAAAATACGGCATGAACTAATAGCCTCTGGCTATCATGTTGTATCTAAAGCGCTTACCCTTATGGGGTAGGCGCTTTTTTATTGTTTGCAACACCACGTTAATCTTCATTACGATGTCGTATACAAGAACGGGTAGAGCTATCTACTTAATGCAGTACGTAACATCTCGCGAATGTAAATTACTGCCAAATATGAGTCGTGGCTAAACCATCATCATGAACGGGTGTCTGAGTCATTGTATCGCAACTGATTGCCTTCATTATGCGTTACTGATTCTCTGTCCCTTATGTCTAAATGAGCAAATATGAAGCAGTCAAAAAAATTCCAGAGAAGCTTTCTGCGCCCGCGCTACTGGCTGACCTGGTTTGGCGTTAGTGTATTATTCCTTCTGGTGCAGCTCCCTTATCCCGTATTGAATAAACTTGGCCTCTGGATGGGCCGTACCTCGATGCGCTTTATGAAGCGCCGCGTCTCAATAGCTCGTCGTAACCTGGAGCTCTGTTTCCCGGATATCAAACCTGAGCAGCTTGATCGCCTCATCGTCGGAAACTTTGAATCTCTCGGAATGGGACTTCTCGAAACAGGGATGGCCTGGTTCTGGTCCGATCGTCGGGTGAAGCGTTGGTTTACTGTTACAGGACTGGAAAACTTGCAGGCGGCGCAGAGTGGCGGACGTGGTGCACTTATTATTGGTGTGCACTTTATGTCGCTGGAACTGGGTGGCAGGGCGATGGGCATCTGCCAGCCAATGATGGCAATGTATCGTCCGCACAATAACAAGCTGATGGAGTGGATACAGACTAAAGGACGTATGCGCTCCAACAAGGCGATGATTAACCGCCGTGACCTGCGCGGCATGGTACAGGCGCTTAAGCAGGGCGAAGCGGTATGGTTTGCGCCCGATCAGGATTATGGCCCTAAGGGGAGCGTGTTTGCACCTCTGTTTGCCGTACCTGAAGCCGCAACCACCAGCGGTACCTGGATGCTGGCACGTATGGCGAAACCGGCATTAATTACCGTCGTGCTGATTCGTAAGGAAGACGGAAGCGGCTACGAACTGGTTATCCAGCCGGAGCTGAAAGACTATCCTATCGAGAATGAACAGCTGGCAGCTGAATATATGAACCGGGTGATCGAGCGCGAAATCATGCGTGCGCCTAATCAGTATATGTGGCTGCATCGCCGCTTCAAAACCCGCCCCGCAGGCGCTAACTCTCTCTATTAATCTTCTACCTCCGCCCTGACTTAACAGCGCCTCAGGGCGCTGGTTTGTGCAAGTACTTTTACATTTCAGTAACAAAAATTGACGCCGTCCTCACACTGCTTCCATATAGTGAAACTTATTGCACTATTTGTGACCATCCTGACTATTTTTGCCCCGTCCTGGTGCGCGATATTAATCCTGCTTGTAAGTCACTTCCCGTTATCAGTCAGTCTCTTCAGTAAATTCAGAGCGATGCAAATCTGGCATTACCTTTGCAAAGCAATGGATGGCCCCGGCCACAGACAGGCAAAGTGCACCAAAGCGTGCATTAAACATAACAAAACGAATTAGCCACACAGGATGCTTTATGAAAAAGATGATGCTCTCCACGATGGTTGCCGCTGCAACGCTGTTTGCGGTTGCAAATCAGGCTCATGCTGGCACTACGCTGGACGCAATTAAGAAGAAAGGCTTTGTACAGTGCGGTATCAGTGATGGTCTGCCTGGTTTCTCTTATGCGGATTCCAACGGTAAATTTACCGGTATTGATGTAGACGTTTGCCGCGCCGCCGCTGCGGCAGTGTTTGGTGATGCTGAAAAAGTAAAATATACCCCGCTGACAGCTAAAGAGCGCTTCACCGCGTTGCAGTCTGGTGAGGTAGATATCCTGTCACGTAATACCACTTGGACCTCGTCTCGCGACGGCGGTATGGGCTTTATTTTTGCTGGCGTAAACTACTACGACGGTATCGGCTTCCTGACGCATCAGAAAGCGGGTTTGAAAAGTGCTAAAGAACTGGATGGCGCAACTGTCTGTATCCAGGCCGGTACTGATACCGAATTGAACGTGGCGGATTACTTTAAAGCCAATAAAATGCAGTACACCCCTGTGACCTTCGACCGCTCTGATGAATCGGCTAAAGCCCTTGATACCGGCCGTTGCGACACCCTTGCCTCTGACCAGTCTCAGCTGTATGCACTGCGTATCAAGCTGGGCAAACCTGATGAGTTTATCGTTCTGCCGGAAGTGATCTCTAAAGAGCCTCTGGGCCCGGTTGTACGCCGCGGTGATGATGACTGGTATACCATCGTTAAATGGTCTCTGTTCGCCATGCTGAATGCGGAAGAGATGGGTATCACCTCGAAGAATGTTGATCAGATGACAGCGAAACCTTCAACGCCGGATATGGCTCACCTGCTGGGTGCCGAAGGTGATTTTGGTAAAGATCTGAAGCTGGACAATAAATGGGCTTACAACATCATTAAACAGGTTGGCAACTATCAGGAAGTCTTTGACCGCAATGTCGGAAAAGATAGTCAGCTGAAAATTGCTCGTGGTCAGAATGCGCTGTGGAACAATGGCGGCATTCAGTACGCGCCACCAGTACGTTAATTCCCATGAATACAGGGCACCGGCCTGTCGGTGCCCACGCCAGAATTTTCGTCACTGAGGTTTCATCATGTCTCAACGCCCAACCGTGAAAAGGGATTTTTCATTCAGCAATCCTGCGGTGCGCGCCTGGCTTTACCAGATCATTGCGGTCGCTGTAGTTCTTGCCGTTGCTGGTTATCTGATTCATAACACCATTATCAACCTGGCAAGCCGTGGTATTACGTCCGGTTTTGGTTTCCTTGAACGTAGCGCCGGCTTCGGTATTATCCAGCATCTGATTGATTACACTGAGGGCGATACATACGCTCGCGTGTTCCTGGTGGGCCTCACCAACACCCTGCTGGTTTCTGCGCTGTGTATCGTCTTTGCTTCTTTCCTTGGCTTTTTTATCGGTCTGGCTCGTTTGTCTGACAACTGGCTGCTGCGGAAAATCTCGAATATTTATATTGAGACATTCCGTAATATCCCGCCTCTGTTGCAGATATTCTTCTGGTATTTTGCGGTGTTACGCAATCTCCCGGGGCCACGCCAGGCGCTTAACGCCTTTGATCTTGCCTTTGTCAGTAACCGCGGGCTCTATATACCCTGGCCGGAATATGCGCCCGGAAGCGCAGCTTTTCTGGCCGCTCTGGTGCTGGCACTGGTGATGACATTTGGGCTTTTTCGCTATAACAAACAGCATCAGTTAAAGACTGGCCAGCTGCGCCGTACCTGGCCTGCGGCTATTATCATGCTGGTGCTGTTCCCACTGGTAGCCTTTCTGATTGCAGGCAGCCCGATGCACTGGAATGTTCCCGAGCTGCGCGGCTTTAACTTCCGTGGGGGATTTGTCCTGATACCAGAGCTGGCGGCGTTAACGCTGGCGCTGTCGATCTATACCTCTTCGTTTATCGCTGAGGTGATCCGATCCGGGATTCAGTCTGTTCCGCATGGCCAGCATGAAGCAGCCCGCTCTCTCGGTCTACCAAACCCGGTCACACTGCGTCAGGTAATTATCCCGCAGGCGATGCGCGTAATTATCCCTCCGCTGACCAGCCAGTATCTTAATATCGTGAAAAACTCCTCGCTGGCCGCAGCGATTGGCTATCCCGATATGGTGTCGCTGTTTGCCGGCACGGTACTGAACCAGACGGGTCAGGCCATTGAGACCATTGCTATTACGATGGGTGTCTATCTCATCATCAGCCTGTCGATTTCGCTGTTAATGAATATCTACAACCGCAAAATTGCCCTTGTTGAGCGCTAAGAGAACGGGATTATGACGACTGTTACCACTCATGAAACGCCCGCTGTACCGACAAGCGCGTTGTCTCGCGCGGTGCTGTGGGCAAGAAAAAATCTGTTCTCAAGTCCGGGCAACACACTGCTGACGCTGTTCTGTCTGTGGGTAATCTGGGCAGTTATTCCTCCTGCGCTGAACTGGCTGGTCTTCCAGGCTAACTGGATTGGTGAAACGCGCGCTGACTGTACGAAAGAAGGTGCGTGTTGGGTGTTTATCCATGCGCGTTTTGGACAGTTTATGTATGGGCTCTATCCGCATGAACTGCGCTGGCGCATCAATCTTGCCCTGGTAATCGGTCTGCTATCAATTGTTCCGATGTTCCTGAAAAGCCTGCCGCGACGTGGCACGTACATTGCCGCCTGGGCGGTTATCTACCCGGTAGTTGTCTGGTTTCTGCTGTACGGCGGCTATCTGGGGCTGGAACGTGTTGAAACCCGCCAGTGGGGCGGACTGACGCTGACGCTGATTATCGCTTCAGTGGGCATCGCAGGCGCATTACCTTTAGGTATCCTGCTGGCGCTAGGCCGTCGTTCACGTATGCCGGTGGTTCGCACACTCTGCGTTCTGTTTATTGAGTTCTGGCGTGGTGTTCCGCTAATTACCGTACTGTTTATGTCTTCGGTCATGTTGCCGCTGTTTATGGCAGAGGGTAGCTCGATCGACAAACTTATACGTGCGCTGGTCGGGGTGATCCTGTTCCAGTCGGCTTATGTTGCCGAAGTGGTTCGTGGTGGTCTCCAGGCCTTACCAAAAGGGCAGTATGAAGCCGCAGAATCACTGGCGTTGGGCTACTGGAAAACCCAGGGGCTGGTGATCCTGCCCCAGGCGTTAAAGATGGTTATTCCCGGTCTGGTTAACACCATCATTGCACTATTTAAAGATACCAGCCTGGTGATCATCATCGGTCTGTTTGATCTGTTCAGCAGCGTGCAGCAGGCAACCGTCGACCCGGCGTGGCTGGGGATGTCTACAGAGGGTTATGTTTTTGCTGCACTGGTCTACTGGATTTTCTGTTTCAGCATGTCGCGCTACAGCCAGTATCTGGAGAAGCGCTTCCACACCGGGCGTACACCGCACTGAGGTTTAAAATGACTCAAATTATTACTTCATCTGACGACGCGATGATGATTACGCTCGAAAATGTGAACAAATGGTACGGGCAGTTTCATGTACTGAAAGACATTAATCTGAAGGTTAAACCTCGCGAGCGTATCGTTCTCTGCGGCCCTTCCGGCTCCGGGAAATCAACGACGATTCGCTGTATTAATCATCTGGAAGAGCATCAGCAGGGCCGTATCGTTGTCGATGGCACCTTACTCAACGACGATCTGCGCAATATTGAACGTGTTCGTACTGAAGTCGGCATGGTGTTCCAGCATTTTAATCTGTTCCCGCACTTGAGCGTTTTACAGAACTGTACTCTCGCGCCAATCTGGGTACGTAAAACCCCGAAGAAAGAGGCTGAAGAGTTGGCAATGCATTATCTGGAGCGTGTGCGCATTGCTGAACATGCACATAAATTTCCCGGGCAGCTTTCCGGCGGACAGCAGCAACGTGTAGCTATTGCACGCTCACTCTGTATGAAGCCGAAAATAATGCTGTTTGATGAACCGACTTCAGCGCTGGATCCTGAAATGGTGAAGGAGGTACTGGATACCATGATTGGGTTGGCAGAGGATGGTATGACCATGCTATGTGTAACTCACGAAATGGGCTTTGCCCGTACCGTGGCAGACAGGGTGATCTTTATGGATCGTGGTGAGATCGTGGAAGAAGCGCCTCCACAGGAGTTTTTTGCCAATCCTAAATCTGAACGTACCCGCGCCTTCCTTTCCCAAGTAATTCACTGATTTAAAAAATAAATATCATCAAAAAGCCCCCATCCATCGCTGGCTGGGGGCTTTTTTATCGCCTTACATTACAGGCAAGTCGCCGATGGAAAAAGTTACTCCTGAAAGCAGCTCACCGACAAACAGCAGACGAAAAAAAACCCGGCCTTCCGGTCGGGGTTCTTTCTTTATCTGATACCTGGCAGTTTATGGCCCACTTCCCTGTGGGCCACCCTACGGGCCGGCGCTGCGCGCCGTTCAGATGCGCTCCCGGCGCATCTGTCCTACTGAAGAGCAGCTCACCGACAAACAACAGACGAAAAAAAACCCCGGCCTTTCGGTCGGGGTTCTTTCTTCGTTTGATGCCTGGCAGTTTATGGCCCACTTCCCTGTGGGCCACCCTACGGGCCGGCGCTGCACGCCGTTCAGATGCGCTCCCGGCGCATCTGTCCTACTGAAGAGCAGCTCACCGACAAACAACAGACGAAAAAAAACCCCGGCCTTTCGGTCGGGGTTCTTTCTTCGTTTGATGCCTGGCAGTTCCCTACTCTCGCATGGGGAGACCCCACACTACCATCGGCGCTACGGCGTTTCACTTCTGAGTTCGGCATGGGGTCAGGTGGGACCACCGCGCTAAAGCCGCCAGGCAAATTCTTGATTTACCGAACTCACGCTTTATTACTGGTGCTGATACCCAGAGTCGAACTGGGGACCTCACCCTTACCAAGGGTGCGCTCTACCAACTGAGCCATATCAGCACACTTAATTTTAAAGGGCGACACGTATGTCGCCCTTTGTTGTTTGATGCCTGGCAGTTCCCTACTCTCGCATGGGGAGACCCCACACTACCATCGGCGCTACGGCGTTTCACTTCTGAGTTCGGCATGGGGTCAGGTGGGACCACCGCGCTAAAGCCGCCAGGCAAATTCTGTGCTCTGTCCTGTGTCTTTTGCGCTCTGACTGCGTTGCCTGCGCTCGCAAGCTCAGTCACATACCTGTGTATGCTCCTTCACTCACTTCGCTGGTCGCCTTGTCACAGCACAAAATCCTTCGGAATTGACTCCGCAGGAGGACAGATAAATTCTTTATCCGGTACAGGCTGAAAATTGTCTTTCGCGTCTCTCATAACGCTCACCAGAACGCTTCTGGCGTTGTAAGGTTAAGCCTCACGGGTCATTAGTACCGGTTAGCTCAACGCATCGCTGCGCTTACACACCCGGCCTATCAACGTCGTAGTCTTCAACGTCCCTTCAGGGGTCTCAAGGACCCAGGGAGAATTCATCTCGAGGCAAGTTTCGCGCTTAGATGCTTTCAGCGCTTATCTTTTCCGCACTTAGCTACCGGGCAATGCCATTGGCATGACAACCCGAACACCAGTGGTGCGTTCACTCCGGTCCTCTCGTACTAGGAGCAACCCCTCTCAATTCTCCAGCGCCCACGGCAGATAGGGACCGAACTGTCTCACGACGTTCTAAACCCAGCTCGCGTACCACTTTAAACGGCGAACAGCCGTACCCTTGGGACCTACTTCAGCCCCAGGATGTGATGAGCCGACATCGAGGTGCCAAACACCGCCGTCGATATGAACTCTTGGGCGGTATCAGCCTGTTATCCCCGGAGTACCTTTTATCCGTTGAGCGATGGCCCTTCCATTCAGAACCACCGGATCACTATGACCTGCTTTCGCACCTGCTCGAGCCGTCACTCTCGCAGTCAAGCCAGCTTATGCCATTGCACTAACCTCACGATGTCCGACCGTGATTAGCTGACCTTCGTGCTCCTCCGTTACTCTTTAGGAGGAGACCGCCCCAGTCAAACTACCCACCAGACACTGTCCCCACGCCGGATCACGGCGCCAGGTTAGAACATCAAACGTTAAAGGGTGGTATTTCAAGGTTGGCTCCACGCAGACTGGCGTCCACGCTTCAAGCCTCCCACCTATCCTACACATCAAGGCTCAATGTTCAGTGTCAAGCTGTAGTAAAGGTTCACGGGGTCTTTCCGTCTTGCCGCGGGTACACTGCATCTTCACAGCGAGTTCAATTTCACTGAGTCTCGGGTGGAGACAGCCTGGCCATCATTACGCCATTCGTGCAGGTCGGAACTTACCCGACAAGGAATTTCGCTACCTTAGGACCGTTATAGTTACGGCCGCCGTTTACCGGGGCTTCGATCAAGAGCTTCTCCTTGCGGATAACCCCATCAATTAACCTTCCGGCACCGGGCAGGCGTCACACCGTATACGTCCACTTTCGTGTTTGCACAGTGCTGTGTTTTTAATAAACAGTTGCAGCCAGCTGGTATCTTCGACTGGCTTCAGCTCCGGGAGCAAGTCCCTTCACCTACGCGCCAGCGTGCCTTCTCCCGAAGTTACGGCACCATTTTGCCTAGTTCCTTCACCCGAGTTCTCTCAAGCGCCTTGGTATTCTCTACCTGACCACCTGTGTCGGTTTGGGGTACGATTGATGTTACCTGATGCTTAGAGGCTTTTCCTGGAAGCAGGGCATTTGTTACTTCAGCACCGTAGTGCCTCGTCATCACACCTCAGCCTTAAAGAGTTCCGGATTTGCCTGGAACTCAAGCCTACATGCTTAAACCGGGACAACCGTCGCCCGGCTAACATAGCCTTCTCCGTCCCCCCTTCGCAGTAACACCCAGTACGGGAATATTAACCCGTTTCCCATCGACTACGCCTTTCGGCCTCGCCTTAGGGGTCGACTCACCCTGCCCCGATTAACGTTGGACAGGAACCCTTGGTCTTCCGGCGAGCGGGCTTTTCACCCGCTTTATCGTTACTTATGTCAGCATTCGCACTTCTGATACCTCCAGCAGCCCTCACAGGCCACCTTCGACGGCTTACAGAACGCTCCCCTACCCAACAATACTTGCGTATCGCTGCCGCAGCTTCGGTGCATGGTTTAGCCCCGTTACATCTTCCGCGCAGGCCGACTCGACCAGTGAGCTATTACGCTTTCTTTAAATGATGGCTGCTTCTAAGCCAACATCCTGGCTGTCTGTGCCTTCCCACATCGTTTCCCACTTAACCATGACTTTGGGACCTTAGCTGGCGGTCTGGGTTGTTTCCCTCTTCACGACGGACGTTAGCACCCGCCGTGTGTCTCCCGTGATAACATTCTCCGGTATTCGCAGTTTGCATCGGGTTGGTAAGCCGGGATGGCCCCCTAGCCGAAACAGTGCTCTACCCCCGGAGATGAGTTCACGAGGCGCTACCTAAATAGCTTTCGGGGAGAACCAGCTATCTCCCGGTTTGATTGGCCTTTCACCCCCAGCCACAAGTCATCCGCTAATTTTTCAACATTAGTCGGTTCGGTCCTCCAGTTAGTGTTACCCAACCTTCAACCTGCCCATGGCTAGATCACCGGGTTTCGGGTCTATACCCTGCAACTTAACGCCCAGTTAAGACTCGGTTTCCCTGCGGCTCCCCTATACGGTTAACCTTGCTACAGAATATAAGTCGCTGACCCATTATACAAAAGGTACGCAGTCACACCACGAAGGTGCTCCCACTGCTTGTACGTACACGGTTTCAGGTTCTTTTTCACTCCCCTCGCCGGGGTTCTTTTCGCCTTTCCCTCACGGTACTGGTTCACTATCGGTCAGTCAGGAGTATTTAGCCTTGGAGGATGGTCCCCCCATATTCAGACAGGATGTCACGTGTCCCGCCCTACTCATCGAACTCACAGCAATGCATTTTTGTGTACG